>SXKJ01000382.1 GCA_005778115.1 Planctomyces sp. | reverse complement strand
GAAGGTCGATCGCTCGGCCGCGTACATGGCGCGATACGTCGCGAAGAACATCGTCGCGGCGGGACTCGCATCCGAATGTGAAGTGCAGCTCGCGTATGCCATCGGCGTCGCCGAACCGGTCAGCGTGTGCGTCGACACGAACGGTACGAATACGATCGCCGAAGAAAAGATTTCCGCAATCGTCCGTGACAACTTCTCGATGACTCCCAAGTCGATTATCGAGTCACTGCAACTCCGCCGCCCGATTTTCCGCAAGACCGCGCACGGCGGCCACTTCGGCAAGAGCGACGCCGACTTCACCTGGGAAAAGACCGACACGGCCGAGGCGCTAAACCGCGCGGCGGGATAGTAGTGCTGACACCGCTGCCGTACCGCGACCGTTAGGGAGCGGCCTGATCGCAATACGAACGGTCGCTCCCTAACGGTCGCGGTACGGCACTCATCCCCTCCTCCCAGCGAAGGATCGCTGAAATGACGAGTGCCGAACGGAATCGCCAATCCGCCATCGTGATTTGGAGCAGCATGATCGCCGTCACGGTCTTGTTGCTGTCGCGTCGCGTGTCCGGCGGGATTGAAAACATCGCCTCCGCTTGGCCGTGTGTGCTCGTCAGTTTTCTGGCGACGTTGTTAAGCGGTTTCGGCTGGCTCTCGTTTCAGCAACAAGCCGGTGCCACATCGCCGCGCACCGCACAAATCGCGGCGGTCGTCGCCTGGTTGCCGACTTGGCTGAGCGGCCTCGCGCTGTTGCCGTCTGATTCGCCGCTGGCTCGCGGTTGGCTGTTCGGCATCGCGGCGCTGTCGGCCGCCGGTTTTGGCTTGAGTCTCGCCAGCCCGACGCGCCAGCGAGGGGTTGCTACGGAAGACCCCTTGCTGGCGCGTCGGGCTAATGAACTTAGCCGCGTGCCCGAGTCTGTAGATCGGACGCCTACGTCCGATCGCCCGGACGTAGGCGTTCGGGCTACGCCGTCTGACCTCTCAGTGTTCGATCCGGTCACCGGCGAGTCAACAACGCAATGGATGACTCGGCAAGCGTTGCCCGGCGGTGTCGATCAGATCGAAGGTGCGATCCGCGTTTCCTTCACAGCCGGCCAGCGAGCCGCCTCGGTTCACGTCCCGTTCAGCCCACCGTTCGCCGGCGCGCCACAAGTCGAGTGCGAGGCCAACGGAGACAATCCAGTTCGCTGGAAGGTCTCCGTCGTGTACGCCTACGGAATGCGAGTCGAGTTGAAACGCGAATCGAATGACGAACCAGGCGATATCGAGCTGTCCTATTCTGCCATCTGCGAACCCGCCGCCGAAGCCGCGTGACGTAGGTCAGCCTTTCCAGGCTGACCCCAACGCGACAGACTCCTGAAGAATGTCTGATGCTCGCAACAGAAGCGGTCGTTCGCTTCTTCGTTTTTTCCGCTTTCGAGTCAGGCTGGAAAGCCTGACCTACGGAACCATGATTCTCGAAGGCATCGTTACCAGTTTGAACGCCGTCGGCGAACTCAACATCGCCCCGATGGGTCCGATCGTCGATGAGTCCATGACGTGGCTGCATCTCCGCCCATTCCAGACGTCGCAGACGTTTCAAAATTTGAAGGCACAACCTCAAGGGGTCTTCCACGTCGTCGATGATGTCCTGTTGCTCGCGAAGGCCGCGATCGGAAAACTCGACACACAGCCGGAGACGTTCGCCGCTGAAAAAGTCACCGGCCAAGTCCTCGCCTCCGCCTGCCGTTGGTACGAGTTTGAAATCGAAACACTCGACGCGACACAGGACCGAACCGAAATCCGCGCGCGAGTCGTCCATGTTGGACGACTGCGAGACGTCTTCGGCTTCAACCGCGCGAAGCACGCGGTTCTCGAAGCGGCGATCTTGGCGACGCGATTACATCTGCTGCCTCGTGAAGAAGTCGAACGGCAACTCGCCGCACTGCGCAGCCCCGTCGAAAAGACGGCGGGACCAAACGAACTCGTGGCATTTCAACTCGTCTGCGATCACGTCGCGGAAGTCTTTCAATCATCCTTACCGCGACCGTGAGGGAGCGGCCCCGACGATCGACCAGGCCGCTCCCTCACGGTCGCGGTACGGTTAGGACACCACCATGATTCTCGTCGCTGGCCTGACTCCCGCATGGCAACAGATCGCTGTCCTCAACCGACTGCGAGTCGGTGAGGTCAACCGCGCTCGTGAAGTGCATTGGTGCGCGTCGGGCAAGGTACTCAACGTCGGCCTCGCGCTGACGCAACTCGGCGCAAGCGTGCGCACGCTGTCGCTCGTCGGCAGCGGTGCGTCGGGCGAGGCGATGCGACGTGATATGGCCGATCTCGGTGTCGATGTTCGCTGGATCGAGTCGTCGCCTCGGCAGCGAGTCTGCACGACGCTACTCGATCGCGATTCGGGGCAGACGACCGAGATCGTCGAGAACTCATTGCCAGCAACCCCGGCTGAACTCGCCACGTTTGAAGCCGCGTTCGCGGACGAGGCCGCTTCCGGAAACGTCGAGTTCGTCATCTTGACCGGCTCGCTGCCGAACAACACGCATTCGGACTACTACGCGAAGTTGCTTGACCACACGCGAGCCAAAGCCATTCTCGATATTCGCGGTGTCGAATTGCTGGCAACCTGGCGTCACGCACCGTTCTTGGTCAAACCGAATCGAGAAGAACTGGCTCAAACCGTTCAACGGCCACTCTCCTCCGCCGACGACATTTGGCAGGCGACGCAAGAGATTCATGAATTCGGGGCAGAGTGGGCGATCGTCACGAATGGCCCCGATGAAGTGCTGGCATCACACGTCGAGCAACGGGCGGCGATTTCAGATCGTTTTCGATTCGATGTCCCACGCGTTGAGGTCGTCAATCCGATCGGCTGCGGAGACTGCTTTACCGCTGGGCTCGCCTGCGCTTTGCAACGCGGGGCCGACATGCCCGCCGCGATTCGAGCCGGCATCTCGGCCGCCGCTCGGAATGCCGAGCAATTGCTACCGGCGCGAATCGGGTGATTGGAAGGTGCCTCATCAAATTCGCGTCCAGTCCACCGCATTCACCGCTTGATGAATCGCCCCGTCGATCGCCTTCGAGGGGGTGATGTCGTACTTCATCGACTCCGGATTGAATCCGCTGCGGCTGTTGAAGAGCACCGCCCAGCAGAAGCCGTCGTGGCGGCGAACAAAGATCGTCGAAGTGCCGTCGAGCGATCCGGTGTGCCAGACGTTGATCTTGTCTCCCGGCGGCAGCGTGCGGACCATCCAGCCGAGCCCGTAATGTACGTCTTTCGGACGACTGTCCTTTTCAAGACCTGCCAAACCGCTCGGCGGCTCCCACATCGTTTTCAATCCATTGGCGGTCAGCAGCGGACAACACGACTGCGGATCGAGTGACATCGACAACCGAACCAAATCCGACGCGCTGCCGATCCAGCCGCCATGTGCGTCCATCGCCTCCAGGTGCCAGGCACCATAAGGCACCGACACCGGTTGGCCGACATTCGGAGCAAACACACTCGGAGCGGTCGCGCCAGCAAGACTGTAGTAACTCACTTCATTGGGATGAGCGAATTCCTTGAGCGTCCGTCCGAGACATAGCTGATTCAGGCCGAGCGGGCAGAGAACTCGCCACCGAACGCTCTCAAAGTAACTCACGCCATCCAGCCGTTCGAGCACTCGGCCCAGCAAGCAATAGCCGAAGTTCGAGTACGCGTATCGCTCGCCCGGCGCGAAGTCGAGCGGCTTCTTGAGCATCACCCGAATGACGTGCTCCGGCTTCGCGGGAGGATCGACGCCCAACTCTTTCGCGAACGGCACCGCTCGGAACATCGCATCGAAACTCTTGTCGCGATCCCAGCCCCCCGTGTGTTGCAGCAGGTGCCGCAACGTGATGTCTCGCCAACGAGCATCTGGAATCTCGGACGGGACCAGTTCGCCGAGCCACGGCAGGATCTTGTCATCGAGTGACAGACAGCCTTGTTCAACCGCTCGCATCACGGCCACGGCGGTAATCGACTTCGAGATGCTCGCCAACCGAAACAAGCTGTCGGGCTGCACCGGCTTCTTCGCTTCGACATCCGCCCAGCCAAACCCGCGAGCGTACAACACTCGCCCACCGCGCCCGACCGCCAACGAGGCTCCCGGCAACTTGTGCTTTTCGAGAAAGCCGGTCATCAGATCGTCGAGCGGCTTGAACGACGAATCGGCGGCCACAGACAACGAGGCCCCAAATCCCATCGCTGTCACGGCCGACACAAACTGACGTCGCGAGATTCGCTGTCGCATAAGTCCGCTCCTGTCCGGCCGACATCCGTTAGCCGATCGCCGTCAGCCACGATACCGTTTTTGAAGCTGAGGAAAAACGGTATCGTGGCTGACGGCGATCGGCTTACGGCCGGCCAACCATTTCGATCGCGTCTGCCACGCGAATTGTGCCTTCATAGATCGCCCGGCCAATGATTGCGCCGATCAGTTTTGGATGCCGTCGGCTGACGTCTTCCAATCGTTTCACATCGGACAACGTCGTCACTCCACCGGAAGCGATGACCGGCAGGCCAAGCCCGGTCAGCGAGATCATGTCGCGAATCGTCCCGTCATCGACTCCCTGCATCATGCCGTCGTTGGCGATATTCGTGTAAACGACCGCCGCGAGTTCGAGGTCCGTGTAGGACTTCGCCAGTTCGATGGCCGAGGTCTTCGAGACATCCAGCCAACCCTCGGTCGCGACCATCCCATCGCGAGCGTCGATGCCCAGAACGAGCCGCCCCGGCCATCGTTGAGCCATCTCACGAAACCATTCCGGCTGCTTGAGAGCTTGCGTGCCGATGATGACTCGCTCGACGCCCACGTCATCGAGCATCAGCCGAATCGCCGCTTCGTCCCGGATGCCTCCGCCGAGTTCACACTTCACGCCGGTCGCCTGCACAATGCGCCGCACGACTTCGTGATTCACCGGCTGTCCCGCTTTCGCTCCGTCCAGATCGACGAGATGCAGCCAACGCGTCCCCTCGCTCGCCCAACGCCGAGCCATCTCGGTCGGGTCATCGCCGAAGATCGTCTCCTGGGCATAGTCCCCTTGTCGTAGACGGACACACTTTCCATCTCGCAGATCAATCGCCGGCAGAATTTCCATTTGGAGTGCGGCGATTCATCGCCGCTTTCCTTTCCTTCGAGGAAGCAATTCCAATCCGTACCGCGACCGTCAGGGAGCGGCCAGCCGTTAGGGATTCTGGCCGCTCCCTGACGGTCGCGGTACGGATCTCGGTCACGGTTCGTGACGATAACGGCTGTCGTTTCGACCGTCAGCCGAGTCCTCGAAAGTTTGCCGGAGCACTCCTACTATCCGCCTTCTGACCTCGGAAATCTGGCTCTCCGCCATTCGTGTTGAATCTTGTGATGAGTGAGCCGCAAGGCGCTAGCCGCGGGTTCTGAATGCACCCAGAACCGGCGGCTAGCACCTTGCCGCTCACACCCATCACCAAGAATGGCGGAGAGCTGGGAATCTCAAATTGGAAATCTCAAATCACAAGGATCATTCATGCCCGCCGTGCTCATCACACCGGAAGCGTTTCTCAACAAGCCGGAGGTCTCGTACGCCCGCATCCTGCGCGACGCGGGGTTTGAGGTTCGCTATCCGAAGAACCCGATCATCACCCGCGGCCTTGGCCCCGAATCGGAAACGATTGAGGAACTACGCGGCTGCGTCGCCCTGATTGCCGGCGGCGAATATCTGACTCGCAAAGTCATCGAATCATCCCCCAGCCTGCGAGTCATCGCCCGCGCGGGTGTCGGCTTCGACCGCGTCGATATCGCCGCCGCGACCGAGCACAACGTCGCCGTGACGATTACCCCCAACTCAAACCACGAAGCGGTCGCCGAGCACACGCTGGCGATGCTGTTCGGAGTCACAAAGAACGTGGCCCTCAACGACCGCACTCTGCGAGCCGGCCGCTGGGTGCAGACGCTGACCGCTCCCGTGCGCGGCCGGACGATGGGTTTGATCGGCCTCGGCCGCATCGGCCGTTCGACGGCTGTGCGTTGCGTGGCACTCGGCCTGAAAGTGCTCGTGCATGAGACGTATCCCGATCGTGAGTTCGTCGCCAAGCACGGCCTGACGCTGGTGGGGCTGGATGAACTGCTCTCTCAATCCGATTTCGTCAGCCTGCATTGTCCGCTGAACGATCAGACGCGCGGTCTGTGCAACGCGGCGTTCTTCGCGAAGATGAAACCCGGCAGTGCGTTTATCAACACCGCGCGGGGCGGTTTGGTCGTCGAAAAAGATTTGCTCGCCGCGTTGCAATCGGGGCACTTGTCTGGAGCCGGCCTCGACGTCTTCGAGCAGGAGCCGATGCTCCCCACGAATCCGCTGACTCATCTCGACAACGTGGTCCTCAGCCCGCATCTGGGAGGGACGGACACTCGCAGTTCGGAAGACATGGGGTTCGAGAACGCGACCTGCATCGTCAAGCTCAGCCACAACGAGTGGCCGGAAGGTTCCGTCGTCAACGCTGACTTACGCTCGCGCTGGAAGTGGTAACCATGCTCGCGTCCTATGATTTCTTCGCACCGCAACGGATCGTCTTCGGTTGGGGCCGACGAACGGAGCTCGGCACGCTCGCGAAGTCGCTCGGTTCACGAGCGTTTGTTGTCAGCGGTTCGCGCACGCTCGAATCGAACGGCACGCTGGATGAGTTGTGTCGTTTGCTGACCGACTCAGGCGTGGCCGTTGATCGCTTAGCGACGCAGACACGCGAGCCAGAAGTGAGAGACGTTGATGCCGCGACCGCGCGCATCCGAGAGATCGGCACTCGCGAAGGAGACCTGCTGATTGCCATCGGTGGCGGTTCCGCGATCGACTTGGCGAAGGCCGTCTCCGCGATGGCCACGAACACTCACGGGAACAGCGTGCAGGATTTTCTCGAAGGAGTTGGCCGGGGACTCAAGATCGACCTCGCTCCCCTGCCCTTGCTGGCGATGCCGACGACGGCGGGCACGGGGACCGAGGCGACCAAGAACGCGGTGATCTCATCTTACGAACCGCCGTTCAAGAAGAGTCTGCGGTCCGACCTGATGATTCCAAAGATCCTGCTCGTCGATCCCGAATTGACCCTCAGTCTGCCGCGGGACATCACCGCTTATACCGGCATGGACGCGATCACGCAGTTGATCGAAAGCCTGATCTCTCGCCGAGCGAAGCCGATCCCACGAGCGTTATGTTGGCAAGGACTCGAACTGGCCTTGCCGGCGATGTTCAAGCTGTCGTGCGACCTAAAACATCGTGCTTCGCGCGAGGCCATGTCGCACGCAGCGTTACTCTCCGGGATCGCGCTGGCAAACTCGGGACTCGGCTTCGCTCACGGAGTCGCGGCATCTCTCGGCATTCACGCGAAGGTGCCACACGGCTTGGCTTGTGCCGTGATGCTGCCGAGCGCGCTGCAGATAAATCGAGACGTCGCAGCTAAGGGTCTCACACAACTCGGCCGGCAATGTGATCAATGGCTGCTCGGCGAACAGAAATGGCCCTCGGATGGCCGAGCGTGCTCCGACGATGTGGCCTTGATGCGTCTTCAGGACGTGATTCACTCACTGAACCAAGTCTTCCACATTCCCTCACGACTCTCGGAACTCGGTGTCACCCGCGAGCAACTTCCGGCGTTAGCCAAAGGCTCGCGCGGCAACAGCATGGACGGCAATCCTTGCGACGTAAGCGATGACAAACTGCTCGCGATCCTGGAGCAGGTCTGGTAATTCGAGCCGCAAGATCGGCTCGACCCACTTTCGAGCGACTGCTACCGTCTGCGCCCTTTGTGGGGCAGGTTTTCAACCTGCCCGTGAATGTCCGGACGTGGGCGTCCGGACTACGGTTTGGATTCTGGCAGGTTGAAAACCTGCCCCACGGGTTGTGAGCTTCTCATGGATGGTGCTCAACTTTGGCAGACGCTTATTCAAGGGGTCGTGCAGGGAATCACCGAGTTTCTGCCGATCAGCTCGAAATCGCATTTGATCCTCGTCGGCAAATTGCTCGAACGCTGGTTCGGCACGACCGCCACCTCGGCGGAGACGATCGAGCTGATCGTGGGGCTGCATCTCGGAACGTTGCTGGCCACGGCCGTTGTTTACTGGCAAGACCTGTGGTCGTTACGAAAACGGCATCGCCTGCTGCTTAACGTGATCATGGGCAGCATCCCGGTCGCAGTGGTTGGCCTGGTTTTCAAAGACTGGCTTGAGCAGACGTTGGTCTCGCCATTGCTGGTCGGCTTGGGGCTGTTTATCACCGCGACGTTTCTCTTCGCGGGCCAGCGAATGGAGATCAGTTTGCTGGAACTCGATCAAATCAAGTGGCCTCACGCGCTGGCAGTCGGCTGTTTTCAGACGCTGGCACTTCTGCCCGGAATCTCACGATCAGGCAGCACGATCGCCGGCGGATTGATGGTCGGACTGACTCGCCACGCCGCCACGACATTTTCCTTCTTACTGTCTGTCCCGGCCGTGGGCGGAGTGGTTCTTCTCAAGGGGCTTGCGATGCGGCACTCGAATAGTTTGGCAATCGGTCAATTGCTGTTCGGAGCGGTGATCTCATTTGCTGTCGGCATCGTCGCGCTGCGATTTCTGATTCGCATCGTCACACAAAGACAACTGCATTGGTTCGCGTACTACTGTGTGCTGTTGGCCACAGTGGTGACGGCTTGGCAACTCTGGCCATAAACCTGAACGACAAACGGGGGCGGCGGCTTTGTGTGGCGCACTTGCGAAGCTCGCGTGCTTATTCACCGAGATGCTCCAGCAATCTCCGAAAACTTTCGTGGCGTGACTTGAACTTGGCGACGCGCTGGCCGGTGAGTCCTGATTCCGCGGACGTGAGCGGATGGACGACGCCCATTTGAGCGCCGGAGTCGAAACCGCCGGAGTGAATGATGGAAGGGATGCTTGCGACGCCCAGACGATCATTCCGGCGCGACATGTGACAATCGACGCACTGCTGGAACAACACGGAGTTGTCGGCAAAGCCCCAATCCGGTGCCGTCCCCTTCAGGCCGTCGACGGCGACACGATACTGCGGCATTCCTTCCGGTTCGCGTTCGAGACCTCCTGACCGTTGCCGCTCAAACAGCAAGTGGCGCTTGAGCCGATAGTCGAGCACGTTGACTCCCACGCCCGTGTTTGTCGGAGGCTCGCTGCTTCCGTCGATGTTGCGGAACACGCGGAACTGAAACGATTCGACAATCTTAGTGGGAACCGGCCGCAACTGATCGTTGACGGTCATCATCAACTGCAACAGGACGACTTCCGTTCCGACGGGAATCGGCGGAGCGTCCTTCCGCAAACGAACGAATCCATCGTAGGCGGCCTGCTTCCAGTCGATGCCGGTTTCGTTCAATGATTTGAGATAGTCGATGACCTGCCGACGCCCCTGTGGAAACCGATAGAAAATGCGGTAATACGATCGCCCCTGAAGAGACTGAGCATGCAGCGTGACGAAGCGATCGGAAATGTCCTCGTGAAGGTTCGGTTGATGGAAATCGACCTCCACCCATTCTTCTGGCTGAGTCAGCAGGCCCGGCGGAAGGTAATTTCGCTCGGCCTCGAATTCATGACTCGCTGCGAACGCCCCGGATTGGATGGCCAGCGTGTAGGTGTCGGGCAGCTCGGCCACAGCGGTGGCTGGCAGCGCGAGCCGTTGAATGCACTTGGCCAGCTTGCCACAGAGGACAACGCGCCGTGCTCGCGTTGCCCGATCAGCCGTCCGTTTAATGTTCTGGTCGATGAGATGATCGTAAACGGCCCACAGGTCATGCTGAAACACGGCTCGCTTAAGCGGGTCAATTGAGGACGTCTCGGCACCGCGTTGTAGGAACTCGTCGAGCAGCGGATTCACCTTCCCGAAAACATCCATCCCTGACCAATACTCGGTCTTGCCCCACGCCAGAAACTCGATGACATCGCCCCCTTCAAATCGCGTCGTTGCCGGTTGTTCGCTGCTTGCCGGCAGTGCTCGTGGGCGAATGTAGAACGCGGAATACATCCGATTCCAAAGATGCTGAGGATCGGCGTCATACAACGGCAGTGGCCGGTCACTCTTCAGAGTTCCGGCCAACGGTCCGTCCACCTGAAAGTACTCAGACAAATCGTCGCCGCAGATCGGGCTTGCCGACGACAACAACACGAGCACCACCGCATTCAAAAGGCTGAGCAAGCAAGGTCGGGGCATCATTGGAGAATCCATGAGGTGCAAAACAGCATTTCCAACAGCAGGGAGCAGTCACCGCGAAAGTCCAATCTTTTCTAAACGTGCTTGGACTGCATGGAGCGTCAGGCGGGATGTAAGTTGTGAATTGAAAAGCGATGGCATTGGCCGTCGCACTCCAAATCAGTAATCGGCAATCGAGCCGTCTTTCAGCTTGGCTCCCGGCCACTTGTAGCTCTGCGGCTTCTTCGACTCTTCAATGAGCCGGGCTTCGTCCACCTCAACGCCGAGGCCCGGCCCTGGTGGCAGGCCGATGTACCCATCTTTGTCGTACTCGAAGGCCATGCGAGTCACGCCCGGCAGGTTGAACCCGGCGTTGGTCGGATAGAACTCGTGGATCAGGAAGAGCGGGATCGACGAGACGACATGCAGACTGGCCGCGATTCCCAGAAACGTTGCCGTGCAGTGCGGGGCGATCGGAACGAAGTAGGCTTCGGCAAGGACTGCGATCTTTTTCATCTGGCTGATGCCGCCAGTGTGGCAGCAGTCGGGTTGCAGGATGTCGATGCAGCCTTCTTGAAGATATGGGATCACGCCCCAGATGGTGCGGTCGCGTTCGCCGGTCGCCAGTGGGATGTTGATGTGCTGCTTGAGCCGCTTGAAGGTTTCGATATTGCCGGGGACGGCCGGCTCTTCGATGAACAGCAGGTCGTAGGGCTTCAGCGCGGCGGCCAACTGAATCAACGTCGCGGGCGGCACGGCCGAGTGCGCGTCGAACATCACGGCTCCGTCAGGCCCGACTTTCTCGCGAGCGGCTTTGATCGCCTTGACCATGTTGTCGATGTCGGCCGGGTTGCCGGAGTGCTCATAGATGCCGTGCGGCGGCACCTTCTGAGCCTTCGGCGTGTGATACACCCGGATGCGATCGCGTGTCGGCCCGCCGAGCATTCGATAGATCGGCACCTGCCACAGCTTGCCGGTGATGTCCCACAGCGCCATGTCGATCGCAGCGAGCGTGTGAACCAGAAACGCTCCGCCCCGGATGTTGCGGTGGGCTCGGAAAATCTTCTGCCAGAGATATTCGACCCGCGTCGGGTTCTCGCCGTCGAGCAGTTCAAACAGCGACTCGGCCAGCGGCTTCGACACGCGCGGATCGACTCCCTTGAGATCGCCCCAGCCGGTGATGCCGTGATTGGTTTCGATCTTCACATAGACAACCGGCCCGACCCAGAAGGTTCTGATCGCAGTGATGCGAATAGTCGAGGTGCGGTCGGCGACCTGTGTGCCCGGCGTCTTCTCGTCGGCGACCGCGTGATTGACGAACGCGATCCCCGCGGCAGCACCGATGGCTTGAACGATGTCACGGCGAGGAATCTGTCGCGAAGAGGTCACGTCGTGCATGGTTGCGCTGTCCTTGTGTTGGCGGCGAATGAAGGATGCGAACAATCTACTTCGACTGTCTGACTGACCGTAGGGTGGGACCAGCGGCGCTTCGCTGCACCGGCCCACCATCGATTTTCAGCGGGCACTCTGGTGGGCCGACGCTCGAAGCGAGCTTGTCCCACCCTACCTCGTCGGCACCGCAATCATGTCGAGCGTTAGCGACCTTCCCGCGAGTCCGACTCCGAGCACATGCGCCTTCGATGCCGCCGGCGGGCGAGCGGGATCGTAAAACTTCGGCCGCAGTTCATTGAACTTCGCACTCGCGTCGTTGTCGCTGACGTAGTACGTCGCCTTG
The DNA here is from genome assembly GCA_005778115.1 of Planctomyces sp. Classification (GTDB taxonomy): domain Bacteria; phylum Planctomycetota; class Planctomycetia; order Planctomycetales; family Planctomycetaceae; genus SXKJ01. Next base: position 1,367 of record SXKJ01000382.1, on the reverse strand, counting down.
GCCAGATGTCGCAGGTCGCTGCCGCTCGCTTTGAGGATCTCCAGCAACTGAGCAAACACGTCGTTGACCTGGCCTGCGCCGTCAGCTCCCTCCTTCGCGAACAGGCCAGAGACAAAGATCGTGCGCGGATCGTTGGCGCGAACGACTCGGCAAAACACCGGCGATGCCGTCGTTCCCGGTGGCGTGATGAATTCGAGCGGTTCCGGTTTCCCCGCTTGTGGGCGAGCGGCGACCACGAGTTCGATCTCGATCGGCAATGTCGATTGCCATTCGACGAACACGCACGGCGGAGCAAAGACCGGATTCAACACGTTCGTCACCGGAGCAAAGAACTCGACGATCTCTCGCTGCACGTCGGCGACTTGCTCCATCGGCGTCAGAAAACACTTCACCTGCACGACGTCATCGAGGCCAAGCTCCAAGTGGGAGAGCGTCTTTCGCAAGCCCTCCAGCGTCAGCCGAGTCGCCTCAGCCAATGTCTTCCCTTTCTCCGCCTGACCGGACACATACACGCGCGGTCCCGCCTTCAGATGTGCTTCATGAGCGATCCGGGATTCGATGAGACTTGTTCGCGGCCAATCCTTGAAACGCATTCGTGATGGCGAGCCGCCGCCAGCGGAAATCAAATCGACCGCGACCAATGCCCCCGGAAGCGGCAGGCGAGTCTGTACGAAACTGACTGCCGGCTGACGCTCATACTTCAGCGTTTTGCTGAGCCACTCTTGCACGACATTCGTCACCTCGGGGTTCGCGACATAGAAGTTGACCTTCGCACAATCGACCGGATGCACCGGTAGTCGTTCCATCAAGCCAGTGAGTTGCTTCGCCGCATCTCCCTCAATGAGCTTTCCATCGCGATCCAGCGGCAGCATCTGGCCGGAGTACGCCAGCCCTCCGCTCGTCACCAGTACCGCATGCGCCGTCCCGGTGCGCGGATCTTTGCCGATCGCACGGAAACCCTCGTCTGCGTGTGCGACAGACAACATCACGAGACAAGTCACGAAAACGAATCGCATGTTGATCCTTTCGCTGTGTTGACTCCGGCCGATCGCCGTGAGCCGTTGGCCGAAGGCTGTATTCATTTTTGGTTCTCCGCAATTCGTGTTGATTTCGGTGCCATGTGAGCCGTAAGGCGCTAGCCGCGGGTTCTTTTCCTCGACCCGCGGCTAGCGCCTTGCGGCTCAAGTATTCGTCTTTAACACGAATGGCGGAGAGCCTCATTTTTTGGTCCATCGGACTTCGGTGTGGGTGTCTGAATGGATAGAAGGTTCGCCCGGAGGGCGGATCGGTGCAAGACAAAGAGCTTTATCAGCAGGTGTTGGGCTTGGCTTCGCCGTGGGTGGTGGGTCGAGTGGAGCTGAACGTCG
>SXKJ01000381.1 GCA_005778115.1 Planctomyces sp. | reverse complement strand
TCACGAAGCTGGAGCAGAACTCAAAGAACAGCGGCAAGCTGGGCCTCAACGACAAACGACGTGCCGAGTACGACCCGATGTGCTCCAAAGGCCCCGGCGTGAAGGAGTACCACATCACGGTCTTCGCCTTGTCCGCCGAACAGATACCAAAACTGTCCCCCGACAAAGCCAACCGAACCGGACTGCTCGCAGCCATCAAAGACATCACTCTCGCCGAAGGGACGTTGAGTTTTCAGTACGAGCGGACGAAGTAATTGTCGCGGAGCGCATTCATCAGCCGCAGGGCGCTAGCCCCGGTTAGAACCGGACGCTCGCGCGTTCCGGCTGATTAAGTCGGCCGATCAAAGTCTTTTGACACTCTCCTGCCTTCTCCGTGTTCTCGGTGCCTCTGTGGTGAATTGACTGACCAAACGACATTGATCGAACCAATCATGAAACAGACTCTTACTCTGCTGACCGCTTTGCTTCTCACGCCGCTGTGGCAACTGCATGCCGCCGAACCTCGCACGACTCCGCCCGCGTTGTGGAAGGACTACAACCCCAATCATGGCCACTTCAATGAGGAGATCGTCAAGTAGGACACTCAGAACGGCATCTTCCACCGCGACTCCTACATCAGCGCGTATGTGCTCGGCGAAGAGATCCGCGTTTACTGCCGCTACAGCGTGAAGGCGGGAGCAACGACGGCTCCGGGGCTGCTCGTGGTGCATGGCTGGATGGGGGCGGCGAACCCCGATCGGACGTTTGTTGACGAGGGCTGGGCCGTGATGGCTCATGACTACTGCGGCAAGACCGGGGATCGTCCGCACTTCACGAAGTATCCGGAAAAGCTGCGGCACGGAAACATGGATGCCAAGGTCGCGGGGCCGGTGCGATCGAAGACGTTGGACGGCGAGTTCATCACCGATCCCAGGCAGACCTCGGACTACGTTTGGTACGCGATCCAACGCCGAGTGCTGAGCTATCTCGAACAGCAGAAGGAGGTCGATCGCAAGCGGCTCGGTGCGATGGGCTATTCGTATGGCGGCACGCTGATGTGGAACCTCGCCACCGACCCGCGTGTGAAGGCGGTCGTGGCTTACTTTGGCATTGGGTACAACGACTATTACCGCGACAAACAGGTCTGGCTTTACAACGTGCCGTCTGTCGAACCGCCCAAGTCGCCGGGTGAGGAGATCATCCTGGCTTCGATCGCGCCGGAGGCTCATGTCCCGTTCATCACGGCGGCCACGCTGTTTTTGAACGGCTCGAACGATCATCACGGCGGCCACGAACGCGGGCTGGAGAGCTTCAAGAAATTCCCGACGAACGTGCCGTGGTCGTTCGCGATTCAAGCGCGCGGTCATCACGACACCGAGAAGATCGGACACAACTCGAAGTTCTGGCTGGAAAAACATGTGCTCGGCAAGGACGTCGCTTGGCCGGAGCATCCGCAGTCCGAGATCCACTTGGATGCCGAAGGAGTGCCGGAACTGGTCATCACTCCCACGTCGCCGGACAAGGTGCGCAAGGTCGAGATGTTCTACGCGCTCAAGAATCCGGTCAGCTTCGCTCGATCCTGGCGAGACACACCGAGCGTCCGGCAAGGCCAGCAGTGGATCGGCAAGATGCCGGTGCTCAGTGTGGATGACTACGTCTTCGGCTACGCGAACATCACCGACGACACGACGATCGTCCGTTCGACCGACTTCAACGCGGCGATCCCCGCGAAGCTCGGCAACGCCAAGGCGACCGACAAGCCGTCGGACAACATCTCCAGCAGCGGCTACGGTGCCTGGACCAACATCGCCGAGCTCGAAGGGCCGAAAGGGATCAAGGGTTTTCGTTCGACCAGCAACCAACGCGGCTCCGGCACCGAGCAACTGCATGACCCCAAATGGCAAGCCCCCGCCAACTCGCGGCTGAGCTTCAAGTTCTACTGCACCGAACCGCAAACGGTGTTGCTGACCGCCGCCGATCACAACTCGGTCGAACTCGAGATCACCGCCTCCGACAACTGGCAGGAAATGACCATCGCCCCAGAGAGACTCATCAACCGCTTCAACCAAAAGCCGCTGGCTGCTTGGTCAAGCGTGGGAAAGATCCACTTCCTACCCAAGGCTGGTTCGGACCTAACGAAAGTGATCTTCGCCGATTTCAAGTGGGTGACTGGCACGAGGAGATGACGTCAACAATCACTCCATCACCTGCTGACTGAAATCCCACTCATGACACTCGCGCAAACATTCCTGACTGCAACCCGCGTGCTGCTGAGCAAGAACGTCAATCGTCTTCATCATCGCCGATGATCTCGGCTGGCGAGATCTCGGTTGCTACGGCAGCACGTTTCATCAGACGCCGAATCTCGACAAGCTGGCCGCGCGCGGCACGCGATTCACACAAGCTTACGCCCCTGAGGTCAAAAAACTCAGCCGTGACGGAACTCTCGGTCGTCCTTGTCACTAGAGCGCATCACGGATCTCTGTAGCGGTATCCGCAGTGTCGGAAGTAGTTCAGCGATTCGGTTGGCGTGAAGCGGTCGAGGAGTTGGCCGCAGAGGTTCCAAAGGCCATCGACGGTGCGTTCGTTCGCGCTGCGGACCAACCACTTGAACTTGGAGAAGACCAGTTCGATGGGATTCAGGTCCGGACTGTACGGTGGCAGGTAGAGCGCTCGCGCACCGACCGCCGCAACGGCGTCGCGGACGCCAGCGACTTTGTGCGCGGAGAGATTGTCCATCACCACGAGGTCTCCCTCAAACAGCGTGGGCGCGAGATGATCTCGCACATAGGCCAGGAACACTTCACCGTTGATCGGACCATCGACCACCAGCGGTGCGGTCAGTCCCGAAGAGCGAAGCGCCGCGAGGAACGTGGTTGTCTTCCAATGACCGTGCGGGACTTTGGCAATCAACCGTTCGCCACGACGCGTTCGCCCACGCAGCCGCGTCATGTTCGTTTTGACCCACGTTTCGTCGAGAAACACGAGCCGCTTGATGTCGAGTCCCGCTTGAGCGAGCCGGAACTCGGCACGGCGTGTCGCCACGTCGGGACGGTCTTGCTCGGCCGCATGAATGACTTTTTTTTGAAGCTGTACTTCAACGTCCGCAGGGCCACCGACAAGGTTTGCAGGCTCAACGAGACGCCCAATTCTTCACGCAGTTCTCGCAACGTGATGTCGGGCCGCTTCTGCACAGACGCTTCGATCTGCGCCGCATACGCCCGCCACTTCGGAGGAGTCTTTCGGCGTGGTGGTCGCGGGGTGATCTCACCCGTCTCACGACGCCGCTGCTTCAACCGACGCACCCACGCCGTGCTCACCTGATGCTTGATCGACACCGCCAGCGTGCCCATCCCCGCATCGCAATCCACCAGCACCGCAGTCCGCTTCGTCCGTGATATCGCTTCCATCGGCAACCTCCGTGAATTGAGATTGCCTAATCTAATCACCTTCGCCAGACGGCGCTAGACGTTCGCGTGATGCGCTCTAAAGAAACGCCTGAAATGCGTCATATATAAGTGATGGGATTATTTATCTCTTCGGAGCCACGGATGGGTGCTGCTCGGCGACGGATCTCACGAGCAAGAGCGAACAGCGACTGATGGTCGCTGGGACAATTCCACGGAGACGTCTGGCCTCGACGTTGCCGCGATGTCGAGGCTTTTTCATTGGCAATGACATTCGAAGGAGAGAGCACCATGAGGCAAGCGGAGTTGAATCGGGCGGTGGCGAGAGCGACGGGGGAATCCATCGCGGAGGTGAAGCGGATCGGCTTCCTGTTGGCGGAGCCGGACACGGACATCCCTGATCCGAACGACGAGGACTTGGGGCCGAGCGTTCTCGATTGGGACGAGTTCGACGAGATGCGGATGGCGGCGAGCGAACGACATGAAGCGTTCGCTCCCGCGTGTGTGTGAGGACGAGGTCGCCGTATGGCGGCCTCGCGGCGTTTAGGAATCAGGCAATCAATTCAATCCTGTTCAAGAAAGGCATCCATGAGAATCCTGTTCATCAACAACGACGGCGGCGGTTTTGCGGACCACATTGAGGTCGCGAACGGCACCACGGTGCAAGACCTGTTCGACCAACAGGTCCGGTCGGGCAAGTCGCACAACTATCTGATCCGCGTGAACCGAATGCCGGTGCCGCCGAATCAAGTCTTGCAGGACGGGGATCGCGTCAGCATCACCCCGACCAAGATCGAAGGGGCCTCTTAATCGGATTGCCGGTCGGGCCTGCGTGGCGAACGCTTCGCAGGCCCGTCGGCGTTTGGGAGGTCTCTTCTATGGCTGACACCAACAAGATCGAACGGCCGTTGCTCCGTATGGCGACGGCGATTCTGGATTCGCTGCGCCAAGCGGTCGTTGAACCGCAGTTGCCTGTCCTTCCGCAGCGGGAGTGGGAACGTGCTCAACAATTACGACGACAACTGCTCATCGCCAGACAACGTGGTTGGCAAGGAGCGGCGGAAGAACTGTTGTGGGATTTCAAAGGCGCGGTGCGGATTCTCTCACGGTACGTTGACGCTGGCTGCCGCGAGATCGACAGCCTGCCGGACGAGTCGGCGAAACCGATGTTGAACCTGCGGCAGATGTACGACGAACTCGATGCCCTGCAAACGGAATTCGGTGAGTTCGACTGTGATCTGAAACAGCACACGATCTCCATCGTGACCGATCCGATCACGCTGGAGGACACCGGCCTGGGACCGTTTCAGATCGTGCTGCATTGGGACCGGCTCAATCAGCAACGACCGTATGAGGTCATCGCTCTCGAACCGTACGCGGCCACGAACCAGGACGACGTCCCGCATCCGCATGTCCAAGGCCAGGCGCTGTGCGAAGGAGATGGCAAGGCCGCGATTCGCTCCGCTTTGCAGCAAGGGCGGCTGTGCGACTTCTTCCTGCTCGTGACTCAGATTTTGCAAACGTACAACGCCGGCAGCGCCTACGTCCGACTCGAACAATGGACCGGAAGCAATTGCTCTGACTGTGGCGACACGATCAATGGCGATGACGTCTGCTCCTGCAACCGCTGTGGTAGCACGACCTGCTACGAGTGCTCGTGCGGTTGCGCGAAGTGCGATGACTACTGCTGTTCCGAATGCCGTGGTCGATGCCACGGCTGCGATGAAACCCATTGCCGTGGTTGCTTGTCGGCCTGTCCTGACTGCGGCCACGACTTTTGTGAGGAGTGCTTACTCGATGAACGATGCGACGATTGCCGAGAGACGGCGGACGAAACACCGCCGGTGGTTGAGACACTCGAACCCGTACCAGAATCCGCGCCCGCACCAGCCGACGTTGAGATTCAGCCCGACGGCGTGGGCGAAGTTGTTGTTCTTGCGAGACCTCGGCCCGACCGAAGTGGGTGGCTTCGGGATTTCGGCGGCCGACGATTGTCTGAGGATCGAAGACGTGCAGCTTGTGCGGCAAAGCTGCACCTGCGTGACGGTTCACTTCGACGATGCCGCCGTCGCCGACTTCTTCGATTCGCAAGTTGACCAAGGCTTGCCACCCTCACGCTTCGGCCGTGTCTGGATTCACACGCATCCCGGCTCGTCAGCGACACCCAGCCTGCGTGACGAAGAGACGTTTGCTTGCAGCTTCGGCTCCGTCGATTGGGCGGTCATGTTCATTGTGGCCCAAGAAGGCCAAACGTATGCACGGCTGCGATTCAACGTCGGACCCGGCGGTTCGCTGGCGATTCCGGTCGCCGTCGATTTCAGCCGAGACTTCACCGCCAGTGACCACGCTGCCTGGAAAGCCGAATACGAGCGCTGCGTCATGACTCCGGAACCGCGACCGCCAGCCATCTTTGATGGCTGGCCTGCGGACACTCTTCCGCGCACCAATGAATTCCTCGACGAAGAATGGGCCGACTTCTTCGGCTGGCCTGACGACGAGCGAGAGCTTGCTTATCGGCACGAAGAGTTCAACCCGTCCGAGCCATTCGCGGAGGTGGTCCATGTCTGACACCTCCCACCGCTTCGAACGACAAGCGGACCTCGTGCCACAAAGCCGATTGCAAGAACTAATCGTGACCGTGATCGGCGTTGGAGCCATCGGTCGCCAAGTCGCTCTGCAACTCGCGGCCATCGGCATTCGCCGTCTGCAACTCATCGACTTCGATCACGTCGAAGCCACCAACGTCACGACCCAAGGCTATCGAACGGCCGACATCGGCCAATCGAAAGTC
>SXKJ01000380.1 GCA_005778115.1 Planctomyces sp. | reverse complement strand
TGCCAAAATCCAACACGAACTGGACCAAAAAACCCCGCAGCAAAAAACCGCTGCCGGGAAAAATGATCCGAATCCACTTTCAGAAAAAACTCACAGCCTCGAAGCGTCAGCGAGGGCGGGCGCTCCAATCGACGATGATGGCACGTCGAAGCCTTTTGAAGCGACCGCCCTCGCTGACGCTTTTGAAGTTGCGCCTTTTGGACTGCGGTGACTTGTCACCGCTTTGGATTTGCGGCGGAGCCGCTTTTTTTGCATGTTCGGCCACACAACCGAAAAGTCGCTCCGCGACAATGAAAAGCGGTGACAAGTCACCGCAGTCCAAAGAAAGCGCAACTTCAAAACTGACGCTTCGAGTTCGTTTCGTTTCATCTCGCAGTCGTCGCTGGAGTCGCTGCGCCGCTGAGGCTTTTCAAGTACGCGAACAAGTCCGCGAAGTCGGCCGACCGAAACTCCTTCAACAGTCCACCGGGCATCAGGGATTGCGGCATCGTCCGGCGGGTTTCGATGTCGCGGGTTTCGATGCGGAGCGTTTGGTTGGTCGTGTTGCGCAACAGGATTCCCTCGGCCGATTCGTAGACGATCAGGCCGGTGTGGACTTTGCCCTGCTTGGTTTCGATGAGCGTCGTTTGATAGCGAGTCGATACGTCCCGATTGGGCAGAGCGATTGCGATGAACACATCGTTGCGAGAGAAACGGCTGGTCGCGCCGGCCAGATCGGGGCCGAGCCCTTGTCGGCCGCCGTGGCATTGAGCACACGAACGCTTCTCGAAAAGCTTCCGGCCTCGTTCGGGATCGCCCGACGGCCAATCGACGAGTGCGAGTTGCTCGGTCAGCCACGTCAGCGTTTCGGTATCGCCACCGAGTGCGTGAGCGGCTTCGGCGGGATACTTCTCGGTCAGGAAGTCAGTCCAACGTTGGATCGCTTCTGGTTGCGGTCGATAGCCCGGCTGGCCGAAGACGAAGCCGAACTCGCGTGAGAGGTTTCGAGACAACAGCTTCGCCACTTTGTCGCGGATCGGAAATTCCTTCGGATCGCTGCCGAGCCTGCGGAGTGTCCGCAGCAGTGCGATTTGTTCGGCGGGACTTTGACTCGGCGAGAACTTCGCCAGCGCGTCGGCGCATGCGGTCAGAACTTCTAGCCGGGACTCATCCAAGCCTTCGACGAACTTGTCGCGGTCTCGCTCTTCCGGCTGTTGAGCCAGGATGACGAGCACCGCGCCGCGAATCTTGAACTGCTCAAACTGCCGCCGCAGCAACTCGCGATGCTCCGGCTTCTTCGATTCTCCGATCAGGAACACGACGTCGTTGTTCCACGGGTAGTCCGCATTGTCGGAGACGGCTTTCACATACGAGTCGATGACTTTCGGCAGCAGGTCTTGGGGGAGCCGGGAGAGAAACAACACATGCCCCGGCCGGCCGAACTCCGGTTGCGCGACCAGTTGATCGGCGAGTTCGTTGTCGAGCTTTGCGGCCTCGCGATACAGCTCGCCGACCCGGTCGTCCCAGTTGAGATCTTGCGTCATCTTCCGCGCGACGATCTTCGTTTCTAACCGCACAAGCCCGCGTGCGATGGTTTCGGCTTGAGCTCGATTGCGCGGGATCGGAATGCGAGTCGCGACCAGCAAGTAATGAATGTCTTCAACGGGATCGCTGTCGTCGGTGATCTTCGCCAGCACTTTGTCGAGCAGCTTCGTGTTCGCGAGCGACAGCATGGCAATCGCTCGTGACAATTCGCGATCGACCTCGGCATCGCCGCTTGGAAACGTCTCGGCCAGCTTCACTCGCAGCGGGTCGAGGTCTCGCTCGAACGGAGAAAGGTCGAGCTTCGTTGAATACGCCTCGAACGCCGGGACTCCACCCGCAGAGACCATGTCGCCAAGAGCGAGTTGCAGCAACCGCGCGGCTTGTAACTTGAGCGCCGGCGGATGATCTCCTTCCAGAATGCTGAGGCTGACTTTTAGTGCGTACTTCGTCGAGGCGGTCGAGCGGGGGAGATAACCGACCGCGTACATCAACGTCGTTTGCCAGCCCGATTTGACGGCCGCTTGCGACAACGATTGAAAGCTGGCGGGATCAAGACGCACGAGTAATCGCGAAGCCGTCAGCCGATTGAATCGGTCATCGCTTCCCAATTGCTTGACCAGCCCTTCCAACAGCGGTGACCAATCACTGCCGACATCGGCTGAAAGAATCGCTTCGAGTGCCATCCGATTCACGAGTGGATCGCTGTCGCCGAGAAACGTCTTGGCGACATTCATGTCAAGCGGATTCGCATGTGTGCGGCCGAGCGACCAGATCGCCTTCGCGCGGACCTCCGCAGGAGTCGCTTTCGATAATTCAGTCGCTTCGAACGGATCGAGTCCACCAAACAATTCGGTCAGGATGTCGATCGCTCTCAAGCGAACGGCCGGCAACAGCGCGTCGTTGTTCGCCGCTTCGAGGATTGGTTCACGACCGAGTTGCCGAGCCAGCGGTTGCCAGCGTGCTCGCGACCAACTGGCGAGCGGCTGTGGTACGGTCAGGCAGGCGGCGAGTTTGTCCGACGCGGAAGCATCGTCGGAAAGGTTTTCCGTACCACGACCGTTAGGGAGTGGCCGATCGCTGTTGCCAGGGCCGCTCCCTGACGGTCGCGGTACGGCGCGTGACGGATACGACACTCGCCATACTCCACCGCGAGTGCCTCGGCCGCCGACGCTGACGAACAGGCTGCCGTCGGGGCCGACCTCGGCATCTGTCGGCGCGAAGCCGTGATCGCCGGCGGCGGAAAGGAACAACGTTGGTTCGGTCTTCCACGCCGAACCATTGCGGACCAGCGGCAGCGCGAGGACTCGGCCGAACGTCCAATCCAGCACGAATAATGCCTCGCGGTACTTCTCCGGAAACTGCTGATGCTGATAACAGACGACGCCGGTTGGTGAGCCTCGCCCGGCGGCCGCCACAATCGGCGGCATGTCGAGGAATGTATCGGGGCGCTTCCAACTGCGTGTCATCCAACCGGCGTGCGAACCGGGGAGCAACTGAATCACGCGCGTCGGTCGATACCACGGCAGCGAGACATCCCGTTCGTCATCGCTGTCGAACGTGAAAGGATCAGCCATCCGATTAAACGCGAAGTCATATGCGTTTCGCATTCCGTGAGTGACAACCTCACCACCGCTGATGTCGGGCTTGAGTCGGTACAGCACGCCCGATTCGGGCTGTTTGATCGGCGCATTGGACATCGTGACATATTTGGCATCAACTCCGGAATCATTGCCGGCGATCAGATACCACCAACCATCGGGACCGCGCTGAATCGAATGCGCATGATGTTCGCCGCCGCACTTGAGCTTGAGCAACACATCCGGCGGACCATCGGCTTTGTCGTCGTCATCTCGGTCCCGAAATCGCAGCAAGCCTTCCCCGCCGACAGCGAGCAGATCGGAACCGTGCCAGCACATCCCCTGCACTCCGATGGCCGGGCCTTCCGCGAAGAGTTCAGCCTTGTCAGCACGGCCGTCTCCGTCCGAGTCGATCAAGATCTTGATGAAGCCGTTCCCCGCGACGGTGATTCGCCCGCGCGTGTCGATCGTCAGGGAGTGAATGTCGTGAGCAAGGTCGTCGTCCGCGAACAGCGCGACCTGGAAGCCTTCAGGAGCCTTGAGCGATGGCTCAGCGGCCGGCGACGCGGCGGCCGATACGATCAGCAGGACGAGCCAGAGAATTGAGCCGTGATAGGGACGCATTTGAGACATCCAAGTCCCCGATGTTTGTGAAATCCGTTTCTCCGCCATTCGCGTTGAATGGCGAATTTGTGAGTCGCAAGGCGCTAGCCGCGGGGCGATCAAAACAACCCGCGGCTAGCGCCTTGCGGCTCACCGACTCTTGCGCCGGATCGCTTGATGCGACGCCGTCTCCGAATTGTGTGCTGGATTTTCCGTGACGGCATCCGTGGGTTGATCGAGTTGTGAGAAGAACTCGATCAGCCTGCGGTCGTACGTGTCGGGATCGACGGGACGAGCGAGATTGTGTTTCGCCTTGGCAACCGACCACAAGGCCGCAGGCTGGCCGATCAAGCGGACGATTTCCCGCGAGACTTCCGGCAGGACATAGGTGTCGCGTTCACCGGCGATGACCAGCGCGGGTTTGTTGGCAATGAGCGGCAGGACTCGTTCCAGCATCGCATAGCGACAACGTCGTCGCCGCTGGCTGACCCAGCGTGAAAGCGTGACCGTCCATTTGATATGCCATTCGGGGATGATCTTCACCAACGGTGCGGGTGCGGCGATGGAAATCCAGCGATAGGCGTGAGCCATCATCATCATCTCGGTCCCGAACGCCCCCTCGACGGCGACACGCAACACTTCCGGACGCTGCGCGGCGACGTACAGCGCCGCCCCGCCGCCCCGGCTGATGCCAAACAGACCTAGCGGCAGTTCGTTGAGATCGGGACGCGTATAAACATAGTCAATGATCGCGTTGAGGTCGGTGACTTCGTAGTGCGTCAGCCAGTGCAGCGGTTCGTAACCATCGAGCTTGCCACTGTCGCCGTGGTTACGGAAGTCGAATGTCAGCACATGGAAGCCGGCTCGCGACAACGCCGAACAATACAGCATTGCCGACCGGTGATTGCTGGCGAACTCCGGACAAAACACGATCAATCCGCGCGGCGTCCGTTCCGTGTGGCGATACAGGCAACCGCGCAGGGTGATGCCATCGTGGGTCTCAACCGAGAATGGTTCGGCGTCCGGATCGGGAGGCAACGATTCGACGCGGAATGGCGGCGAGTTCTCGATCAAGGCCAGCACGACTCGAATGGCGTGCCATTGAATGAGCACTTCCGCGATCAATAATACGGCCAGCAATCCGCCAATCGTCCAATACACGGTGGTCTCTTCCTGATGACGATGAACTCAAGACGGCGGGTTGGTCCGCGCCGCACGATGCTCCTATTGGGGAATGGTCAGGCCAGCCATGCCTAACCCGCGGGATCAGTCCCGAAACTCTTGCAGGATCAGCGACACGTTCTGGCCACCGAAGCCGAAGCTGTTGGACAGCGCGACTTTGGCTTTGCCCTCGCGAGGCTGATTGGGGATGTAATCCAGATCGCAATCGGGATCGGGATTCTCATAATTGATCGTCGGCGGCAGGACGTCGTCGCTGATCGCCAGCAGGCAGGTCATCGCTTCGACGGCACCGGCGGCGGCGATCAGGTGTCCCATCATGCTCTTAGTGCTGGAGACGGGCGTCTTAAACGCAACATCGCCGAGCGCCCGCTTGATGGCCATCGTCTCAGTGCGATCGTTGACTGACGTGCTGGTACCGTGAGCGTTGATGTAGTCGATGTCGTCAGGATTCACCCGCGCATCGTCCATCGCCATCTTGATGCAAGCCGCCGCGCCCCGGCCTTCCGGATGGATGTCGGTGATGCGGTACGAGTCGGCGCTCGAACCATAGCCGACTACCTCGCCGTAGATTTTCGCTTTGCGTTTCTTCGCGTGTTCTAACTCTTCGAGCACCAGGATGCCGGCTCCCTCGCCGAGCACAAAGCCGTCTCGTTCACGGTCGAACGGGCGCGAGGCTCGTGTCGGCTCGTCATTGCGAGTCGAGAGAGCCGTCAACAGATTGAATCCGGTCACGCCAAACTGATGAATCATGCTGTGAGCACCGCCACTGAGCATGATGTCGGCATCGCCGTGACGAATCAGTTCGGTCGCCTCGCCAAGCGCCTGGCTGCTGGCCGCGCACGCCGTGAGACAATTCAAATTCGGTCCTTGAGCATTGAACAACGCCGCCAGATGAGCGGCGGTCATGTTAGGCTCTTGCTGCTTTTCCTTCTCACCGATGAGCAACTGAAGGCTCTGCCGCGTGAACTTCTCCACGTCCAGGCTGCCGTCGCTGAGTTTCGAGAGCGCGATCATCCCCATGAACTTCGGGAAGTCCTGCTGCCCCTCTCCGGAACCGAGGTAGACGCCGAATCGCGTGGGGTCGATTTCCCGTTCTTCCAGGCCAGAGTCCCGCATCGCCTGAGTCGCCGCGCCAATCGCGAATTGAATGTTTCGGCCGCAGTGATGGTAGAAATCGGGATTCGGAACATAGTCGCCGAGCTGAAATCCCTTCACCTGCGAGGCGAATTTGGTCGGGAATTGCGACGCATCAAAATAGGTGATCGACCCAACTCCGCTGGCACATTCTTTCAGCGAGTTCCACATGCCGCCGACGGTATTCCCGATCGGCGTGATGCAGCCCATGCCCGTGACGACAACTCGACGTTTCATGCTTTGACCTATTGTCCCTGACTTCCTTGGATTCGGAGCCAATGTAGCCGTGCCTGCCCGGTTGGGCAAACTGTAGGTCAGCCTTTCCAGGCTGACCATTCGATGGTTGCTAGACCCCAAGGTCAGGCTAGAAAGCCTGACCTACTGCTCGAAGATTCGGACCTGCACTTGGCCGTCGCGCGTGATGCAACCGCGATACATCCCCTCGGTGTTGTACGACGGATAGAAGCGGCCTTTGTGATCGAGACAAATCACGCCCCCTTCACCACCAGCCGCCTTGAGTTTCTTGCGAATGACTTCATCAGCGGCCGCGTTGACGGGCGATGATTTGTATTTCATCAACGCGACAATGTCGTGAGCCACGCTGTATCGAATGAAGTACTCGCCGTGCCCCGTTGCCGAGACCGCGCACGCTTCGTTGTCGGCATACGTTCCGGCTCCAATAATTGGCGAATCACCGACTCGGCCCCAACGCTTGTTCGACATCCCTCCGGTCGATGTGCCCGCCGAGAGATTACCCGCCTTGTCGAGTGCGACCGCTCCAACGGTGCCGAAGGAAAATCCAGGCAGATGTCGCTCGGGGATTCCTGATGTTTCTTGGCCTCTGGCTTCCGCCCCCTGACCTCTGACCTCTGACCTCTTCTTCTCTTCCTCAAGCTGCTTCTGAAGCTGCTTCCAGCGTTCTTCGGTCCAGAAGTACTTCGGATCAACGATCTCCAATCCCTTCTCGGCCGCGAACGCTTCAGCTCCACGACTGACGAGCAGCACATGCTTGGACTTCTCCATGACCGCTCGCGCGGCAGTGATCGGGTTCTTCACCGTCGAGACTCCCGCAACGCTGCCCGCCTTGAGTGTCTTACCTTCCATGATTGAGGCATCGAGTTCATTCCGCCCATCATGCGTGAAGACCGCTCCGCGTCCGGCATTGAACTGCGGCGAGTCCTCCATCAACCGAATCGCCGCTTCGACCGCATCCAGCCCGCTCGCGTTCGGCTTGTTGAGCGCGGCGAAACCGGCACGCAGTGCTTGCTCCAGTTCGGTACGGACTCGCTTGTCGATTTCCGGAGTCATCTCGACTTTGTCCAAGCCGATCCCTCCGTGAATGGCAAACACGACATTCTCAACCACAGTATCCTCCGCTCGAACAGCGTGAGTGACAGCGATCACCAACAACCCGAACCCAATGAATCGAAACATGATTCCCCCTCAAACAGTTTTCTCCGGCCGACTGCCGTAAGCCGACAGCCGATTGCCGTTATCCCACTTTTGGAGATTTAAGGAAGTGAGATAACGGCTGTCGGCAATCGGCTTTTGACCGGTCAGTCTAACACCGTCAACTCGACGAGGCTCGAACGTCGCGGTTCGCTGAAGTGCGGCGTTGAAACCAACGAGTCCGATTCTGCGATCGGCCGGTTCGACTTGCCCGGTCCGAACAGAAACAGCTTCGCGACCGTCATCAATCCACGCATCGAGCCAAACGTGTCGGCGACCGCGCTCGGTTCGTAGCCGCAGTGGACCATGCAGTCGGTGCATTTCGAGTTGCCGCTCGCTCGGCCGTAGCGATCCCACTCGGTGGACTCGATCAGTTCGCGGAAGCTGGAGGTATAGCCCTCGTTGAGCAGATAGCACGGCTTCTAGTCAGCGTTCCCGAT
>SXKJ01000379.1 GCA_005778115.1 Planctomyces sp. | reverse complement strand
CGTGGAGAGGATGGCGACGCCCGCGAAAGCGAACGTGCGGATCATGGATTTCGTGTGCATGGTTTAGTCTCCGTCGCAGGACGGTGATGAAAGGTCACAACCCCACTGGGCTTGTCCCGGTGGTTCCAGGCTTTTGCACTACTTGGCGCTGGACGCCACGCAATCTCACAGGCAAGTAGTGCAAAAGCCCGCGAGGCACCGAGGCAAGCTCGGTAGGGTTGAGGATAGGGCTAGCGTTTCACAAGACGGTCGGCTTCGACGTTGCTGTACTCGGCGTTGATTCGCAAACACAGCACAATGATGCCCAGGATCACCGCCGGGATCGGCGGTAGGAAAATGCACCACCAGCGGATTTGATCTTCATAGGCGCGAATCTGGCGTTTCGTCTTGGCTTCGATGCGTTCCATCTTCTGGCGTTTTTCCCGTTCGATGGTGGCTCGCGCGACGTCCGCCTTGCGTTGCTCGGTCTCGCGAATGATCTGAATCTTCTGCTGCCGTTGAATGGGAGTCAGGCTGGTATCTTTTTCGATTTCGGCCACGGCATCGTCGAGCCGTTTCTGGGCTTTATCGAATTGATCCTTGGCGTCGGATTCGGCCAAGCCCCGCTCCTTGGTCTGCTCTTCGCGGAGCTTGTTGGAGACCTCTTGAATCGAAGTCAGTGTGCGAAGCTGCGGACGCCGCTTGCGCAGATCAATGTACGAGGTCTCGCCCGCCAGCACGTCCACGCAGTTGAGCACAAACTTGATGTTGTCGATGCGCAGATTCTGAAGCTGTTGGCTGGCCTCCAGTCCGAACAGTTGGTTGCTGATGATGTCAGAGTCCGCTACGAAGATGGCGTTGACCCCTTTTTGTTCCTTGGAGTCTTTGCCGGTGATGTGCGCGGCGATGGTGTAAGCGTCCTCGGTGACCGCGCGCGGCGGATTCTGTTCGATCTCGATACCGGCTCCGAACATGCCGCCGGGCTTGGTGATTTCTTCCCATTGCAGCAGCCCCGACTTCTGGTCGCCTCGGGTTCGCAAGAGTGCCTCGAACTTCAATTCGCTCTCTTTGCGTTGCCGGACTTCGCCGGGGAAGAACGTCAGAATCTCTTGCAAGCCGGAGGTCACCGGACTGGTGGGATGAATCGCGCTGGGGTTGCCGGCCTTCGGGCTGATGAAGACCAGTTCGGGACTGATCTGATTGCCGAACTCCGGATGCAGGCCGAGGCCCGCCAAGTCGAACACGACTTGGCCGTTGTCCCAGACGATCTCGAGCACACGCATCAGCGAGGTGAGTTTGCCGTCGTCGGCTTTTTGTTCCGGCGGCTGATTCATGCCGCCGAACATTCCCCCCGGCCGGGGCTTGGGCAGGCGCGGAGCGTTTTGTCCGCCGCCGTCGAAGTAGGGGAGCGGATCATCGAAGACCAGCGTCGGTTTTCCCTTCTTGACGTAGGCAACAAAGTTTTGCATTTGCTGCACGTTCAACGACGAGGGGCAGACTGCCATCAACACGTCGTATTTCTTCTCGTCGATCGGCATATCGGCCGGGACTTGCTCGACCTTGTATTGCTTCTTCAATTCCGTCTGGATGCGCCATTCGGGCGATTGGCGGAAGGTCGCCATATCCAGCCCGCCAGCGACCTTGGAGTCGGTCGTGAGCATGCCCACGGTCAGACGTTTTTCGTTGGCGACGGTGCGAATGGATCGCGTCAATTCGTATTCGATCGGCGTCCCCGCCTCGAACACGGGAACCACGACTTCGTCGACCGGACTGCTGATCACCACGCCCATGAAGATTTCTTGAGTGCCTCGGCGGCCGTCCTCATCGGTGAGGACCATCATCGGCTGCACACCCAGCAGCCGAGCCTCTTCCGCTTCTGGCGTAAACGGCGCGACATCCACGAACCGCACATCCAGACGCGAGCCCCCCGCGCGGTCGTATTGCCGCAGCAGTCCCTTCAATCGTTTCTGAATCGTGACCTGTTCGCGCGGTACGTCGGCCGAGATGAAGGCTTGAATTTTCACCGGCCGGTCTTTGGTGATCTGAGCGATCAAGTCGTTTGTGCTCTTCGAGAGTGTGAAGAGCTTCTCGGTGGTCACGTCTACGTTCAGCGGAAGTGCTTCGCTCACCTTGACGACCAGCACATTGACGCTGACCAGAGCGACCGCCAACGACACCGAACGGACGACGAACTGCATCCCCATCGTCGCGCCTTCTCGGCCGCCGCTCCAATGCCGCTTGCCGATCAGGATTGAGTTGAGGTACAGCAAAAACGAAGTCAACGACACGAAGTACACAAGGCTCGTCAGCGTGACCAGGCCGAGACCAAAGTCCCGCAACTGTTCACCCAAACCGAAGGGGGCAAAGTCGGCCGGCGCGAATTCGATTTTTCCGCCGGACGCCTTCACGACGAACCAGGCCATTGAACTGAGAGTCAGAAAACCGCCCAATCCCGCTAAGGTATAAATGCTCGCGCGGTTTGGTGTGTTCAATAAGAACTGGATCAGCACCGCGATGATGATCAGCGCGATTCCCAAGACCCAGGCGAAGGGGACCGCCTCCACCGCGAAGTAGGCCAGCTTGTCACCAAAGACCGGAACGATGCAGACCACGACTCCTAGCACGAACGCCACGGTCATGCTGTTTGTCAGCACGGAGGCGAACATACCAGCGGCCAGCAGCGTTCCTCCTGCCAGCCAGTAACCCACATAGGTCGTAAACAGCAGTCCCCAATCCGGGTTCGCGTAAGTTTCCAGCACGAACAGGTTGAAGCCGGAAAACGCCAGCGCGATCGTGTAGACCGCCAGCATTGCCAGATACTTGCCGAGGAGAATTTCAAAGTCGGCCGCCGGCAGCGTAAACAACAATTCGTCGGTCCCCTGCCGCCGCTCTTCGGCCCATGAGGTCATCGTCACCGCCGGGACAATAAACAGCAGCAGCATCGGGAAGAATTCGCTGAGTTGGTCGAGCGTCGCCAAGTTGTTCGTGAAGAACCGCGGGCTGAACGCCGTCGCCGCGCAGGCCACGACGAAGACCAGAATAAACAGATAGCCCAGCACACCCGAAAAATAGCTGGCCAGATTCCGCCAGAAGACGGCTTTGATCACATGACTTCGCAGCATGGTCGTTCCTCAGTAGGTCAGGCTTTCCAGCCTGACTCAAATACCCCACAACGCGTTGAACTGATCGAAAAGTTTCTTTTTGATTATTGGCGGCCGATATCGCCCAGTCAGCCTGGAATGGCTGACCTACGGATTACGTCAATCGTGCATTGGTCAATTCACGGAAGCGAACTTCCATGTCGTGTTGCGAGCCTTGCATCTCCGCCACCGTGCCGTCGAACACAATTCGTCCGGCGTTGATCAGGACGACTCGGTGACAGCAGGCTTCCACCTCGCGCAGGATGTGCGTGGAAAGCAGAATGGTCTTGTTCTTGGCGAGACTGTGGATCAACGCGCGGACTTCGTGAACTTGATTCGGATCCAATCCGCTGGTCGGCTCGTCGAGGATCAGCACTTCCGGGTCGTGTAACAGGGCCTGGGCCATCCCGACACGTTGCTTGTAACCGCGCGACAGCTTGCCGATGGTCTTATTCCAGACGGCATGTAGGGCGCATTTCTCGGAGACAAAGTCCATGCGGGCTTTAAGGTGCTCCCCCGACATGCCGCGGGCTTGGCCCAAGTGTTCCAGCAGCGACTTGGGGGTCATCTCGTGATACAGCGGCCCATTCTCCGGCAGATAGCCGATCAGTTTGACGGCATCCATCCGATGTTCGGCGACATCAAAGCCGCCAATACGAGCGGACCCTTCGGTCGGGGTCAGAAACCCGGTCAGCAGCTTCATGGTCGTGGACTTGCCCGCCCCGTTCGGTCCCAAGAAGGCCGCCACTTCCCCCTTTGGGATTGAAAACGTCACGTCCCGTGCCGCCGCGAATGGACCGTAAAACTTGCTCAGGCCACGCGCTTCAATCATCGCGCCGTTCTGGCCTTTGCCTTCCGAGTGGTTATTCATCAGCCCGATCCCTTCGTTCGCTCAACACTGCCGTTCAGTTTACTCAGGGGCGGCCCAGAAGCCGCGACCCAAACACCAACAGCGGCCGAAACTCCGTAGCTCCGCCGCTGCGAATCTCATTCGGCCGGCCGTGCGTCATAAGGCTCAACCAGCCTGCCGCCGCGAGTACGGAGGAAATTACAGGTCGCGTTGGATGAAGTCCAGCAACGCGGAAGCATTGCTCCGTAGGTTGGGACTCCGTCCCGACCGGTCGGGACAGAGTCCCAACCGACCAGTCGCTTCACGTCCGCATCACACCAGCAGCCGGTCGAAGACGAAGAGCGCGTCGATCACATTGCGTGAGCCATTCACGGTGTCGTCACCGCCCCCCCAGGACGATGCGGGTTCCGGAGCCCACGAAACGGTCGTTGCCGGCACCGCCGGAGAGGTAGTCCGATCCTACCTCGCTGCGAAAGAGATCGTTGCCGTTGCCTCTCAGGATCGTATCGTTGCCGAGACCGCCGTTGAGAAAATCACCGAGTCCTCGAGGTCGTCGCCGATCAAGGCCAGCTTGTCGTAATCGCCCACTCCGCCATGGAAGGTCAGGCCGCCCGGCAAAATGGGGCCGCCGTTTGTGAAATCGAGCGTCAATGTGTCGTTACCCGACCCACCGTTGATGACCAGGTTGGTCAGGCTGCCTAACAAGAACTCAAAGGTCGTCCCTTCCAGAGTGACCAGCAAACGATCTCCGCACCGGCATCGACCGTTCCCGGCCGCACCCAGCACCGTGAGCGGAATCTCGGCGGCCGAGACATCGCCGACCACGCGCTGCCGATCGTTCGCGGCCGAGCCATGCACCACGAGCGACTCGACCCGTCCCAGCGGTTGCCACAACAACTCGGTTCCCGCCGCGCGGCGCAGCACGAGATCCCCCTCCGCCGGGGTCAATTCGTACTCCACCCCGTCCCCCGGCGTGGCGAGCGAGGCATTCCGCGCCGCGTAGGAATCGCGCAGCGGTACGGCGCCGTCCGCCCCGTCCACATACAGCGAAAGCATGTTGTGGCCGTTCTCAAACCCTCGCACGAACGTCGCGCCCGAGGACCGCCACAGGCCGACGTAGTCCGTCACGATGATCTCGTCGGGGACCGTTCCAGAATCCGGATCGAAGCCCTCAATCCAGAAGTACTCGTTGGTGATGCTGCGCGTTCTGAATCCGTTCGTTCCTCCACCATCCGTCGGCTGCTGGAGTTCATTCTTTGAGTATTCGGGGCCAGGTCTTCAAATTTCATTTTTGGATTCCAAATCGGCCCCTGACTCTAATTCCACGTCGCCCTTCCAATCCACATCGCGCCTCATTCGCGAGTCCAAAAATGAAATTCGAAGACCTGCCCCCTGCGCTCCCATCAACCCGCGCATCGAGTCCATCTGTGGAACCGACTGATGCAAACTGGCCGGTATGAAGTTAGGCCAGCAGACCTGGATACGACCTTACGCCAGCACGAATTCGTGGGCTTCGAGTTCCTCGGTCAGGTCGTCTTCGGACGGGATGTTCTCGCCGGTCCAGACGATTGAGGCAAACTGGCCGACGTCGTCGATCCAGTCGAGACCCACGGACTCGCGCACGGACCACAGCAGGCGAATGACGATGTGCTTCGCTCCCTTCGGCCGGCCAAGCTGCATCGAGTAGAAGCGGTCGAGATAGGACGGATCCTGCAAGCAGGCGGTGCGGATCGCTTGTAAGAACGACATCTTGACCGATGCCGGATCGCCAGTCGGTTCGAGAACGATGCGCAGCGTTGAGTGTGGATTGTCGTCGAGCAATTGCCGGATGAGCTGGCAGGCTTCATCGCGGTGTTTGCGGAAGTCGGTGGATTGCAGGCGCAACTCGAACGCGCCCTGACGCTGCGCGGCTGATGGCAGCGGGTCGCGGGCGATGTCGTCGAAGTCCACGGCGTATTCGGCGAAAGTGGGATGACGGCTGTCGGCGATCGGCTCTCGGCGTTCGGCCGGGGAGGGGAGGGCGTCGAATTCGGTGTCGAAGATTTCTTCGGCCTCTTCCATCAGGCCGTACATGGTTGCGAGATCGATGGTCGGGGTCTTGAGGACGTAGTACGGCGGGCGAGGCTGGAATTGCAGGCCGTGCATCTCGGCTTCCTGGCGGAAGGCGGTGCCGGGCAGGATCGCGAGATTGAAAACTTGCACGCTGGAGTACAGGCCAGAGTCATGCAGGAAGTGCATCCCTCGGCGGACTGAGTCGGGTGTGTCTCCGGGCAGGCCGATGATGAGGTCGACTTTGACGTCGATCCCCACGTCCATCAGAGCTGCCACGCCCCGTTTGAAGGCTTTCATGTTGTTCTTGCGGTCCATCAGCTCCATCGCCAGCGGATCGATGGATTGCAGACCGATTTCGACCTCGGTGAAGTTCGCGTCACGCAGCAGTCGAGCGATTTCTGGAGTCAGTCCTTCGGCTCGCAGTTCGCCGAAGTAGCGCCATTGATGATCGGGATTCTGCTCGGCGAGCAGCTTGACGAAGTCGGCGAAGTTGCGAGCCTGGTTGAGTGTCGGGTCGAGCAGCACGACCTCTTTGACTCCCCGTTCGCGAGCGTATTGCAGATTGGCGATGATCTTCTCACGCGAGACGAAATAGAGGTCGTCGTAACTCTTGGGGTAGTAACAGAACTTGCATTTGAAGATGCAACCGCGAATCGTTTCGAGCAGAAGCATCTCTTCGTCGGCAGCGTCGAGGATCCCTTCCAGATACGGCGAACTGATTTCATCGAGACTGGCGAGCGGTTGACGGAACGCCGGCAACGGGCCGAGCAGTGATCCCATCGAAACATAGAGTCCGGCAATCGGCTCGCGCGGAGTGTTCTGGTCTCTCAAGGCCATCAGCAGTTCGGCGAAGGTTTGCTCTCCCTCGCCAATGGCGGCGAAGTCGATGGCAGGGTGTTGCAGCACCCAGGCGTTGTCGGCGGTGACTTCGGGGCCGCCGATGATGATTCGCAGGTCGGGCCGGCGTTCTTTCAAACGGCTGGCGATCCAAACGGTTCGGTCGATGTTCCAGAGGTAGCAGGTGAAGCCGACCATCCAAGGATCGCGAGTCAGGATTTCCTCGACCAAGCCGCAGTCGCTGAGCGTGTTGGACAAGCCCGGTGGGAAGATTTCGATGTCATAGAACTCCTGCAACCCGCGTCGCTGGGCATACATCTTCAAGTAGCCGGCAGCGAGCGGCACGTTCCCCTTAGCTGGCTCCAGGCCTGGCTGAGGAATCGGAAGTTGCAGGAGTTGGATCGATCGTCGCGACATAGTAAGTGACTCTACTGGCGCCCTCCGGCAGCGGCAACGAGGGGGCGACGTCCGAAGTACAAGGCGTACGTGTAGGGTGGGTCGAGTCAACGAGACCCACCAAACCAGACAGGTTGGTGGGTCTCGATGACTCGACCCACCCTACATTCTCGACCCGCCCTACATTCTGACTGGCAGCGGCAACGAGGGGTGTGGGCTTGAGTCCATTCTGTGGGAAGTCCAGGAACTTCCAAAGGACAACCGTGTTGAACGATGCGACACGCGGGACAGTCAAATCCTCACGACACGTCGAGATCGGACTACCCGCTGTGTCGTGGCCAACCGGGTGGACAAGGTAAGAAAATTCCGAGTGCCGGCTTTCCCACCCCATGTTGGCCGGGTACTTTTATCAGGTTAGGCACATTGCTGTTGCTTCGCGGGCCAAAACGAAGTGCGGCGTCATTCGCTCAATCGTTCTTCATTGGGCCGAGAATCCGTTCGCTATAGAGTCGGGGAGTGCTTTCATGTTTTTGATGTCCTGGCTGAAGTCGTTTCAAGAGACGGTTCGCCTTTCCTCCCGCCGCGCTGGTTCGCTTCGGAAACACCAGGGGCATCGTCCCCATCGCTCGCACATGGCGGAACGCTTGGAAGAGCGGATGTTGCTGACCTTCTCGCCGACCTTGAATCCGATCACCACGCCGTTGCCGATTGCCAACGTGTCAACAACGCAGTCGATCAACCTCAGCGGCATCTCAGATGGGGACGGCGGTTTTCTTTTGGCCGGTCAAATTACTGTTGATTCCGTGACGCCGACGCTGATTACTAACGACAATTTTCTAAGCAATTTGAGTGTGGTGTTTCCCGGCAATCAGTCAACGGCCGCCTTGCGATACACGGTCACCTCTCCGGGATTGTCGGGCACGAATATCGTGACGTTGAAGCTGGATGATGGCGTTGATGCTCCCTCGTTTTTCTCGGTCACGGTCGAGGTCTACGATCCACTCGTCTTAATCTCGAACTGGCGCGGCGGGGCACCCGGCGAGTTTGCTCAAATCATTGACCAGAGCAGTACAGGAGCCGGTCCTGTGACGACCTGGACCGGTCAAACCAGCCCGGTCCTGGCCGACGTCACACGGGTCAGCCACACCAACACCAGTGTCTACGTCGAAGCGCCCGAATTGGCGGACTATGTGATGGGGCCTTGGTTCAACCAGACACCCTTTTCGACGTTGCCCAGGGACCAGAGAGCGATCCAGAGAGCGATCGTTCGATTTGATCAAGGACCAACCCCTCCCATCACCGGAAGCCATGTCGCAACGCCAGAACAGGCGGCGACTGGATTCCTCGTCAATGGTGTTCCGATTCATGACCCGCGCGATGGATTCTCGTGGAATAACAATCCGCCCTTCCTTTTTAGTCCAGGCATTTATCAGACGACTGGCGGCGCACCCCTGGCGCCGAAGGGATCTGGAATCTGGAATCGCAATACGGCTGTCGGCGACGCGCTGACGCTTGATAAGGCCAACGGGCACCCGAACGTCAGCGGCACGAACGAGTATCACACGCACCTGAATCCGGTCGCGCTGCGGGCCGAACTTCACGACAACATTTACTACTCTGGCCCAACGTCCGCGAACCAATTTCTGTTCGATAGTGGCGTCATCACGAATGCGACCAATTCCGGGCCGATCGTCATTCGGTCGGCCGGACATCGTTTGACGAATGGCCACAAAGTCTCGATCTCTGGCGTGAGTGGTAACACCGCGGCGAACGGCGACTTTACAGTCGCTAACGTCACGGCCAACACCTTTGAACTGGTTGGGTCGATCGGAAACGGCGCCTATACCAGCGGAGGAACTTGGTCCACCGTCCGAATTCAACCTGACTTTGACAGCGATTTCTTCGACGAAGAGGCTGTCCCCTCCAATCTGGAACACTCACCAATCCTCGGCTGGGCTTTGGATGGCTACCCGATCTATGGCCCCTATGGCCATTCCGATCCGATCGACAACATGAGCCCGGTCGCGCGGATGGATAGTAGCTTTCAACTGCGGAGCATCTCGACCCGAACCTCTCTTCCAGGCTTCGCCGCGCGAGCACAGTTTGGGGACAACATCACCCTCGATTCGATGGGTGAGTTTCCGCTGGTGACGTCTCAATTCGGCCCGGTGGTCTCGTCTCCGTTTCCGCTGGGATACTTCGTGGAGGACTATGAGTTCGTTTCGGGGTCAGGCGACCTCGACGAGTACAACTCCCGCTTTGCGGTCACTCCCGAATATCCCAATGGGACGCAGGCCTACTTTGTGACGATCGACGCTGCCGGAGTTCCCGCGTTTCCCTTCGTGACTGGCCTGCAGTACTTTGGCAAACTGACTTCCAGCCGTGTTTCCTTGGTTCCCACGACCGCCACTCTGTTTTCGGATGCGAACAACACCCCCCCGACATTCAGCAGTATTCCGGATCAAGTCATCTACTCGAACACGAGTAGCAATCCGCTCAATTTCACCATCAGCGATACCCAGACGCCGCTCTCGCAATTGAATGTTGTGGTCGAGTCCTCCAACCCAACGTTGGTTCCAGTTTCGGGAGTCGTATTGAACGGCAGCGGCAAGAATCGCACCGTCACCGTCACCCCAGCCGCCAATCAGGTCGGAACCACCACGATCAAGCTCTCCGCAGTGGATGGCCTGAATGCACGCGGCAGCATCTCATTTACGGTGACGGTCGTGTCGGGACGCATTCCTCCGACAATCAGTGACCTCATTCAGACACAGCCTCCACCTCCATCAGTGCAATTCCTGACGATTGAGGATGCCGGGCAGCACGCTTTGGCCTTGCGAGGCATTACGGATGCCGACGGAAATACTCAGCCACTGAGAGTCACTGCGACGACGTCCGATCCAAATTTGATCCAGGATCTGTTCGTCGCCTACACAACAAATCTGCCCACCGGCACGGCGTACTTTAGGACCGCGCCGAATGCCTCCGGGACCGCCACGATCTCCGTCACTGTCGAGGACGGCGGATTTGACCGCAATCTGGCGACACCCTCCGACAATCAGTTTTCGGTGACAAAAACGATTACGGTGCAAGTTGGTCCGTCGCCAGACGCACCGACCTTGGATACCCCGGCGTCGCCCACCATCACCGAAAGCATGGTTGCGACACAGCGGATGGTGACGATCGGCAACCTCACGGACGGGGACGGGAACACGCAGAACTTGCAAATCAGCGCGACCAGCAACAATCAAACGTTGATTCCGGATTCCAGCCTGCTCTTCAACTTTGGCGGTGCCGATCTCGCGGCGACTCTATTTGTTGAACTGTCCCAGCCAGCTCCGACCGCAGGCGTTCTCAAATATACGCCGGCGGCGCAACGCAGTGGCGTGGCCACCATCATGTTGACGGTCACCGATAGCGGTGCCGATTTGATGTTCGGAAACGCGGACGACGTGACCATCACTCGGTCCTTCACGGTCACGGTCGCGCCGGTCAACGATGATCCGCGAGTTGACGCAGCGGTGTACCTAGACGACCTCATGAAATTGGCTGCCCCCACGACTGGCCAGCTTCTCGTGAATGCCAACCTCACGCTTCCGCTCGCGTCGCACATGATCGACTTGACGGGCATCGACGCGGGGCTGTTCGAGACGCAGGCGTTGCAGATCACTGTTGTCAGCGACAACCCCACACTGATTCCAACCCCGACTGTGACCTTCCCGTCCGGGGCTCCTACCGAAGCCAGGCTGACCTTCACCCCCAATCAGAACCGTTCTGGAACCGCCCGATTGCGGGTGCAGATTGTCGATGCGGGGCAGGATGGAGACATCAACAGGACGTTCGACAATGGGGTGACCATCAAAGACATCGTCGTCCGAGTCGCAGCGTTCAATAATTCTCCGACGTTGAATCCGGTCACGCTTCCCACAGGAATGCTGGCAATCCCTCTTGGCGGAGCGATGGCAGACACGATGGTCAGGCTGGTGGCTTTGACTCCATTCGCGTCCCAGTTGAGCTCCGGGAGTTTGTTGACAATTCAAATCGGCAGCGAGCGGATGAGGGTCACGAGCGTCAACACCGCCAACAATACTCTCACTGTCGAGCGTGGTGCGTTCGGGACGAGTCGCGTCTCGCACACCACCGCCGAAGCCGTCAATCAAATCGTGATGGAAGATTCCACGGTGACCTCGATCGGCCTGTCTGGCATCACGGCGGGTGTCTTGGGAACGGGGGGCACCGAGACGCAGATTCTGAAAGTCACGCCGTCGGTCATCGCCAGTTCGGTGCCCGGTCTGATCTCGGACTTGTTGGTCGTTTACACGTCGCCGAACACGACCGGCACGTTGCGGTTCACACCCAGCGCGAACTTGTTCGGCACCGCGACGATCCGTGTTGCGGTCGAGGATGCCGGATTCGATGGCGTTCTGGGGTTCGACTTCCTCGCGGCCGATATGCTGGCCAAGCTGGCAGGGACGACGGACACCCTCACGGTCCTCAAGCCGCTCGATTTCCCGCCAGCCGGCACGCCGAATTACAAACTCCGGATTGGCGCGGAAGTCGTGCAAGTCACCGGTATTTCAGGAAATGTCTTCACGGTGATTCGAGGCGTCGATGGAACGATGGGCACGGCGCACTTGAGAGGGGATTCGGTTCGCCATCTCACCGCAGGGGCGGTCAATGAAAATGCGGCCACGTTCCGCGACATCACGGTCACGGTCAACAACGTGTCTGACCTGCCGACCTTGGATCAGCCCGCCAACGTGGTCTTCGTCGAAGGGGTTTCCAGCAACCTGATTCCCCTGAGTGGCATCAGCGACGGCGATTTGAATACCAGCGTCGTGAGTCCCCCAGCGTTGACGATCACCGCGACGAATGGCAACTCGCCCTTGTTCAACAGCAACACCATCCCGGTGCTGTTCACCCAAAGCCTGATCAATCCCAGTGCCGCGCTGCAGAATGCGACGCTGGATCTCACCTCAGTCTTGCAGCCAGCGGCGTCGGGGACGGCGGTCATCACCGTGAATGTGACCGATGCCAACGGAACGACCACCAGGACGTTCAATCTCCAAGTCGCGAGCATTGCCGCCAACGATCCGCCTTCGCTCGACGCGATTGCGGATGTCTCGCGTCCTGAAAATACCTCCTCGATTCCGATCTCGCTGTCCGGCATTTCGGCGGGGCCGAACGAATCGCAGAACCTGACGATCACCGTCACCAGCGACCAGCCGGCGAAGATCCCGAGCTTGGTTGGGCCGATCTCGTACACGCAAGGCTCTCCGACGGCATCCTTCGATCTGGCTCCGGTTGCTGATGCCTTTGGCGATGTGAATATCACGGTGACGGTGACGGACGATAGTTCGATCGCGACCGACATGACTCCGAAGAGTTTTTCCAGAACCTTCAAGGTCACTGTGACCCCCGTCAACGACGCGCCGACACTTAACGCCGGCTCGGCATCGATCGCGGAGAACTCGGATAACGGGACGGCAGTGACGACGCTCAGCTTTGCAGACATTGATACGCCGACCAATCAGTTGTCCTTCAGCATTGTGTCAGGCAATACCGGAGGAGCTTTCTCCATCGACAGCAGCGGAGTCCTGCGAGTCGCCAACGACTTGGCGTTGGACTTTGAGGCGACCCCCACCTTCACGCTGATGGTCAAGGTGAATGACAACAGCACGGTGGCGCCGACGGGCCTCTCGTCTCCCACACGAGCGATCACCATCAACGTGTTGGATGCTCCCGAAACGCTGTTTATTGATGCCAGGAATTGGGCCGGCACGGCTGGTCTGACTTTGGTGCGAACGGGCCCCCTTGGCGAAACGTTGCGTATCCGCAATTCCGGCAACAATCAGGACGTTGCCTCCATCCCGGCTCAAGCGTTTGCCAATGTGACCGACATCATTGTCTTCGGTCGCATCAACGTTTTGGATACGTTGACGCTGGACTATTCCGGTGGAGACCCGGTGCCTGCCGGCGGCTTGATGTTTGACGGGGACACCAGCAACAGCGACACGCTGCGGTTCGTGAATGCCTCGTTCAATCAACTTGAAACGGTCTTCAACTCGGCGAACTCCGCGTCGATCAGCGATAGCGGTTCACCGATCGGACCGATCGACGTTGGCAACGTGGAGGTTCTGAAGTTTGAGGCGAGCGTTAGTGCGACCACCTCGTTGCACTTCGTGTTCGATGAGTCCGCAAACGTCGTCACTGTCGCCGAGGACGGGCTGGCGGGGAATCATCTCAGCAAATTCTCGTCGAGCCTCTCTCCCACCGTGATCTTCCCGACGCTGACGCGTCTCTCACTGGATGTTGGCGACGGCAACAACCGAGTCACGCTCACCTCGATTGAGGATCCGACCTCCGGACCGGCAGTGACGGTCCAGGGGGGCGACGGTAATGACGTGTTCACGGCGGGGACCGCTTTTGCTCGTTCGCTGGCGTTGTCGGGAGGAGACGGCAATGACTCGCTCATCGGTGGAATCAATTCCGATACGCTGCTCGGTGAGGACGGGAATGACACGCTCACAGGCTTGCTCGGCGATGACCTCTTCGATGGCGGCTCCGATGGCATGGAATCGAATGTGTTGGTCGAGACGTCCAATCTCGACATGCTCCTGGGGAACGCGAACATGACCGGTGGGCTCGGGACCGATTCGGTCTCGAACATCCAGTTCGCGGTTCTGACGGGTGGTGCGAGCAACAATACGATCAGCGCGGCAGGCTTCAGCGGCCGTGCGACGATCAACGGTGCCGGCGGAGACGATGTCCTCACCGGCAGCGGAAACGGGGACTTGCTGACCGGCGGACTCGGCAACGATCAGATCACCGGAGGCGGCGGATTGGACACGCTGACGGAGTCCGGCAATGTCAGCTTCGTGCTCACAGACACCAGCTTGACCGGTTTGGGGACGGACATCCTCAGCAACCTCGACTTTGTGAAGCTTGTCGGCGGCGCATCCGCCAACACGCTGAATGCCGGTGCCTTTTCGGGTTCGGTGACAATGCAAGGGGGAGCAGGCGACGACGTGTTGATCGGCGGTGCCGGCGACGATTCGCTACTCGGAGAGGATGGCAACGACACGCTGACCGGCGGCGGCGGCATGAATACGCTCGTCGGCGGCGCACATGCCGCCACAACCACTTCGATCGGAGATCAGGTTTTCGAATCGGGCGACTTCGACTTCACCGTGACCGCGACCCAAATTCTGCGCAGCGATGGGAGCACCTTCACACAGATCGAGTCGGTCAAGCTGATTGGCGGAGATGGTAACAACACACTGACGATCAGTGGCTACGCCGGCCCGACCACGCTGCAAGGGGGCGGTGGAAATGACACGCTGACCGGCGGCAACGGGAAAGACTCGCTTGATGGTGGCATCGGCGACGACCAATTGACCGGCGGACTGGGGGACGACACCTTCAATGGCGGTGCCAACAGCGACACCATCGTGGAACTTGGCGTGAGCAGCCTGACGCTGACTCCCTCCACGATTTCTGGTCGAGGAGCCGACAAAATCATCAGTGGGACCGTGGAGGTGGTCAGCGTGACCGGTACGGCCGGCAACGATACGATCAGCGGGGGAACCTTCGACAAGGCCATGATCATCCGCGGGCTGGCGGGACAGGATCGGCTCACGGGCGGCAATGGCAATGACCACATCGACGGCGGTGACGAGACCGTGCTGGTCGCCGGCAAACTCAAGGGTGACACAATTGCCGGCGGTAAGGGGAACGACGTGATCTTCGGTGGTGCAGGAGATGACAGCATCAACGGTGGTGACGGTCATGACGCCATCGACGGTCAAGCCGGTAATGACACAATCAGCGGTGACAACCACAACGACACGTTGATCGGCGGTACGGGCCGCGACTCGCTCACTGGGGGCAACTCGTCGGGCACCATCACCAGCAATGACTTGCTGTACTCCGGCGACTTCCTCAGCGGCGACGTCAGCGACGGTGAGATCGACACGCTCATCAGCGGCACCGGGACAGACACTGTAATTGGCGAAGCGGGCGTGGACGTACTCAGCAGTACGACCAACACGGCGAGCGAGATCGATGCCGCGTTTACATTCGATTACCTCACGATCTTCGCCAAGTTGCTCAACCCATAAGGTCCATTGGAGCGAGAGAACGACAGAGCCACACGAATCCTTCCGCGAATTTGAAAACTCCGAAAGTGCGGGATTGACTGAGATCGGGTGGCTCGTCACTTTGACGGCGCAATTCCGAGTGGAAGCGCACGCGGGCCATCACAAGTTTGAAACTCATGCCGGACAGTCGGATTCTTCGGGTTGAACTCGCAAAGCGGGATTCGTCCAATGATCCGGCGATTCGCATTCGAGCGAGACGACGCTCAAAAGCGAAACCAACGACAGGATGCGTTGCGGATGGTGAGGCCCCGCGGAGATTGCTCCTCGGCGGTGAAATCGCCAGTCGTCAAAAAGTGCAATTTTCTATTTGACGAAACAGTAAATGCCATTCTGCGCGGTGAGCGCGGGAGGTCTGTTTCGTCATTGCCAAGCCAGTCAGCGGGTGCGGGCCAACGCCACCCCAGGCAGAACTTGGTCGTTGCGAGTGATCGTGACGATTCTGCCGAGGGTTGAAGTCAGTTGAGCCATCTTTAACGCAACCCTTTGGGCCGAGCTGTGACGCTGGACAAACCCCCGCGCGCCGCGATAAGCCCCCAGCCCCAGTGATCGGGAGAATTCGCACATGTTGCTGACGTCTTGGATTCGCGCGTTGCGTCAGACCTTTTCTCGCCGTCGAACCCTCAGCCGAGTTCGCCGCCAGGTCGGCGCCGCCAGCCCGGTGTCACCCCCTAAGCTCTGCCTGGCCGAAGTTCTGGAAGAGCGGTCGCTGCTGTCCGCGCTGGTTTTCGACAGTACGACCTTCACCAGCACGGCCGCCACGCCGGGCGTGAACATCACCAACAGCACGCTCGATGCCAATAACGACGGCATCTCGGACTTCGACAACCTCGTGATCGCGTCGTCCGATTTGCCCATCAACGTCTCGGGCACCGGCATCGGCATCCGGATCAACCTGAGCAACCTGACCGGGTTGAACCACATCACGATTGAAAACGTGAATGTCATTGGCGGCGCGGCGTCTCAGGGAATCAGCGTCATCCTCAACAATGTCGCTATTCAGTCGCTGACTGTGGACCAAGCAAACGTCACCACGACGAATGCCAACGGCATTGATTTGAATTTGCAGAACATCGGGACGGTCGGCGGTGCCAATGTCACGGTCAAAGACTCGACCGTGCGCTCGACCAATTCCACCGGCCTGCAAGTCACGTTGGGTAGCACTACGCAGAACACGCGCCTGGCGGCGTTGACCGTCGCGGATTCCATCTTGGAAGGAGTCAGTGTCACCAGCACGGCTGGCGCGGCCTTCCAAACACTGATCGACCAGACGTCGGTGAGGAACACGCGCGTGCAAGACGGGTCCGCCAACCCGGTCGCGCGGAACATCACCTACAACCTCACGCGGACGACAGTGGGTGATTTGCGGGTCGAAGAGAACCCGTTATTCCGTGGCTTGACCGTAACGACCACCGACTCGCCTTTGCGAGCGGTGACGATTGCCGACAACACGAATATCAACGTCGGTGCCGCCGGAGCGGTAACCGGCATCAGCCTCAGCGCCACGACGACGGCTGCCGCACTGGGCACGACTTCGCAGGCCGACGTCACCAATCTGGAAATTCGCAACAACACGATCGCCGGAGCCGTCGCGAACATCAACACGGTCAATGGCATCGCCTTGAATCTGACCAACAGCAACTTGGGCAGCTACACCAACGACAGCGCCGGGGCCGCGATCACCGGCAACACCATCACGAACCTGTCCAGCAACACCGGGACGGCCGTTGGGTTGCAGATCACCGCGAGTGCGACGGCGGCCTTCGTGGCCGCGAATGATGTCGCCACAGTCGGCAATAATCTCCCGCTGCTGCTCGATCTGTTTAACGGCGACAATGCGACCGGTGTTCGGAGTACTGCCGCCGGTGATTTGAACGGCATTCGCTCCAATAACCTGACGAACAATAACGGTCGCGAGTTGGTCGTGACGACAACGGCCAACACGACGTTCCTGGGCAACGTCACGGGCAACACCTTCAGCGGTGGCAATGCGGGGAATCGCCGGGAAGGTGTCGTGATGTCGTTCACCGACAGACCGACGACGGCGGGATTTGACTCGTTCAATCTGCTGTTCGACTCCAACACGGTGTCCAGCAACCGCCGTGGTGGCGTGGATCTCTCACTGGTCAACACGGCCGTGGGGGCGATGGAGATCCGCAATAACGTCATCACGAACACAGAAGATCCCGCAGCGCTGACACCCGACGCGTTATCCATCAGCTTGATTGGCGCGAACGTGGTTCAGCAGGCGACCAACGTGCTGCGAAAGTCCTTCATTGAGGACAACCTGATCGGCATCACGGCGGCGGGTGCCAACGGTCAAAACAGCGGCAACGGCGTGTTTATCAACGCTCAGGAGCAGTCCGAGATTCAAGACTTGCAGATTCGTCGCAACAACATTGCCAACAGTGGTGCCAACTCGATTTCGATCTTGCGCGAAGACGACGCGCGGCTGACCACCGTCAATCCGGAGCCCGGTCAAAACCGATCGGTGACGATCGCGGACAATCAGGCGGGCAGCGGTTTCTTTCATGGAATCCTCATTGACGTCCGGCATGGCAGCACGGATTTGCTGGACTTCGAGGTCCGTGGCAACGTCATCAACAACAGCCTGGGGACCGGCTTGCATCTCATCGCGGAAGCGGATGCGCGCTTGCTGGTGGACATCATCGACAACGAGATTCAGTTCAATGGCTCGGACGGAATTCTGTTGGATACCGTCCAGAACGCGATCACGGACAACCGGCAGGTTGGTGGGACGTGGATCAAGAATGTCATTTCCAACAACAGCCGCCACGGGGTCAACATTCAAGGCCGGCATGGCTTGTTTGACGAGGCGACGGGGACTCGTTCGCCACTCTTCGTTGGCCAGGAAGGAATCGACCCGGCGGATGGCCTGTCGCGCGGAAACCTCATCGAGAACAACGCCCAGTTCGGTGTGCGCGTCAACGACAACGGCAACGGCAGCAACAACGGCGACCTGGGGATCGCGAACAACCTGGTTCGCGGAAACCTGGGGGGCGGGTTGCAGATTCAGTCGCCCCAAGAGTTGCTCGCGGTGAAGGGCAACACAATCGTTGCTAATCAGGGGATTGGTCTCCACTTGCTCAGCACCGGCACTGTCAGTGCCACGGTTCGCGACAACTTGATCACGGCGCAGACGACCAATGCTGCTGGCATTATTGGTGACGGAGTGCAGATTACTTCGGTCGGCGGCGTCATGAGTTTGTTGGTGACCAATAACTTCATCGACAGCAATGCCGGACGCGGGATTGATGTGCTCAATGGCAATAGCGCGACGTTGCAGTTGCAGATTGGCAATGGGACGGTCGAAGGACTCAACACCATCGTCAGCAACAATCTGGAAGGTCTGTATGTGGTCAACGGCGCGGATGCCAACCA
Organism: Planctomyces sp.; assembly: GCA_005778115.1. Lineage (GTDB taxonomy): Bacteria > Planctomycetota > Planctomycetia > Planctomycetales > Planctomycetaceae > SXKJ01. The sequence goes on along the minus strand of SXKJ01000379.1, from coordinate 24,279 downwards.
GAGCCAAAACGTCTCTGCCAACGTGGCCATGAGTGCCAACGGAGATGTCTTTGCCCGACCTGACATGATGCTGAATGTTGACCTGAATCGGATCGAGGACAACGGCATCAACAGCGGGTTCAACGCCACCGGTTTTGTCTTGCGTGTAGGGGCCGTTGGCAGTGACGGAAACGCCGTCAGTACCGCCGGACAAGTGGGTAGCAGTAGCGGAGGTGCGAATGCGGGTAACGGCCGAGTGAATTCGCGCGTCGTCGCCAACACGTTTGATGGCAACTTTGGCAACGACTTTTACGTCGAGCCCTTCTTGTCGACAGGGCCAGGCAACACAGGCGGCCAATGGGATACCAATGGATTTAATCCTGCCGGGCTTCAACGCGATCCACTGTCCCGTTTGAACATGGTCTTCGAGGGGAACACCGGCAACGGCATCAACGTGCAGAACTCCGCGTTTTTCTCGAACAATGAGCCGACCTGGAAGTCGCGCAGCAGTGACGGCGCGGTCGCGAATCCGCCGGGACCGTTTGGAGGCACGGCACGCGGTCGAAGTGTCACGAACTTGCGTGGTGGTTTCGATCTCGCGACGGGTACGGACACGGCTGCGCCGTTCGCGCCCAACTTCGGTGCTCAATTCGCCTATGAAGCCTTAGGCCCCACGACTTGGCAGGTCGAAGCGAACTTTGATACGTCGGGAAACAATGCCACGTTCCCCTTCTTCAACCCCAACGCTGGCGGCGCGAGCCAGAACAACTTCTCCGATCCCACGGGTTTGTGGAGCGTCCTGGGAGTGGGAGCTTTCACATACCCCAATGTGGCGTCACCCAGCTTGGTGACGGCCGAGATCAGTGTCGTCGCTGATCCTTCTCCGGTGCCGGTCAGTGCGATTCGGACCTCGTTCACCGAGTTCGTCACGGGGGTTGATCTTCTCGACTTCCAATTGCTCAGCCACACGATCGCCACGACTTTGACCAACTCCGTCCCCGTTGGCTCAGGCTCTTTTGTGGTGACCAACGCGAGCGTGTTTCCAGCGACCCCCTTTGACATTCGCCTCGAAGGGGAGACGCTGAGGGTGACCGGCGTGAACTTGATGACGAACACGCTGACGCTGCTGAATCCCACGACGGCCGTGCATAACGGGTCGGCCAGTCGTGTGCTGGAAGTGGCGTTTGTCGTTCCGTTGGTGGACGCCTTGAATGCGCCGCTCGCGGTGGTTCCCGACGCGAGCACCGTGGACCCGAACAACCCACTCGCCTTCAAGAGCTACACCATCGACCTCAGTTTCCCGACGGCCACCGCAGGCAACTACGAGCTGCGCGTGTTGACCAACGACGCGGTCACGGTGGTGCGGGACACGCTCCCCCAAGTCAACGGACTGGGAAATGTGTTGGTGCCCGTGGTCGACAACGAGGGGGTGTTGCAGAACTACACGGCGAGCCTGAATTTCACGATCGACAGTGTGCAGCCGGTGGGAACGATCTCGCCGGTGACTCCCGCCTTGCGAAACGCGGCGGCGGGCATTGTGTCGGTGACGTTCAGCGAGCCGGTCAGCGGTGTGGATATCGCCGACTTTACGCTGACTCGCGACGGTGTCCCGGTGAACCTGGGCAGCATCGCCGTGACGCAAGTCAGCTCGTCCAACTACACGCTGAACCTCAATCAGCTCACCGGCGCGCCCGGCAACTACACGTTGACGCTGGTCTCCACAGACCCGGTCTCGCCAATTTTGGATACCGCGAACAATCCCGTCCTGAATGTTGCCGGAGTCGCTTCGCAGAACCTCTGGACCGTCGATACGACGTTGCCCATGGGTTCCGTCACGATGGGAGTGCCCGCCATTGATACGGGCCTTGTCACGTCGCCGAGCAACGTGCCGGTCGGTTCGGTGCGGATCAATTTCAGCGAAGCGGTGACCGGTGTGGACATCAGCGATCTCCGGCTGACTCGGACAGACGCCGCCGGAACCGTGAGTAATGTTCCGCTCTCGCAGGCACTCACGCCATTGGTGCCGAACACCCCACAGCAATACGAAGTCAACTTGAGCGCGGTCACCGGAGCTGCCGGCACCTACACGTTGACGGTCAACGCGGTGAATTCAGGGATCTTCGATCTCGCGCAGAATGCGTTTGAAACGAGCTTCTCCCGGACATTCGTCTTGGACCTCACCGCTCCGGTTGGCGATGTCGTGGATGTGGCACCGGACCCACGGCAGGCTCCGGTCGATGCGCTCAACACGATCTTCACGGAAGCGGTCAACGGCTTGACGATCGGCCAATACGTGCTGGCCTTCGACGACGGGACGAGCGCGACCGGCGGCACAGTCAGCAACGCGACGAACGCGCCCACGATCGTCGTCACCTCGGATGCGCACGGCCTGAACAACAACGATCTGATCACGATTTACGGAGTGCAGGGCAATACGAACGCCAACGGTGTTTTCAGAGTGATGGGCACGACTCCGAATACGTTTCAACTGTTCGATGCGGCCGGCATGAATCCCGTACCGGGCAACGGCATCTATACCAGCGGCGGACGCTGGGCGCGCAGTGTCAATCTTGGATTCCTCGGCGCTGCGGCGCTGACCATGCAGACTTCAACACGCTTCGTCGCCAACCTCGCGTCGGTCTCGAACAATCCGGGCACCTACATCGTGTCGCTGCTGGCGAACGCGGGAGCCGTGGATGCGGCAGGGAACTCGTTGCAGCCGGCGACCTCCGCCTTGGCAGACATCCCGATGCAACTGCGGGACTCGGCCGACAATCCGATGACGGCCGCTCCGGCTCAGTTCAACGTGGCCGGGCAAGACATCTGGACCTATGGGCCGGACGTGGCTCCGACGGGAGTGATCACTCCGCTGCCGGCGATGATCGGCACGAACGCCGGCATGGTCGAGGTTCGGTTCAGCGAGCCGTTGCAGCAAATCAGTGGAGCTTCGCCGGTCAACCTGGCGGACTTCCAGTTGCGGTTGAATGGCAGCTTGGTCTCCTTGACGGGAGTGGCCATCACTCAGACCAGCGCCACGACCTTCCTGGTGGACTTGTCGTCGGTAACGAATAACGACGGCAGCTATGACTTCCGGCTGGTGACGACAGACCTCGCGACGCCGATCCGAGACACGGCGGGCAACTTGCTGGTCCCGTCGGTCGCAGCGGGAATTGCCAGCCAGATCACTTGGACGAAGATCGCCACCGATCCGTCCGTGACTAGCATCAAGGGAATCTTCCAAGGATCTGCGGACTCGGCGAGCTTCGATACCGATCCGGTGACGCAGACCAAACTGCGCGCCGTGCAAACGTTGACGATCAACTTTTCGACCGACGTGACCTTCGTCAACGGACCGTCGGATGCCTCGCAATACTTCCGACTCACTCGGCAAGCGGGCACGGGGACTGGCCCGGTGTTGCCGGTCTCGCTGGACGGTCTGCCGATCACGCAGATCACCCCGAGGTCCTACCGCATCAACGTCAGCGCTTTGACGGGTGCCGATGGCCGGTACGCCTTCACGGTGCTGGCAGGCAATTTGATCCAGTCCACGATGGGTAGCTTGTCGCTGCTGAACTCCAGGACGATTGCCTGGACGAAGGACGGCACCATTCACGTTGTTCCCGACGATGCGAACAACGCCACCAACGCCAACAAGAATTCCAACGCGCTGCTCACCGACGGCACCGATGCCACGTCGCTGGGGAACGAAGTCGTCCGCACGTCGGCTGGCCGAGTGACTCTGCGAGCGGCCATTCAAGAGGCCAACGCTCTGGCGGGAGACGACTCGATCGAACTGGGAGTTGGCACTTACGTCCTGACGCTCGGCGGAGTCCAAGAGGACTTCGCGGTGTCGGGCGACTTGGACATCCGCGAGAACCTGACGATTCGCGGCAAGGGAGCCGGCCAGACGATCATCGACGCCAGCGGCCTGCCGGCGGCGCAGCGCGACCGTATCTTCCAGATCATGGCCGGAGCGACGCTCAACTTGCAGGGGGTCACACTGTTGGGCGGCAGCACTCCCAGTAGCCAAGACGGTGGAGCGATTCTGAATTCCGGCACGCTGATTCTGTCCGATGCCGTGATCGGCACGACGGACGCCACGCTCGTTGCGACCAAGGGGAACCGGTCGTTGGACGACGGCGGCGCGATTGCGAACGCCGGCACGGCGACAATCACGCGGACCACAATCGCCGGCAACACCGCGACGGCGACCGGCGGCGCGATTCGCAACACGGGCACATTGAATTTCACCAACAGCACGTTGTCAGGCAACACATCAACCGGCAACGGTGGAGGCTTGATCAACGTCTTGGGGGCCAATGCGACGCTGCAAGGGGTGACGATTTCCGGTAACGCGGCGACCTCCGGGGCCGGCGGCGGCATTCGCAACGACGGCACGCTGCGACTGATCAACGACACGATCGCCAACAACCGCTCGCTGGCCACACAAGGGGGCGCGGGCATTTCACGCAACGGGGTCATCACGATTGGCAACACGATCGTGTCCGATAATCTGTTCACCAGCGGCGTGCTCAACGATTTGTCGGCCGGAGCGTTCGTGTCGCTGGGGGGCAACATCATCCGCACGCCCGGTGCGGCGGCGGGCTTCGGTGCACAGGATCAGCTCAACGTCAATCCGGGCCTGCAACCGCTGGCCAACTACGGTGGCCCGACGCAGACCCACACGGTGCTGATCGGCAGCGCGGCGATTGATCGCGGGTTGAACGCCAACATCAGCGCGGGTGTGACGACCGATCAACGGGGCGCGCCCCGTCGCCTCGACGGCCCCACGGCTGTCTTCAACGCGGTTGATTCTGGAGCGATCGAGTTCGGCAACTTCTTCGTCAACACGATTACCGACACCAGCGACGTCAACGCGGGAGACGGTTTGGCCGAAGACGGCTTGGGGCTGACCTCACTGCGTGCGGCGATCATGGAATCCAACGCACTGGTCGGCGAAAGCGCGATTCTTCTGGACGGGCAGGTCTATCAACTCAATCGGCTGGCTCCCGACACGACGGCTCCCGTAGTCGCCAGCATCCTCGGTGTCCCCACCGCTCCGACCACCGGTGCGGTTGGCGTGGTCACGATCACGTTCTCGGAAGATGTCGCCGGTTTCGATCTGACTGATTTGCGCCTGACGCGCACGGTCGGAGCGGTGGTGACCAACATCGCGCTGACCGCCCCCACCTTCACGCTGACACAGGTCAGCCGCTCGGTCTACACGATCAATCTGACGAGCGCCACGGGAGTCAATGGGCTTTACAACCTGACGGTCAATTCGGTGGCGTCCAACATTCGGGACAAAGACAACAACGCGCTGGCCAACCCGGCGACGGTCAACTGGGTGCGCGGCACGGACACGTTCGCGCCGACGGTCTCGATCAACCCGATCGTCAGCCAACCGGTCATCAACGCGGGCGTGGCCTCGGTGATCTTCAGCGAACGAGTCAACGGAGTGTCGATCAACAACTTCTCGCTGACTCGCAATGGTGTCGCGGTCTCGTTGGCGGGTGTCACTCTGGCGAACACGCAAGACCCGAACTTCAATGGCCGGACGGTCGTGACTTTGGACCTGACCACGGTTTCGCAGTTGTCCGGCAACTACTTGTTGACCGTCAGCCCCAACGTCGGTGCGAACGTGACGATCCGGGACACGGCGAACAACAACTTGGCAGCGGGAACCTCGCAAGCCTGGTCGAAAGTCGAATTCGCTCAGTTTGCGGCGATCACGACTCCGCGTACATCCGCAGTGACCACGGTCACGCTGCAATTCAGCGAACCGGTTGCCGGACTGGTCGCGGAAGACTTCACGTTGACCTATGACGACGGCACCGGCCTGGGTTTCCAGCCGGTGACAATCACGAATCCGACGCTCGCCACGCTGGGAGCGGTCGTCGCGACTCCCGCGAACGGCAACGCCGCGACGCAGTGGACCTTCACGTTCACCAACAACGAAGCGGCGCGCGATGGGCTGTATCAGCTCAACTTCGATGGCCTGACCAACGGTAACGTGCTGGTCACGGCGACCGGAGCGAACTTCATCCCGACGACCGCGATGCTGCCCTTCCAAATCGGCGAAGACGCCGGTCTGTTTGGCGACTTGGACATCTTCGGCGGAGCGGCCGGCAGCGTGCAGATCATCGGCGTGAGCAAAGACGTCACCACGAACGTGCTGGGTGTCACGGTCAATCCCTCGATCATCGACGGCTTGACCAACGACCGGTTGTTCGACTTGGCAGCGGCGTCCAACACGACGATCACCGGGGTTGAACTCAGGAATGGCCGCGTAGTCTTCGAGCGAAACGGCGGCGGCATCCGCAATCTCGGTGCGCTGACGATCAATAGCTCCGATCTGCTGAGCAGCTTCGCGGACGGCAACGGAGGTGGCATCAGCAACGGCGACAGCTTGAACGTCGGCACGTTGATTCTGAACGGCTCGACGCTGCAATCGAACTCGGCTGGGTCGGTCGCCAGCGGTTCGCAGTTCGGCCTCGGTGGAGCGATCTTCAACCAAAGTGGTTCGGTCACGATCACCGACAGCACGTTCTCGTCCAACGTGGCGTTCGCCGACGGCGGCGTGATCTACAACGACAACAGTACGACGGCCACGATCTCCAGTTCGATGTTGTCGAACAACTCGGCGGGCCGAGACGGCGGTGCGGTCTACAACGGCGACACCTCGGTGCTGACGATTCTCAGCACGACGCTGGCCAACAACCTGGCGGATTCGGACAACGATGGCGACGGGGAAGGTGGTGCCCTCTTCACCGAAGCCGGGGCCACGCTGACTCTGAGCACCAGCATTCTGCGATCGAACAGCGCCCGGGCTGGCGGTGCGTTGTACAACGACGACGCGAGCCTGACGCTCGATGGCAACCTCTTCGAGCTGAATACCGCACGCGGCGGTTTGTCGGGAGCGTTGGGAGTCGGCACGGGTGTGGGCGGCGCGATCTTCAACTCGGTGGGTGGCACGCTGATTCTGACCGGCGGCATCTTCACGACGAACTCGGCCAGCGATGACGGCGGTGCGATTCAGAATTACGGCACGCTGGGCGTCACGGGAACCGAATTCCTGAACAACGCCGCCGGCACGGATACTCGCTCCGGCGACGTGGACGATGGCCGGGGCGGCGCGATCTTCAACGACGATGGCTCGGTGATCCTCACCAGCGTCGAGTTCAATCAAAACCAGTCGTTTGGCCAGGCCGGCGCGATCTTCAATCAAGATGCGGGATTTGTTTCGATCACGCTCTCGACGTTGAATGGCAACACGGCGGTCGGCCATGCCGGAGCGGTCTACAACGACAACGTGGGGCAGGTGCTCATCGACCGCAGCACCTTCTCCAACAACGTCTCTTCCGCGGACGGCGGCGGCTTCTACAACAACTCGGAACTCAACAGCAGCCCGCTGTCTCCGGCCAGCAGCCAGCTCGTCGGCAACATCAACGCGGCCGTGTTGACGCTGGCCTTGTTGGATGTCAGCCAGTTCCCGTCGCAAGGGGGCTTCCTGATTCAGATCGGCACCGAAATCCTGCTGGTCACGCGAGTGACTGGGAACACCTTCCAGGTGGTGCGCGGAGTCAACGGCACGAACGCCGCAGCTCACAACGATACCGATCCGGTCGCGTTGGTGGATCGTCCCGCCGCGGCGGCCGTGATCACCAGCAGCACGTTCGCGCAGAACCGCGCGAACAACGGTGGTGCGATCTTCAACCGAGGCTTCGGCAGCCTCAGCATCCAGAACAGCACGCTCTCGGCGAACACCGCGACGCTCACCGGTGGCGGACTGGCGAACTTCGGCTCCGCCACGTTGCTGAATGCCACGGTGCATCTCAACGACGCCATGACAGGAGACGGGATTGCCAGTAACAGCGATGGTTCGACGCCGTTGGCTCAAGTCAACTTGAAGAACACGATCGTGGCGGGGGGCAGCACGATTTCCGCGGATCTCAGCGGATTCGACGCGAACTTCACGGACGGCGGTCGCAACCTGATCGAGGACATCGGCACGATCACCACCTATGGCAACGTGGTCGCTCCGCTCAATGGCAATCTGCTTGGCGATGCCATGACCCCGAACAGCCCGCAACTCGATGTTCTGCAAGACAACGGCGGGCCGACGTTCACGCACGCCTTGCTGTTCGGCAGCCTGGCTCGCGATGCCGGTGACAACGCCGGGACGACGGTCGGAGATCAACGGGGCTTCACCCGCATCTTCGACGGCGACGGCAACGGCATCGCCACCGTCGATATCGGTGCGTTCGAGTCCGGATTCATCATCAACAGCTTCGCGGACACGATCGACGAGAACATCAACGACGGCATCAATGCCGACCGCTTCGGTGTCAGCACGCTGCGAGCGACCATCATGCAGGCCAACGCACGGGTTGGCGAAGACACCATCATCCTCAGCCCCGGCACTTACACCCTGACTCTGGGTGGCCGCGAAGAGGACGGAGCCGCGACCGGCGACTTGGACATCACCGAGACGACGCTCAACATCATTGGATCGGGCACCGACCAGACCTTCATCGACGGAGCACAGATCGACCGCATCTTCCACGTCCTGCCGGGCGTGACTCTGAATCTGTCGAACCTGACGCTGCTGCGTGGCAACGCTTCGACGACCGACAACGGCGGTGCGGTTCGCAACCAAGGGACCGTAGCCCTGCGGAACGTTCAAGTGCTGGATAGCTCGGCGGCTCGCGGCGGTGCCATCTTCAACGAGGCCACCGGCAACTTGACCGTCACCAACAGCCTGTTCCGAGGCAACACCGCCTATCTGCAAGGTGGAGCACTCTTCAACAACGGTTCGCTCGAATTGACCGGCAGCAACATCGGAGTGGCGACGCAGTTGTCGGCCAGCCTCACAAATAGCAGATTGACTGCCGCAGTTGCCGCGTCCATTCCCGGCAATTCCAGCGTGATTACCCTCGATTCCGTCGGTCAGTTTCCAACGACTACGGGGTTCGTCATTCAAGTGGATGCGGAGCAAATGCTCGTGACGGGAATCATGGGCAATACCTTTACTGTGACGCGCGGTTTCAATGGCACGGCAGCCCCCGCACATGTTTCCGGCAGCGGTGTCGCGCAAACCACTGTTACCGTGGCGGATGTCAGCCAGTTCCCGGCGACACCGGGATTCGTGATTCGTATCGACGCGGAAGAGATGCGCGTCACCGCGATCTCCGGCAATCAATTCACCGTGGTCCGCCGAGTCAACGGCGTGCTGGCGGCCCATTCGCAGAATGCACTGGTCTCGCAAGGAAACTTCGCGAACGCGCATGGCGGCGGCTTGTACAACTTGGGCGAAGCCCTGGTTCAGCAGAACTTCTTCGTGGGGAACGTGGCGGACTCGCGCGGCGGAGCGATCTACAACGGGGCGACGGCGGCCGCCAATACGCTCGATATTCAACAGACGACGTTCGCCGACAACTTCGCCAGCTCACGCGGTGCGGCGCTTTACAACGAAGACACGCTGCTGATCACCAACAGCACGATCTCCAGCAACGATTCGGGGACCAACGCCGCGATCGGCAACACACTGACCGGCACCGTCGATATCAACAACAGCACGGTGGTGGACAACGTCGCTTTCCGTGGCGGCGGATTGGCGAACACCACGCTGGGGACCGTGACCGTCCGGAACACGATCCTGGCCAACAACCTGTCTACGGCGATCGCCGGCATCAAGGCTCCGAACGCTCGCGGTTCGTTCACAACGGCCGGCAATAACTTCGTCGGCAACAACGCGGACAGCGCCGGCTTCGTCAACAATGTCAGCTTCGATCAGGTCGGTTCCTCGACCAGCCCGTTTGATCCGGTCATCGAGGGCTTGTCCGACAACGGCGGCCTGACGCTGACGCAAGCCCCCCGCACAGGCAGCCCGGCCATCGACGCCGGCAACAACACCGGCGCGGCCGACAAAGACACCGTCGATCAACGCGGAGCACCTCGCCCCACCAACGACGACAGTGACGTCGGCTCGGTCGAACGCCAGGACATCCACCTTGTCTCGATCACTCCCAATGTCATGTTGCCGGAAGGCAACGCGGGATCGACCCCCTTCGCCTTCACGCTGACCTTAAATCAAGCCAGCGTCGAGGAAGTTCGCATCGGCTACACGCTGCAAGGAGACACTGCTCTCGCCGGCGAGGACTTCATCAATCTGGGCGGAACGGCAGTCTTCGCTCCGGGAACGCTGATCCAGACGATCATCGTCAACGTCAACGGCGACACGTCGGTCGAACAGACCGAGCAGTTCTTCGTCAACCTGGTCAATCCGGTCAACGTGACTCTGGACGTCAATCGTGCCATTGGCACGATCGTGACGGACGACACCGGCTTCCGCATCAACGACGTCAACCGAGTCGAGACCGACTCCGGCACGCAGACCTACACCTTCTCGGTGGAAGTGGTCGGCGCTCTGCTGACGACGAATGCCAGCGTGAACTACATCGTCAGTTCGTCCACCGGCGCGTTGACGTCAGCGGTGACTGCGGGAGCAATGACGGTCAACGTCAATAACCCGAATGCGTTCCCGACCTCTGGCTCGTTCACGATTCAGGTTGATTCGGAACAACTGCTGGTAAACAGCGTCGCGGGGAACGTCTTCAATCTCGCTGCCCCCGCCACGGCGAGTCACAACGCGGGCGTCGCGGTGGCGTTGGTCGGAGCCAGCACGGCGGCCGCCAACATCATGACCGGTGATTCCACCATCACGGTCGCCAGCGCCGCCAGCTTCCCCAGTGCGGGTGGCTTTGCCATCCAAGTCGACAACGAGTTCATGCAGGTGACCAATGTTGATGTCGGCACCGGCGTGCTCACGGTCACTCGCGCCACCAACGGCAGCGTGGCCGCCGCGCACTCGATGGGAGCCACGGTGACTCTGGTCCGCACCAACGCCGCCACCGGCGGAAACGTGGACTTCATTGATCAAGCCGCGCCGATCACTTTGAACTTCACGGCTGGGGCGACTAACCCGGCTCCGCAAAGCTTCACCGTCACGGTCAACAGCGATCTCAACACCGAAGCCAATGAGAACTTCTTCGTGCATCTGACCGGCAGCACGCTGCCGTTCGAATTCGGCAAGAGCATCGGCATCGGCACGATCTTCAACGACGACCTCGGCTTCAACGTCTCCAACGCCAGCGCGAACGAACTTAACCCGCCACTCACCTCGACGATGCAGTTCAACGTCAGTCAGCGGCACTTGGTCTATACCAGCGTCGGCGGCATCCCGACGTTGGCAAGCACCACCGCAAACGTCTCGACCGCGTCGGGGACAGCCACCGCCGGCCAAGATTTCGTCGCGGTGACTCAGACCTTGCCGTTCTCCGCCGGCACGACCACGCAGTCGGTTACGGTGACGATCAACGGCGACTCGCAGTTTGAAGTTCCCAATGAGACGTTCCAGCTTCAAGTCACCGGCGGCACGATCAACACCGTGGCCGATCTCAACGTCGCGACGCAGAGCAACAACGGGACAGGAACGATCGTCGATAACGATCCGCCGCCCGATCAGTACCACTTCTACACCTACCTGAATGCCGGCACGCCGACGATTCGCGTCGATCGGATCGCCACGGTCTTGGGTGTTCCAACTCGCACGTTGGTCCAAGAAACCCCGCAAGCAGGAGCCGGCATGATTTCGCAGGCCGGAATGAATCTGACGGACGATTTGTTCGTCGTCGATTTCAACCTGTACAACAGCAGCACGGCCGCCAGTTTCGCTCAGTACGACACGACAGGTGTGATCGACCAGTCGCAAGTGGTTGGAAACGCAAACCCGATTCCGGCGACAGGGATCGCAGTCGATGGGCTGAGCCAAGTCGGTGCCGACACGTTGCGGTTCCAAGGGGGCAACAACACGTTTGACTCGGTGGTTTACGACTCGACCAGCGGGAACTCTGGCAGCGTGACCTTCTCCGACCCAGTCTTGGGCATGGGGGTCGTGACCTACGTGAACTTGGAACCGGTGTTGGATCTGACTCAGGCCGTCAGCCGCGTGTTCAACGCACAAGTCGGAACGGTCAACGACAACATCGGGGTCTCCAGCAGCGGCGGCACAGTGAGCATCAGCAGTAACAGCGCGATGCCGACCTTTGAACGCATCCTGGCATTCGCTCCGCTGTCCTCGTTGATCATCAATGCCAACAGCGGCGACGACACGATCACCGGATCGTCGGACCTCTCGTTCCTGGGAGCGCTGACTGTCAACGGCGGCGCGGGCAACGACACGATCAACTTCGGGAATTGGACGCTGACTTCGTCGCTCGTTGGCGGTAACGACAACGACACGATCACCGGCGGCAGCAACACCGACACGATCGACGGTGGTGACGGAAACGACTCGATTCTAGGCGGGGCCGGTAGCGATCTGATTCTTGGAGGTTTGGGCAACGACATCCTGAACGGTAATGACGGCGACGATGTGGTCCACGGCGACGACCTAAACGACGTCGATCCGCTCGGCGGCAACGACACCATCCAGGGGAACGACGGCGTCGATGCTCTCTTCGGCGGTTTCGGTAACGACAACGTGGATGGCGGTGCCGGCAACGAGACCGTCGATGGCGGTTCGGGCGACGACATTGTCAGCGGCGGTTCGGGTGACGACGTCGTGCTGGGGAACAACGGCAACGACACGCTCAGCGGTGGAACCGGTGCGGACTCCGTGGATGGCGGATTCGGCGACGATCTGATGTACGGCAACGATTCGGTTTCCGGGGACGGCAGCGCGGACACCATCAACGGCCAGGACGGCAGCGACATCATCGGATACGTCGACGTCAGCACGGCAGGCAACACGTTTACGCTTACCACGACACAGCTCATGGTCGGTGCGGAAGTCGAAGTGATTGTCGATGCGAACCAAGCCTTCCTGGTTGCCGGCAGCGGCAACAACCTGATGACCGCGACGACCTTCACCGGTTCGGTCACGATGAACGGCGGCGGCGGACTCGACACGCTGCTGGGTGGATCGGGTAGCGATTCGCTGATCGGCGGCGTGGGGAACGATTCGCTGGTGGGGAACGACGGCAGCGATACGATCAACGCCGGTGATGGCAACGACTGTATCTCGGGTGGGCTTGGCGACGACGTCATGACCGGCGACATCGGGGTCGACACCATCAGTGGTGGCGACGGCAACGACAACGCTTCGGGCGGGGCCGACAATGACTCGATCACCGGTGGCATCGGAATCGATACGCTCGACGGCGGCGACAACAACGACACCCTCTTCGGCAACGATGACGGTGACAGCTTGCTGGGTGGAGCCGGCCAGGACTCGCTCGACGGCGGTGATGGAGCCGACTCGATCGACGGCGGCGACGGAGATGACACCGCCTTTGGACAGACCGGCAACGACGATGTCCGCGGCGGTGCCGGCAACGACACGCTGCAAGGCAACGACGGCGATGACTCGGTCAACGGCATGGACGGCAACGACACGCTGGATGGCAACCTCGGCCGCGATACGCTCTTCGGAGGTGCGGGCGATGACCTGATGATCTCCACCAACGACGGCGATCAGTTGCTCGGCCAGGGTGGATCGGGGGACACGTTCACCTTCAACGGCGACAACACGATCGGAGACATTTTCACGATCACGGCCGTCGCCGATCCCAATCCCGGCACCGGTCGCGTGGGGATCGGGCTGGCACGCTTGAATCCCGGCCTGTCGTTCACAACGGTACTGCTAGGAGTCGAAGTCTTCACGTTGAATCTGAACGGTGGTAACGATCTGGTCACGATCAGCGATCTGGCCAGCGTCAACGACCTCACCGTGTTGAACATCAATGGTGGAGACGGGGACGACGTAATTGACGCCGCCCTCTCCACGAGCACCACGGTATCGCTGCGATCTTTCCTTGGAGCCGGCAATGACTCGGTCCTTGGCGGCGCGGGCAACGACACGGTTCAGGGTGAGGCCGGTAACGACACGATCCTGGCCGGCGACGGCACCGACTCGTTGGTCGGCGGTGACGGCAACGACAGCCTGAATGGCAACGCCGGCAACGACACCATCAATGGTGGACTCGGGGACGATTCCATCTGGGGCGGTGGCGGCAACGACTTGCTGACCGGCTTGGATGGAAAGGACACCATCTGGGGCCAAGCGGGCAATGACACCATCGACGGCGGCATCGGCGATGACTTCCTGGACGGCGGCTATGGCGTTCCAGAGTCGGTGCCGGGAGCCAGCGGCACCGGCAACGATTCGATCCGCGGCGGAGCCGGCAACGACAAGATCGCCGGTCGCGATGGAGCGGATACGCTTTTCGGTGAGGCGGGCGACGACACCATTAAGGGTGGAGAAGGCAACGACACCATTGACGCCGGCGACGGCAACGATCTGGTCAGCGGCGACAATGGCAACGACACCATCAATGGCGGTGCCGGGAATGACTTCCTGCTGGGCGGCTTTGACAACGACCGGATTCTGGGCGGAGCCGGCAACGACACCTGCGTCGGCGAAGCGGGCAACGACTACGTCGATGGCCAGGGTGGCACTGACCGAGTGCTCGGCGGCAATGGTCAGGGGACGAATACTAAGGCTCCGGGCGACACCGTGCTCGGCTCCTCCAGCGAAATCAACGAGCTGTTCAAGATCCTGACCGCTCGGCCCAGCATCTTTAACGAACTGAATTTCTAACAGAGACCGAGAACCCGGCGGGCCAACGCCAGTGCCCGGCTTCGTCCGCGAAGCCGGGTTTTTTCTTGCGCGGACACCGGTGACAAATTGGCGAGCGGCGCGGCGTCAGCCCCCCGTGCGTTCGCCGCAAGACCGGGGGCTGACGTCGCCCCGCTCGCCTGAGAACGTGCTGTCGCTACTTCAACAGCTTCGTGAGTTCTTCGACTCCCGCCTTCAAACCAGCCGCATCGGTGCCAGCCACGACGATCGCATTCTTCTCGACGGCGAACGGACTCCAGCAAAGGCTGACCAGCGCACCACCCGGCCCAGGGTATTTTTCGTCGGCGATCTGCGGCTGCAGCTCGCTGGCTTGCAGGACCGCCACGATAGAACTGGTCGCGCTGCTGCCCAGCACGATCAAGTGCGAATTGGTCGTGTAGGCTTCGGGCAACTGTGCGGGGAGTTGGTATGCGCCGACATGCTGCGTCAGCCTCGACCACGGCTTGGCCCATCGCGTGCGGAATTCGGCCGATGTCTTCGCTTCCGCCGCTGCCGCGTTGAGCACGGTGACTTGGCGTTGCTCGTTGACGTGCAGTTGGACTCCCGGTTCATAGCACTGCTCAATGTCGCCGCTGAAATCGACGAACCCTTCGCCGGTGATCGTGATGCGACTGTTGGGCTGCCGCCAATCGGACGAGACGTCTTTGCCCTCCTTGGTCTGGGCCGTGAACGTACCGTCGGCGGCCACTCCCAACACGATCTCTTGATCGACCTTCACGCCGATCGGTTCTGACTTCATCGAGACGGAAAAGACTTTCGCATACGGATTCCAAACGCGCGGGTAGGCGACTTTGCGAAGCACCTCGGCTTCGGGTTTGACGGTGACTTTGACTCCGGCGATTCCGAGCCGGTCGGTCAGCGTGCGAATGACGTCCGGCGGAGTGTTCGCATTCGTGGCGATGACGATCTCCGGCTTGCTCAGCAGAAAATCCTTGAGCCGTTCGGCGTCGAAGACTCGAACTGGGGCGACGAGACGCGGCGTGCGGGCGTCAGTTTTGTGAGCGGCCTTGGTTTCGCCGACGAGGTTGGCGACGGGGCTGCTTAGTTTGATGAGGTACTCGCCGCCCGGTGCGTTCGAGCCAAGCGACAAGGACTCGTGATACTTGCCGGTGAGATTCATCGAGCGATGCACGCGGTAGAGTTCTTTGCCCGCGGGATCGGAGACCGAAACGACAATCGGCCAGGGCATGCTCAGCCGCTTGAGCGACGCGGCGATCGAGAGCACGCCATTGTGAATGCTGGCGGTCACGTCGAACCCTTCGGGCTTGCGCGGCGCGGCGAAGAAGACTTTCATCTCGCCCGGTTCGAATTGTGTCTTGAAAGGCTCGGCCGGATTGGCGAGAGCGGTTGAGCGGTCGAAGTGGACACCTTCCAGCGTGTAGACGACCGGCATTTCCTCAGGGAGCCTCAGGGCCAACGTGGCCAAGTGCGGCGCGTAGTTGTAGATCGCATGCTTCTTGTCGTCGGCGATGGCGGGGTGCTCTTCGTGGCCGTTGATCGCCAGAACGATGATCCCTTCGCCGCCACGTTGTTGCTCGATGAGCAATTCATTGGAGTCGGTCTCAGCCCACGGCTTCGACGCGGTCTGACGCATTGCGACTTTGAACGGGACGACGGCATTCCGCACCGGTTCGTCCATGAAATGGTTGGTTTGAAACAGGCTGGCCTCGCGAGCCGTTTTGAATTGCTTGGCGTCGGTCTGGAACAGCACGTTCCAGCGGTACGACAGCCCGCTGAGATCGACATCGGCGACAGTCGCGTTATCGAACTTAACGGTCGTGCTCTTATCCACGACGATGCGGCCGCCGGCGTCGGTGAATTTCTTGAGATGCTCTTCGATCAAATCGGGCAGCTCGTGCGTTTGCCCGACGATGACCAGCGTCTTGTAGCTCTTGAGCGCCCCATACGGCAGCGTCCGTTCGTGAATGATGTGCGCGGGATAACCGGCTCGCGCGAGGGCATAGTGCGCGGTCAGCACGGACTCTTTGTAATCGCCGCCGATGTTGTAGGCGTTGATGTCGATCTCTTTGTTCTTGAGCGCAGAGTTCTCCGGCAGCGAGGCGATCTTCCGCTTGATCTGCTCGCCGGTTTTCTTGCTGGCCTCCTGGAGCGTGATGTCTTCCTCACGCATCGCGAGTTCGGTGAAACTCCATAAGACCGCGACGTCGTGGCCAGTCAGCAGCGTTTCCTTCAGCACGGGCCCGATCTTCTTGGCGGCGTTGTTGACCTCGGCGAGATCGACCGGCTTCATCGCCGTCGTATTCAACCACCAATTGCTGGTCAGTCCTGCGGCCAGCATCCCGTTCATCGCGGCGCGATAAGCGTGCGTCTGTTGCGGTGGCAGCACCGGATCGCCGAAGAGCTGCCCGTTCATCGCGTGAGCCATGCGCGAAGTTGGATCGTGAGATTTCTCAAGCTGCACTCCGGAGTACACACCCAACCGGTCGATGCCCCAATCGACGAAGACGTGTGACGAGGGGATGTCATTCACTTCCTGATTGAGCGGATCGGTGCCGTCCATGATCGCGTGCGGAGCGTACAAGTCGGTGCTAAACGTCGCTTGCGGCCAAGGGAGCTTGATGTCTCGGCGCGCCTGCCGTTGGCAGTCTTTCACGATTTCGCAGCGAACTGTCATGTATTTCAGCCAGTCGTCGCTCGACCGCGCCGCGGGGTTGTCGGTGAATTGCCAGCCTCGCTGCTCGTACCACGCCTGCTCATCCCAATCGGGAAAGCCGGAGGCGGAACCGCCAGCGGGAGTCTTGCCCCAACCGAGCCCCGGCTCATCCAGCGTGCCGATGCTGATGATATTGGGCGCGAACCTTCGCACTCGTTGCGACGTGTGAAAGCTCAGCAACCGCATCGCGTCGTTCATGTCGGCCGCCGCCCAGCTCTTCATCGAGCCGAACGGTTTGTGAGTCACATAACCCGTCCAATACATGTAGACGACGGTCGGCAAGTTCGCGGCGATGGCCTCCTCGAAGACACGCATCCCAGTCGTCTTCACTCCGCGCGGCGCAAGACTAGGCCCAGTCTGCTGTGGGTTGAGCCGGCCGAAGTTGAATGCATTCCCCAAAAGGAAATTCGCGCCCCCCGCCTTCAACTCGTTGAGGTTCGCAGTCTGCGAGACCAGCAGCGTCGAATCGATGACGCCACTGCTGATCGTCAGCTTCCCAACCTCTTGGCCATCGAGCTTCACGGCGTACACGTCGGGCGCAAGCGAGCCTGAGATCAATTCCACAGTGGCCGTGCCGGTCTTACCAACAACCTCGAAGGAAAGTCCCGCGACGCCTGTGCGAGTCGGAGTGAGTTCCACTTTTGCCGTCATTCCCGCTGGCAATTCCGCGATCGCGATCTCAATTGGCTCGAAGGTGTAGAACGCCTGCCGCTCCTGCGGGAATAACAACTCAGCAGCCGGAAGAGAGGACACACCGCACGCGACGACAGCAAGAATCATGAGCAAGCAACGCATCAGTCGAGGTCTCCCAACAGTGGCTCACGAGTAATTCAAGACGACCAAAATAAAACGAGGTTTTGTGAATGTTTTGGCGAGCAGGGCGGCGTCAGCCCCCCGGTCCTGTAACGAACCAACCGGGGGGGCCGACGCCGCCCCGCTCGCCTCGGTCAGTCGCCGCGCAGTCGATGCGCGAACTTCTGTCGGAACTTGCCGAGCTTGGGCGAGATGACCGCTTGGCAATACCCCTGCCCCGGGTGCGTGCGGAAGTAGCCTTGGTGATAGTCCTCGGCCGCATAGAACACCTCGAACGGCGCGACCTGTGTGACGATCGGTCCGTTAAACAGTTTCGCCGCGTTCAGTTCGGCGATCTTGGCGGCGGCGATCCGTTGTTGCTCGTCATCGTGGTAGAAGATCGAAGAGCGATATTGCGTGCCGCTATCGGCCCCTTGTCGATTGAGCGTCGTCGGATCGTGCGTCGCGAAGAACACGTCAAGCAAATCGGCGAAGGAAATCTCGGCCGGATCGAACGTGATTTGAATCACCTCCGCGTGCCCGGTCCTTCCGCCACAGACTTGTTCGTAGGTCGCATTCGGCACGCTCCCGCCGCAATAGCCGGAGACCACTTGCTGGACTCCGCGAAGCTGCTCGAAGACCGCCTCCAAACACCAAAAGCAACCGCCACCGATCGTCGCCAGTTGAGTCGTTAAGTTCGTCATCGTGAAAGTCTCCGGGGATCGAGTGCGCGGCATCATTGCGACTGTGAGTGATTTGGCGTGTTGTCTCAACCGGGTCATCTGCCAGCAAGCTCGGTCGCGGAGTGCTGCCAGAGCCCACGACGCACCTCGCGGACTCGTTCGAGCATTCGCTGGGAGCTTAGCGTTGGTGAGGATTGCGGATGAAATCTGCTCGAATCAGGAAATCCTGTGACCGGTCGTAGCACTTGGTTACATAGACTTGGTGAAGCATTCCACTCATCGCTTTGACTACCGGTCTGGATCGTGCGTTGGGGGACTTGGCCAAACTGAGTTGCGGACTGCTCTCAGGTCAGGGTTGGTTACGCTCTTCACCAGGTGAGTGAGACACCAACCGCTGTTGCGGACTGCTCTCAGGTCATGACTTGCCGCGCGGCGTATTTGGTCGCGGCACCCTGCCGCTCCGTCATCTGCTGAATGTCTTTGATGTCTTTCTTGAATTGCCCGATTTTCAATCCGTCATACGTTGGTCCCCGGCGTCCCGCTCAGACGTTTCTGTGCGTCCCACAGTTTGGCGAATTCATTACGGATCACCAATTCCTCGGCCCATGCGGCATAGAACGCATCTTGCGATTCAGTAGCGGCCGGTTCGTCTCTGTCGAACGAGACGTCCATCAACTCTTGGCGCAGTTCGCGGTTCTCGCGCAGCTACCGTTGGCGTCCGATGTCAACTCGCTCGCGGTTGGCGAGCACCTTGCGGACCACCGAGCACAACAGCGTCCGCAGTTTCGCTGTCGGTTGCTGCAGCCAGCGCTGCAACAAGTTTCCGGCGAGCACCACTTGGAACGTCGCCGATCCGACATCCTACGCATCCTCAAACCGCAGCCGTCCCCAATTGGCCGCGAACCGGCAGACCGGCTGCCAATAGTCTTCCAGGAACTGCCGCCAGTCCTCTTCGGCCCCGGTCACCGCCAGCCGCTGAATCAGAGAATGCCGTGTCGCGGGAAAGCTCAATGAGAACTCGTCCGTGGAGATTGAGTTCCAGACCGAAGAAAACGTCGGCGTGATGGTATCAGCCGACGAAGATTTCCTCGCGAATCGGACCGGAGGCTGTCGCCGCGTTCGTCAGAACGCGGGTACTCGCGGGGTTGTTCCGCACTCTGGCGAGTGCGGCGACGGGAGAAAGATCTGTTGCCGTTCGGCTTTTGGCTTCGGCGGACAAATCTATTCAGTCAAACCGTGCGGGTCAGGCAAGTTCTCCGACCCTCGGCATGACCCGTGTCTTCGGAGACATCGCTTCGAGACTGAACCCGTCCCCGTTCGCTAGTCGATGGAACGGGCATGTCCACGTCGCTCGCTATGAACGAACAACTCCGGCTGGGTTTCCTGACCGCCATTCACCTCGAAAATCGCGGCCACGTCGCGGGCTTGCTGGTGACGAACAAATACGGCCGGCCGCTGGAGTTCCAATGCACGGCTCCCGTGCGGCCGAATCGGACTCAAGAGCTGTTGTACGGACCAACGCTCGTGCCGTTCCTGCTGGGGGAACTGCTCAGCAAGACGCTGCTCGAACGGATCGGCGTCAAACCGCATGTCGTGCTGACCGACCGGGTCGAGATGTTGGACTCGCGACCGCATGTGTCACTGCCGGTCGCATGCGCTGTCAGCAAAGAGATGGTCAAGGGGCGAGAGTTTGACTGGGATTCGTTGCGCCTTGGCAAGCAGTCGTTCATGCTCCATGCCGAGTTCAACGAAGACTTGAAATCGTTTGAGAAGCTCGCGAAAGATATGGCTGGCGACGCGGATTTGCTGGAACCGCTGGACCGTGTGCGCGAGGCGTTGCAGGAGACGATGAAGGTCGCGGCGTGAGAGGAGGAGCCAGTGGCGAGGGACGAGGGGCGAGGGGTTGAGGATGTGGCAGACGCGGCGAATCTCTCGCTCGTGGATGCTGAGCGTGTGCCGTTCGACTTACCGATTGCCACCCATCAGTCTTTACTCTCGCTGTCAGCCGACATCTTTCCGGCGGGACTCAACGGTGCTCTTCGTCGTTGGCCGAATGTCGAAACGCAGACGCATTCGTTGTTCGACAAGCGAGCTGGTTTGACACCCTCATGGAAACCGCTTTGGTCGCGAGTTCCCACCGTCGGGCTGACCTTTCCGCTGGGCTTCGAGTTTCAGCCGAAACCGGATGAGGCGGCCGAGGATCTCAAGAAGATTGAGCCCCCGAAAGTTGCCGACTCAGAACAGCCGGAACGCGCGGCGAACCCGACCGAAAAGAAAGTCACGCGACTGAAGCCCCCCAGTGATGCGATCTCGTTGGAGGATCGGCTGTTCTATCTCTTGCAGCCGCCGTTGCAGACGATGCTGGCCGGGCAAGAATTGATCATGCCGTTCGAGCCGTTCCCGTATCAGTACGAAGGGATCGCCTGGCTGTTCGAGCAAAAGTCGGCGCTCCTGGCCGATGAGATGGGGCTGGGCAAAACCATGCAGACGATCACCGCGATCCGGCTGCTGCTGCGCGGCGGGAAGATTCGCCGAGTGTTGATGGTCTGCCCGAAGCCACTGATTCCCAACTGGCAGCGCGAGTTCAAAGCGTGGGCGGAAGAACTGCCGCTGACCGTGTTGGAAGGGGACAGCGTGCGACGACGAATGCTCTGGCAAATGCCGGTGCCGGTGTTGCTGGTCAACTACGAACTGCTGGTCCGCGACTGGGCCGAGATGCTTGACGACGAGCGGCCGGCGTTTGATCTGGTCGTGCTGGATGAGGCGCAGCGGATTAAGAATCGCGACTCGTGTACCTCGGAGACCGCGCGGTCGGTGCCTCGGAAACGAAGCTGGGCGCTGACCGGAACGCCGATCGAGAACCGTCCCGAAGAGATGCATACGCTGTTTGAATACCTCAAGGTCATCCCGAAAGGTGGCTCGCCCGATTTGCGGCAGATGCAGCGGTTGTCTCGCGACTATGTGCTGCGGCGGACGAAGGACCGCGTGATGAAAGACCTGCCGCCTCGCCTGGATCGTGACGAGATTCTCGAACTGACTCCGGCGCAGAAGACGGCGTATATGGCTGCCGAGAATGATGGGATCATCCATCTCAACGAGATGGGGGACCAAGCCACCGTGCAGCACGTCTTCGAGTTGGTCATCCGGCTCAAGCAGATCACGAACTTCGACCCACTGACTGGCGAGAGCGTGAAGTTCGAGCGGCTTGCGGCGGACATGGAAGAAATCTCGGCCAGCGGCGGCAAAGCGATCCTCTTCAGCCAGTGGACCAAGACGATTGACTGGCTGGCCGAGCGATTGCCGTCCGAATGCGGCACGCTGATTTATCACGGCGGTGTCCCCCATAAACAACGCGAGCCGATCCTCAAGAAGTTCAAAGAAGATCCCAACGCGCACCTGCTGCTGATGAGCTACGGCACCGGAGCGGTCGGGTTGAACCTGCAATTCGCCGGCTATGTTTTCCTCTATGACCGCTGGTGGAATCCGGCCATCGAGGACCAAGCCATCAATCGCGCACACCGTATCGGCGTGAAGAACCCGGTGATCGTCACGAAGTTCATCTGCAAGGACACGATTGAAGAGAAGATCGACAAAGTCCTGCACGAGAAGCGGGAACTCTTCCGCGCGGTGCTGGGAGACGGGGACAGCAGCAATGTTTCACTGAGCCTGACCGCTTCGGAAATCTTCGGCCTGTTCGATTTGAAGGCTCGCCACGGCAAAGGCACGAAGAAGATCGCTCCGAAGCCGGTGGACGCGACGCAGCCCGAGGCGGCTTGATCTCTTCGCCAACGTCGTTTTGTTTGATTTTCGAGTCGCGGCGCGGATAATCAGCCCCGTTCGACCTGGCTTTGAAACGCTCACCGTTCCAGCGTTCTCGGCGACTTGCTTTCACCCCGCCTCATTCCGATGTTGCTCAGACGGTTTACGCGCAGTCACCGGCGGCAGGCAAGATGTTGGCTCGCGGTGAAGTCATCAAGCTGACGATTTACGCGACATCGAACGGCACGGCCTCGCCGACGGCGCGGAAGCCGGCTCCCCTGACGGCTTCGGCCCCGCCAGATGGCTCCAGCAAAGTCCCGGTGCTCGACGGACAGTCCTCCAAAGAGGTCGCGACGTCGAGCCAAGTCCACAATGAGGTTCGATTGCAACAATTGCCCCCTGGTGATCAGCGGCTGAACTTCTGAGCCTAATCAACGCTTTCGGACATTTCCGATTCGTTTGATTGTATTTCCGTTGAGGACTCGTACACTCCCTCGCCTCATCGTCACTCGCCTTACGCACATTTCTTTGGTGTGAACATTCGATGAACGCCGCAACGCCGCAATAGTCGCAATAGTCGCTTCACGATTGAGCCACGCTTGGCTCTGTGGCCTCAACTGCTTCCGCTTCGATCGGCCTTTCGCTCTCAGCGATCCGCTCAACGCAACTCGCAGCTTTTCATCGGTTCGATGCCACATCGTTTCAAGGCGAGCGGGGCGGCGTCAGCCCCCCGGTGTCTTCACGTCGTCGAACGACTGCCTGACGCAGTCTCACTCGACAACCCAATGACTTCCGCAGATGTAAATCAAACTCAGACCTCAGCGAACTTCGACACATCCTCCTGGAGATGGCCATGCTGCTCCTGAATTGGTTGACTCGCTTCCAAAAGCTGCTGCGTTCTGCAAATCGACGCCGCTCGCTCCGTCGCCGTGAACGACCTTGGCCGATCAATGCCCACATCGAATTGCTGGAAGCACGCACGGTCTTAGACGGCCAACCCGTGGTCTCGATCGCCAATGCCAGCACGCCCGAAAACAACGGGATGATGGCATTCCCCGTTTTCGTCGATTGGTCCGGTGTCGCACCCGGCACATTCAATGGAAACGTCACGGTCGCCTACGCGACTTCCGCAGGCAGTGCCACCAGTGGTGCTGACTTTTCCGCAGCTTTAGGCACATTGACGTTCATGCCTGGCGAGTCGGTGAAGTCGCTCAGCGTCTAGATCATGGATGACTCAGCCGACGAACCGGACGAGTCCTTCACCGTCGAACTGCTCCAAGTCTCCGGAGCCACCCTGTTGAACGACACTGCCTTGGGAACAATCCTCGACAACGACGACGCGGACAGTGACTCAGACGCAGATGCCGACTCCGATGCAGATGCCGACTCAGATGCGGATGCTGACTCAGATGCGGATGCTGACTCGGATGCGGACGCTGACTCGGATGCGGATGCCGACTCGGATGCGGATGCCGACTCAGATGCGGACGCTGACTCAGATGCGGATGCCGACTCCGATGCAGACGCTGACTCAGATGCAGACGCTGACTCCGATGCGGATGCCGACTCCGATGCGGACGCCGACTCCGATGCAGACGCTGACTCCGATGCAGACGCTGACTCCGATGCAGACGCTGACTCCGATGCGGATGCTGACTCCGATGCGGATGCTGACTCGGATGCGGATGCCG
>SXKJ01000378.1 GCA_005778115.1 Planctomyces sp. | reverse complement strand
GTGGTGGGTCTCGATGACTCGACCCACCCTACGAAACTACTACGAAACTACGAAACTACGAAACTCGTCTCGCTCGCCAATGATTTCACACACGCAGTGTGCCGACTACGATCCGTCGAACTCAATGACCAACAAGCCTCAACCCCATTCGGAGTTCGCTATGAGCCCTATAACTCGTCGTGGTTTCCTGGTGACTTCCTTGTCCGGCAGTGCGGTCGCGCTGTCGTCTTTCGCGCGTGCGGCGGAGGATGCGGCGGAGCCGATCATCGACATCCACCAGCACACCACCTATCGCGAACGGACTCCCGAACAGTTGGCCGCTCACCAGCGAACGATGGGAGTGACTCAGACGATCCTGTTGCCGGCTGGATCGGCGGTCAAACGGCCCTCGACCGGCGACGGCAAGCACAACACGCTCGGCGGAGTCGGTGCCGGTGGAAATGAGACCGCGCTGACGATGGCTCGGCAGCGTCCCAAAGAGTTCTTCTTCGGAGCCAATGAAGTCACCGACCTGCCGGAAGCCCGCGCGGAGATTGCCAAGTATCTCGACCTTGGCGGGATCATCATCGGCGAGCAAAAGTTCGCGGTGGAATTGGACTCGGCCGAAAGCCAGATCCTTTACGCCCTGGCAGCCGAATACCGAGTCCCCATCCTCATGCACTTCCAGCACGGCACCTACAACCTGGGCTTCGAGCGGCTGCACAAGATGCTCGAAAAGTTTCCGAAGACCAACTTCATCGGGCACGCTCAAACCTGGTGGGCCAACATCGACAAGAACCACGCCGATCAAAACGTGCTGTATCCCAAAGGCAAGGTGACTGCCGGAGGTCTGACGGATCGGTATCTGGCCGACTACCCAAACATGTTCGCCGACATGTCCGCCGGCTCCGGTTTGAACGCACTGACTCGCGACGAAGATCACACGCGCGGGTTTCTCGATCGCCATCAAGACAAAATCTTGTATGGCAGCGACTGCGACGATCGGGTCGGAAAGGGATCGGGATGCACGGGCTCGCAAACGATCGCCGCCATACGGAAGCTCGCCCCGAACAAAGCCGCCGAACGAAAGATCCTCTACCAGAACGCGAAGAAACTGTTCCGCCTGTAGCCCCGCTCGCCAAGGATCTCACATCATGAAATCATCGTTGCTCAGCAAACGCTCGAACTCGTCTCGCCTCGCGAAGGTTCTTGGCGAGCCGGAGGGCGTTAGCCCCCGGACTGTCCGAGGGCTAACGCCCATCGGCTCGCCAATTCGGTGGGGGGCGATGCCCACGCCAAGATTCGTTTCGCTCTTGATCGTTTCCCTGCTAGCCGTCAGCGTGACATCCGCGGAAGACAACTTTCAATTCCGAGTCGAATCGAACCTGCGCGCCGGTGTCGCCAAGGTCGATATCACTCCGCCGGCCGATACGCCGGTCGTCGGGCATGTGCGGCCGACAAACGGAGTCCGCGATCCGATCCGCGCCGGCGTGCTGTTGCTGGCGAACGAACAAACGCGAGCCGCAATCGTCACGCTCGACTTAATCAGCGCCTCCAGCGAGATGGTCGCCGCCGTGCGGGATGTGGTCGGCGAGAAGACCGAGACGCCGCGCGAGAACATCCTGGTCGCGACATCGCACAACCATTCGGGACCAGGTTGGTCGCGCGAGTCCGCTTGGAGTCGTGAGATGCTCACCAAGATCGGCACGGCGACCGCCGAGGCCGTCAAAGAGATGCGGCCGGTGACGATCGGCTACGGCGAAGATCGCATCTACTTCAACATCAACCGCCGCAAAGTCATCAACGGCCGAGCGGTCGTGCGGCTCGATCCCGATGGTCCGTGCGATCATCGCGTGAAGGTGCTCCGCTTCGATGATGGCCGAACGCTGGAACCGATGAGCGTCCTCATGCACGCGGTCTGTCATCCGTGCGTCTTCACGTGGGGCGACAAGCTGACGCCGCCGCACCCGAACGGCTTTCCCAAGATCAGCGCCGACTTCCCCGGTGAGGCTCAGACTTTTGTCGAGATGGTCTACGGATCGAAGACCAAAGCCCTGTTCCTGCAAGGCTGCGCCGGCGACATCCGGCCGAACCTGCCCGGCGTGCCGTATCGCTGCGGCGACGAAGCGGACATCAAGTGGACCGGCCGCAGTCTCGGTTGTGCCGTCGTCCGCGCCGCCGATCGCAGCGTCGTGCGAGAGGAACTCACCAAGCGCAAGACAATTTATCCGCTCAAGTGCGCTTCCAGCGTTATTCAACTTCCCGGCAAGAAGGAACGACTCGCCTGCGAGATGCAGGCTCTGCGCGTCGGCGATTTTCTGCTGCTGACGATCCCCGGCGAACCGATGGTCGAATACGGCTTCCAGATCGAGAAAGCGATTGCCGATCGCGCGATCCCGATCGTCATCGGCTACGCGAACGGCAACCTCGGCTACATCTGCACGGCCGAGTCACACAAATACGGCGGCTACGAACCCAATTCATCGCCGCTGCTCCCCGAAGCCGAGCCACTGATCCTCGAAGAACTCGGCCGCCTGTCCGACAAAGTCTTGGCGGACGTGTTCGAGTCGTTCAAACCAACAACGAAGTAGCCTGATGAAGGATGACTCATGAAGAACAAGAAACGATTCCTGGCCGCGCTGATCGCGATCTTGCTCGTGCGAGTCGCCGACGCTCAGACCACTGAGACCGCTCCGCCGGAGAAGAAGCTGCCGATGCCTGGTGAGGTGTTTCGCGTTGAGGATCGCACGGCGTTTGTGATCCCACCGGACAAGAAATCTGACGACGCGACGCCGTGGGTTTGGTACGCGCCGACGCTTCCCGGCCTGCCAGCGACCGAAGAGCGTTGGATGTTTGAACGCTTCACGAAGGCGGGCATCGCGATCGCCGGGATCGACGTGGGCGAATCGTTCGGCAGCCCGGATGGCCGCAAGCTGTTCTCGGCTTTTCATCGCGAGCTGACCGAGAAGCGCGGCTTCTCACCGAAACCAGTGCTGCTCGGTCGTAGTCGCGGCGGCCTGATGACTCTGGGCTGGGCCGTCGAGAACGCGGACAAGGTCGGTGGATTCGCGGGGGTCTATCCGGTCTGCAACATCACCAGCTATCCGGGAGTACCGAAAGCCAGCGGCGCTTATCAACTCAAGCCAGAGGAGCTCGAAGCAAAACTCGCCGAGCACAATCCGATCGACCGGCTGTCCACACTCGCCAAAGCGAAGGTGCCGTTGTTCGCGATCCACGGCGACATCGACAAGGTGGTTCCGCTTGAAGCCAACTCCGGTGAAGTGCGCAAGCGGTATGAAGCACTCGGCGGCGAGATGCAGCTCATCGTCCCCGCCGGCCAAGGGCACAACATGTGGTCGGGTTTCTTTCAGTGTCAGGAGTTGGTCGACTTCGTGATCGCGAATGCCAAGTCCAAATGATCGTTGCGAGATCGGTTGGCTGTTATGTCGGATGGGGAATCCAAAGCCGTTTGACCGGGCCAGGGGGCGAGAGTCCAAGCAGCCGCGCTCGATCCGGAGAGCTTCGGCAGCCTGACACTCCGTCATTGATCATGATGCGTTAAGGCATCGCGCTGCATAGACCCGCTACGACAAGACCGCGAAGGTTTGGTTTCGTCCATCAAGGCTGGATTGGCGCTTGCGTCGGATTCCGCAGCCAAAAGAATGTCGCCGCGTCACCTTTCCGATTGGTCACACTCCAGGAATTCAGAGTCTGGCACAGTTCTCCGCGTTCGAAATCACCAATGCAGGACAAGTAGCAACATGCTTAAGCGATGCCTCTTTGCTCTTTTCATCTCGGTTCATGGCGTTTGCTACGCACAGCCCGCGAAGGATTCGCCGGCCAACGCCACGAGTCCTGTCGCTGCGAGCTCCGTGGCTGATTCCGCAAACCGAGAACTCCATCCCGTTTTTGAACGCTATGAGGGAGGCAGCAAAGAGAGCGAAGCGAAACTGATTCGCAGCCTGGCCGCTTAGTTCGCGCTGTCACAAGCAGGGATTGGAGCGGCAGCGGGTGGGAACAAACGGGGAACTCATGCGACGGGGGTTTGCCTGGAGGGGGAATTGGAGATCTATGACCAGCCCGAGAACCGCTGGCTGCAAATTGGTCCGTTTAAGAAACCGTTGAGGGGAGACCAACGGCCGAAGGTTCTCATTCGGTTCGCCAATGGAGATCCGAAACCTCAGCCCGACAAAGTTCCGGATGTGCGAGCGGTCTCCTTCTCCTTCACTGTGGAAGGCGTGCGGCAAGATTTCTCCATGAATAACGCGACGCTGTTTTCGTTCGGCAATCTGACCGACTTCAACAACTACATGGCTTACTCGCTGTTTCTTTCGTCGGTTCCCGACAGCGGCAAAGCGGCAGTTTCCGCGAAGCTCCTCGCCACGAATCCGGATTTGGCATGGTCGGTTGATAAAGCCTTGGTGCTCGCGAAGGCTCAGCGCGGCAAAGACGTTTACGCCTACCACACGGAGAATTACTACACAGGCACGGCTTTTAGTTTTGGAAAAGACCGTGCCGCTCGATTCAGTCTGGTTCGGAGCGGTGGTTTAGCTCCGGTGCGAGAACCGCTGCCGCCGAATGCCGAGAACGGCACGTTGATCGGGCGCACGGTAAGCGCGGCGAATCGCGGCGAGGTCGCGGATACTTCCAACGACAAACGCAATGAGTTCAGCTTCGAGCTGGAAGTGCAGATTCTCGATCTCGCGAAGATGAAGGCACCGCCCCAATGGATCAAAGCGGAACCTCCCACGGCGGCCGACTGGGTCGAGGATACGTCGCTCGATTGGGTCGAGGCGGGGGCTTCCAGTTACAAGCTGGGGAAGCTGACTGCCGTTCCCAACTCGGTCAAAACGCCGGAGGAATGCGAGAAGAGTCCCGGCTTCGATGTGACGAAGAACTGCTGGGATGAGCTGAAGCCCTTGGGACGAATCAATCGGGGGCGTTCCCTCGCGGAACGTCAGAGCCAAAGTTTTCGTTCGCAGCAACCGCTGGCTCCCTCGCCGGCCGCATCGGCATTCACGCAGTCCAAAGTCATCTCGCAGGGATGGAACAATGAAGACCGCGACATCTTTTGGCACATGCCGCAGGGCTCTTACATCATTCCGTTTGACTGGTTCCTGGCACTCACGGATGCTGACACGAAGAAGCCGATGCGTGATCGGGATAACCTTGAGCGATTTGGTTTCATTCACGACAGCGACAAAGTGATCTCCGCGCGGAATCCCGCGCAGCTTCCGATTGGTGTGACCAGGGAGACGCCTCCGGGCCGCGCGTTTAAGGATCTCCGAGGCAAAGGTGACTGGCTGGGAATCAACTGCGCCGCGTGCCACGTTGGAGCGGTGACGTTCAACGGAGCCAGATCCATCATCGATGGCGGACCATCGACGCTGAACTTGGAGATGTTTTCGCTCGCGCTCGAAACATCTCTCTCGGCTCTGCTGACGGATGAAGCGGAGTTCAAGAAGTTTCGTGAGACCTTGGCTCGCCAGGGTGTGTCGGTGACTCTGGACGATGTGAAGCAGGTGCATCAGCGTCTGTTTGAGCGAAACACGCGCTCGTTCTTTCGTGGCCTGAATCGCGCAGCGGGTCGGACGGTCAATTCCGGACCGGGGCGAACCGACGCCTTTGGCGTGATCTTGAACGAAGTGGCGTCTCATGCGTTGAGAGTCCCCGGCAACGCGACGGTGGCCAGCGCACCTGCGAGCTACCCTCAGCTTTGGGGTGCTCCCGATGAAGACTGGATTCAGTACAGCGGGTTGACCAACAACGCCTTCACTCGCAACCTCGGCCAAGTGTTCGGAGTGTTTGGGGACGTGATCCTCGATCCCGACTCGCCTGACTTTCTCGCGACCACCGCTCGGCTGAAGAACCTACAAGTCCTCGAACAAAAGTTGCGAGATCTCAGAGCGCCCAAGTGGGAGAAAGTCTTTGGACCCTTCACTCCCGTGGAACAGGAGCAAATCAAACGCGGGGCGGCGGTCTATGGGAAATCTTGTGTCGGCTGTCACTCATACGATCCGGAAAAGGTGACGATGATCCCGGCCACTGAAATCGCCGCGGACCTGAGCCAAAACAAGCATTTTGTGGGCACCGACCCGTTGTACTACGCCAATTTGAAACGATCGTGGAGCAGCGTGGACACCGGCGTCTTGAAAGGTAGGTCGGTGCTCGTGTCGCTCGGCAAGAATGACGAGGATCTCGCGCAGATGTTTAGCACGTTGATCCCGGCACCTCAGCCTTATGCCGACAAAGTCGATCCCTTGTTCGTCCTGACCCAGACCAACATGGCCATCTTTCTGAAGTACCTGAAGGAGAAGGGCATCCCGTTGGATCTTGCCGACCGCAGATACCGAGACCTGACGGGCGGCAAATCACCGAAGGGCCCAACGCTCCCCGGTGCCTTCAAAGCGAGATCACTCGAAGGGATCGCCTTCACGGGACCGTATTTCCACAACGGGTCCGTCCGCACGCTGCGTGGAGTGCTAAATCCTCAAAAGCGCGAAACCAGCTTCTACATCGGCGGGACGGGCTACGATCGAGAAAACGGGGGCTTTGAGAATGCCGGAAGCTATCTGTTTCAGGCCAACAAGATGGGGAACCTGAATATCGGCCACGACTTCGCCGCGGATCTTTCGGTGGGAGATCAGGAAGATTTGTTGATGTATTTGAAGTCGCTCTAGCGGCGGCTTCATAGCAGTACCGAGACCGTTCGGCGTGATGATTCATTGGTGGCAAATAGCACGACGCGCAAGCGAGTGGTTTGGACGGAGATCATTCTGTAACGACCACTCGCTTGCGCGTCGTGCTGATTGCGGCCCGCGATGCCGAAAACGAGCCGCTCTCACAGTTGATTGAGCAGCGACTTCGCCGCGATCAGATCCCTTGTCTCGAAGCCCTCGGTAAACCAGTCGAGCACCGACGAGAGTTCGGTGCGAGCCTCGTTGGTTCTTCCTCGCGAGCGATCAAGTTCGGCCAAGCTCATGACGGCTCGTAATTGCAGCGACTTGGCGTTCTGGCGAGTGGCGGTCTCCCGCGCCTTTCGGAAGCACGATTCCGCCGCCTCTTGATTTCCGGGATCGGCACTCAGCAGCACCACACCCTTCAAGCGGTGCAACTCCGCCTCGTAAACGTCAACCAGTCGTTTTTCGACGATCGCGAATCCCTCATCCAATCGTTGCAGAGCCTCTTGGTGGTTGCCGAGCGTGTTGTAAGCGGCGGCGAGAATCGCGAGATGAGTGGGCCGCCCCATGCCGACGCCAGCTTTCTCGTAGCGTTTCAATCCTTGCTCGAGGAGTTCAATCCCCTCGGCGACACTGCCACGCTGAATCTGAACAGCACCTTTCAGAATGGTTCCCCAGCTCAGCCAGAACGGGAAGCCATGCTCGGTGGCGAGAGCAATCGCTTCATCGGAGCATCGTTCGCAAGCGTCCCAGTCACCGCAGTTGTAGAGCGTGTTGGCATTCACGCTGACGGCAAACGCACGGCTGTGTGGGTGATGAAATCCTTCCGTGAGCTTCAACGCCTGCTCTGTCCGCTTCAGCGCTTGCTCCGGATAACCGAGGTTCCACAACGCCCACGAACCCATCGTGAGGAAAATCATTCCGGGGTCCGCACCGTAAACGAACGCGTGTTCCCGGTGCTTTTCAAAATCGTAGAGCGTGAAGCTTTCGTCATTGTGAGACCGAGCCCGCTCAAACTCACCCATGAAGACCAGCGTCAGTCCGAGCGAACGATGAGCCTCCATGATGTAGTCGGGATCGCCGGTCTTCCCGGCCCAGCCGAGGATTTCTTTACCAAGCTGATAGGCTCGCTGATTGTCTCCCAGCACGACATAGAAGCGATACAAGCCATGCAACACAGGCAAGAGCTGTTTGGGATCATTGGCCCGCAAGCAGATCTCACGAGCTCGGAAGTAAGCCTGCTCGACTTCTTTGGCGACGTAGCCGCGAGTCGCGGTTAAGGGGATCGCCAACGCGGTTTGAAATTGCAGTTCGAGCTGATCCTGTTTCGCCGACATGTCTAACTCAGTCAGCAGCGCCAGCCCCTTCGAGAGTTGATCAATCGCTTCGGCGTTCGCCGATCGCTGATTCGACCGCTGTCCCGCCTTCAACCAGTATTGGATGGCTTGCTTGGCCGCGCCAGCTTCCGTGAAGTGGTACGCCAGCAATTCGGGTTGTGTGTCGCGCGTCGCGGGAAACTTCTCTTCGAGGACGGACGCAATGCGCAGGTGAATGCCCTGACGCTTTCCCTTCAACAGTGTCAGGTACGCGGCATCCTGAATCAAAGCATGTTTGAATTGGTAGCTGACTCGCGAACCACGGCCACGCTGAAACAGCATTTCGGCGGAGACCAACTTGGCAAGTTCCGTCTGCAACTCCTGCTCGCCGAGCGATGACACGGCGCTGATCAATTCGTATTTGAATTCGCGTCCCAGCGTGGCGGCCAACTGCACGACGTCTAGATTGCTAGCCATGCGATCGAGCCGAGCCATCAGCAAATCGTGAAGCGTCGCCGGGATCTCGTGGATGGGAAACGTCCCCGACATCTCGACTTCACCGTCGATTTCGCGAATCGTCCCCGCGTCCATCAGCATCTGCGTAAACTCTTCGACGAACAGCGTCACGCCATCGGTTCGTTCGATGATCTGCTCGACCACATGCTGCGGTAGTCGTTTGATGCCGGACTTCAATTGCATCAATTCCGTCATCTGACTCTTAGCCCCAATACCGTTCAATCGAGCATGACGATTGACTTCCGGAAAGTCTTGGTTGGCTGCGGATAATTGCGGTGTTTGTCCCGTTTTTTCAGCCAGTTGCTCATCTTGCGTTTGATGACGCGCGGGTTGATACGGTT
>SXKJ01000377.1 GCA_005778115.1 Planctomyces sp. | reverse complement strand
GGCCGCCTTCAGAGGACTTCCACCTTTTCGGCTCTCCGCCATTCGTGTTGAAGACGAATTCGTGAGCCGCAAGGCGCTAGCCGCGGGTCGAGGAAAAGAACCCGCGGCTAGCGCCTTGCGGCTCACATGGCACCGAAATCAACACGAATGGCGGAGAGCCCACCTTTTCAATGCAGTCATTTATTCGCAGCTTCGATTTCCGTGCGTTGCGCGTTCGCCCAAGCAATGAAATCCGCATCGGATTGTGAGCGTGGGTCGGCGATCAATTCCGACAAAAACGTCACTAACTCTGTCAGTCGCCGGCGCGAGTCTTTGTCACGTCCCAGTTCGCGTTCGACGAGCGCGAGATTGCGTGACAGCACGATGGCCGACCGAAAATCGTTCGGTTCCGCTGTCCCGTCAGCACGAACTTGATCGCTCTGCCGGATCGCTTCTTCGAGGACTGGTGCAGCAGCGTCGAATGACTTTCGCGAGACAAGATCTTCCGCCAGCAAACCGAGCAACGAGACTCGCTCGCGCGCGAGCGAAATCGGGTTGGCATTCGCTTCGGCAGACTGGCGCAGCCGTTCGGCTTCTGCGTGAGAGGACTCTGCAAGGCTGCGGTTTCGCCGGACCTCTTCGTGCAGAAGTTGGATCTCTTGCCGCAGCCGATCCGTGCGCAAGAAAAAACGAGTCCAATCGATGAATCCGGCCAGCAGTACCAGTACGACGACTCCGTTAAGCAGCGCGAACTTCGGGTTGCGGCGACTCCACCGCCACACGCGGCTCCAGGGGCCCAACGGCCGAGCCAGCACGGGCCGGCCTTCGAGCCAAAGTTGCAGGTCCGCTCCGAGATCGCTGGCCGTGGCGTACCGCTGCGCCGGTTCCTTCGACATGGCCTTCAGACAGATGGTTTCAAGATCGCGCGGCAGGCGATCATTCAACCGGCGCGGCGGGACCGGCTCTTCATGGAGGACTTGAAAAAGAACCATCCGCAAGACGCCACGAAACGGCCTCTCGCCAGTGAGCAGCGCGTACAAAACGACTCCCAGGCTGTAGACGTCGCTGCGAGCATCGGCGTCTTGAGGACGCTTCAACTGTTCGGGACTCATGTACGCCGGAGTCCCCGCCAGGGCACCTTCCTGCGTCAGCAGCTCGGAAGATTCCGCCACGCGAGCCAAACCGAAGTCCACCAGTTTCGCGATCCCTTGCGAGTCCAACAGTACGTTCGACAGTTTCACATCGCGATGCACGACCCCTTGCCGATGCGCCGCCGCGAGTCCACTGGCGATCTGGCACACGATCTCCGCCGCTTCACGCGGGTCAAGCGAGCCGTCTCGGCGAAGCCGTGATTCCAGCGACTCGCCGTCCACAAACTCCATGACCAGATACGGCGCGCCGCCAGACGGCAAACCGATTTCAAAGATCTGAGCGATGTGCTCATCCCGAATCGACGCGATGACACGTCCCTCGCGTTCGAAACGAGCTCGCGCCAAGGGGTGCGTAGCCTTTTCCGGACGCAGCACTTTGATCGCCACGTTCCGCCCCAAACGATGGTCGCGAGCCTCGAAGACCTCGCCCGTCGCGCCGCTGCCGATCAGGCGTTGAATCTGATACTCCCCCAACCGGCCCAGAGGCGCGGCCTCGGAAGACGGACCGGCAAAAACTCGCGCGGTCGGTTCGGCGACCACATCACTCGACGAAGGCCAATCGACCAACGGCTCCTGTCTCAAGTTGTGCAAGAGGGCCAGTAATGCCGGATTGTCGTCCGCCTCCAATGAGACAAACTCCGAACTGTGTTCTGGATTCGTCAGCGCGTCGAGCCGTCGCTGACACTCGGCGCACTCCGCTACATGCCGAGAGAAATCCGCGCGATCCGCGGAGCTCAGCTCGTCATCAAGCAAGCGTTCGAGTTGTTCGGCGTTCGGGCAGTTCATGGTGATTCCGAAAGGCTTCGTCTGGACTGCGTCCGCAGCACAATGAGCCGCAGGGCGCTAGCCCCGGTTGAGAATCTAGCCGGGGCTAGCGCCCGGCGGCTGATGATCGGAAAGTCGTGCGACCTCCTCGCGAAGGCATTTCAAGACTCGTGATTTCGCGACATAGACATCAGCCACTGGTAGGTTTAACAGCCGCGCGACTTCGGCGGCTGGTTCGGAGTTCAACACGGTGCGGCGATAGGCTTCCCAGGTGTGTGGTTTGACTCGCAATTGCACACGGGCTTCCGCTTCACGCAGCAGTTCCATTTCAGCGGCCGCGTCGAGCGTGGCGGTCAACTCGCCGATCGCGGCCGGCGTGCTCAGTGCCTCCAACGCCGAGCAGTTCTGCGAGTCGCCACTCCCACGGCCAGGACGCGACCGTTCGGCCACGAAATCTCGGATCGCGTTGTTCGTCACCGTCTTCAACCAGCCACGAAAGCTGCCTCGCCGCGGGTCGTAGTCGAACGTCCGAATCGCTCGCACCAACTTGCCGAGCACCTCTTGTGAGACGTCCGCCGCATCGGAGTCCTGCAAGCCTTGCTTCCGGCACCAGCCAAACAAACGGGGTGTGTACCGATTCACGAATTCGGTCCAAGCCTCGCGGTCATTCAGCTCACGCAGCCGCAACAACAACGTTCCACTCGTTCGAGATGGTTGATCGTCAGACATCGAGCACACTCGCCGAACCGGTAAAAGCCAAAAGCCGCCGACCGGATTGGAAGTCCGGCCAGCGGAGAATGTCAACCAGGTCTGTAGGTCAGCCTTTCCAGGCTGACCCGATCAAGGATCGACAGCGTTTGGTCATTCGGGTCAGGCTGGAAAGCCTGACCTAGAGGGTCAACCGTCGATAATCCGCGAACAACGTGTCGGTGATTGCCGCGTGTTGTCGCGCGGCGAAGGACGTGGCGGACTGCGTCAGGTTCAGCGTGATGTTGCCGCTGGCTCCGTTGTAGCCATCGACCAGAATCCGGTAGGTCGTTCCGGCCACGGCATCGAACGTGACTCGGCTGGAGTACACGCCGTTGTCGAAGTTCTCGTCATCGTTGTCAGTGACCAGTCGCAACGACGAGAGCGAACTGCCAGTGTAGACCCCCAGCGTCGTGTCGAAGTTGCTGCCCGATGTCGAGAGCGTCACACCTCCGGAGGAGCTCGCGGTCCAACTCCACCACACCGACTTGCCGCCTGACACGCCAGCAGGATTCGGTTCCCCGGCCTCGGCTGTCGCTGTGGCGTTGCTGCCAGTGACAGTGACATTCGCGCCGGTCAGGACTCGACTGTCGGCGAAGTTGTCGTTCGAGCGGATGCTGGTCTCGTTATCAAGAACGTCAATCGACGCGGAGCCTCGCGTCGCATTGACTGAGATCGCCGCGCCGGCGGTGAGTGTGACCACAACGGTCTCGGTCCCTTCCACCAGCGAATCATCCACGGGGCTGACGGATAGATTCACGGATGATCGTCCCACGGGAATCGTCACGGTGCCCGACAGGCGGTTGTAGTCCGAGCCATTCGTCGCCGATCCAGACACCGTGTAAGCCAGCGTCAACGCGGCCGTCGTCGAGCCGGTACGGCTGATCGTGAACTGACCACGATTCGCCGTTTGCCCGGTGCGCGTCTCGGCCGCGACTGCGTCGCTCGCGACGATGCTGACACTCGGCAACACGCGGTCGTTGTCGGCAATCGTGACCGTCCCGCTCGTCTTGGCTGCATCGACGTTGTACGCGCTGGAATTGGAGAGCGTGATCGTCGCCGACTCACTGCTCTCGCTGAGTGTGTCGTCGATGGGGGTCAGCGTCAGCGTTGTCGATGCTTGTCCGACGGGAATCGTCACGGTGGTTGGTAGCCGGCTGTAATCACTTCCGTTGGTCGCCGTACCAGTGACCGCCAACGAGATGGTCAGCGCTGTCGCCGTTGAACCCGTGCGAGTGATCGTGAACGTTCCGTTGTTCGCTGTCTGTGTGCTGAGCGTCTCGGCAGCACTGGCATCGGTCGCGGTGATGCTGACCGTCGCCAACGTGGATGCGGTTCCGACAATCGAGTCGATCCAACTTGCATAGGCATCGACGCGGGTATCGAACGAATGATCGCCGATGCCCGCATTGGCCGAATCGCCGCCGGACGTCACGCCCGCCACATACAACAGGCCGTTGACCGTCAGAAACGCCGGCCCGCCGCTGTCCCCCGGAGCCGTATTACTCTCACTGTTGTTATCGAAGTTCCACGAGATCAGCGTCCGCGAGACTTCATCGATCGGCGTCGTCCCCACTCGTTTGATCCCAAAGTCGCCGTTGGTGCCAGTGGTCCCCGTCCCTCCGCCGCCGAAGCCCACTAGCGTCAAGATCTGGCCGACTTGCGGAGTCCCACGAAAGATCGGAATCGGAGCGATTCCCATCACAGCTTCGCGGAGCTTGTAGATCGCGATGTCATTGGACGAGTCATTGCCGACGTTTCCCGTGTAACCCGGATGCACGAAGACTTGCTCGGTCAAATACGTCCGCCCGCCGACCGAGAATTGCCCGGCCGTGTTGGCGACCCCTTCCGCACAGTGAGCCGCTGTCAGCACAAACTGCGGAGCAATCAACGTCCCGGAACAGAAGTCGTCACCACTCCCTCCGATCAGACCAACAGCGAGAAAGCCGGATGTCGCCGTCCCGTTGATGATCCGTGTTTGAGGCCCGACAACCTCGGCTTGCACCAGGGCCGCCGCTCCAGAGGGTGTGCCATGCACTGCCGACAGCACCACTCGCGGCTCAAACGACTCCACCTCAGCCGGAATCCGCGCCGCCCGGCGAGTTCGCCAATTTCCCGATCCGTTGGTTCGTCCCGCCAAAAAACTCCACGAAAACAATTTCCGCGACATGATTGATTCCTCTGAGTGATGGGTTTGCAGAAGTGAGTCCTGAAACGTTTCACTCAGAGGTACGGCACCAGCCTCAAAAACTTGCACGGCCGTTTCGCGAATTCCGAGAATTGGCGGCCGTCATGCACGCCTCCAGACAACAAAAAAACTCGCTGTCATCGCGTGACAGCGAGCGTTGGTCAATTGCCCGGCCAGGATTTGAACCTGGACTAAGTGATTCAGAGTCACTCGTGCTACCGTTACACCACCAGGCAGGATTCGTGTGCGGGGCGGGAATATACGCACGCAACCCGTTATCGCCAAGAGTGTCCGGGCGATTGAATGTCGAGTCGTCACGTCGCTCGGTTGTCAGC
>SXKJ01000376.1 GCA_005778115.1 Planctomyces sp. | reverse complement strand
TCACGAAGCTGGAGCAGAACTCAAAGAACAGCGGCAAGCTGGGCCTCAACGACAAACGACGTGCCGAGTACGACCCGATGTGCTCCAAAGGCCCCGGCGTGAAGGAGTACCACATCACGGTCTTCGCCTTGTCCGCCGAACCCAAGCTGTCCACCGACAAAGCCAACCGAGCTGAACTGCTCGAAGCCATCCAAGAGATCACGCTGGCCGAAGGGACTTTGGATTTTCAATACGAACGGAAGCGGTAAGTAAGGCTGCGTCCCGAATGTGAACCGATTTCACCACCGAGCCGAAGCATGCGCTGGAGAAGTACAGCCCGGATTTCACTCGGCAGGGATCGTTCGCAGACAACTGCCTGATGGCTCGACTTCGCGCGGCAGTTGCTCGCGGCGGGACTGGCCGATCGAGGCTTGTTAGAGCAGTTGCGGCTGCATTCGCGGACTGGGAAAAGAACCCTGTCTCGTTCGCTTCGGAAGCTTGGGCCGAAGCGGTTGCGTGGAAGACAAGGTACGCTGAGGGAGATTGAAACTCATGCCAATCCGAATTCGGCGAGTAAGTGAGCCTCGTTATGCTTGAATCCGTAACCCAACTCCCATTCAACCAACACGTCGGGATTCTCAAGGGATCGACTCCAGACGCTCTTGTTGAGTTGCCGGCGGGTGGCCAATACCTCAACCACGTTGGAACGGTCCACGCGGGGGCACAACTGGTGCTCGCGGAGGCTTGCTCCGGTGAGTTTCTCCTTCGGAATCTGGAGTCGAGCTTTGGGGTTCTGCCCGTTGTTCGACGAGTCGAGGCGAAATTCAAGCGGCCTGCGAACGGACGGCTCATCGCCAACGTCATCACTCCGGTGGCAACGATCGTCGATGCGGTCGCAGCGTTGAAGCGGAAGGGACGTTGTCTGGTGACCATTGCCGTCGAGGTCATTGATGAGAGTGGCCAATGCACACTGACCGCCAGCTTTGATTGGTTCATGGCCCGAGCGTCCAATGCAACACCGCCGGCGGGTGACGCTGGCTCATCGTCGGAGGGATAAACAATGAGGCCATTCAAAGTCGATTTCGATGCCCTGGAGTGGCAGTCGTCACTGCCAGGGGCGCGTGCCAAGGTTCATCGAGACGGTTCGAAACAGATTCGACTCGTCGAGTTCACTGCGGAGTTCGTCGAACCGCAGTGGTGCGAGAAAGGCCGTATCGGCTTCGTCCTGTCGGGCACGCTGGAGATCGACTTTCGAGACCAAACCATTCTGTATCCCGAGGGTTCAGGTCTTTTCATTCCCGCTGGTTCGAGCAGCGCCCACAAGGCACGCTCGGTGACGCCGGTGGTTCGCTTAGTTCTCGTGGAAGATGTCATCGCAATCGAACGAAAAGGTGATGAATGATGGCCGAATATAGAGCAACGGTCCTCTGGAAACGGAGCGGTGCGGCGTTCACCGACAATCGCTACAGCCGAGGACACGTTTGGAAGTTCGACGGCGGCATCGAGGTTCCAGCTTCCTCGTCGCCACACGTCGTCCCTTTGCCGATGTCCGTCGCTGAGGCCGTTGATCCCGAAGAAGCATTCATCGCCGCTCTGTCGAGTTGCCACATGCTCTGGTTCTTGTCGATTGCCGCGAAGCGCGGCTTCGTGGTCGAAAGCTACCTCGACGAGGCCGTCGGTATCATGGGCAAGAATGCCGACGGCAAAGTCGCGATCACTCACGTGACACTGCGACCGAAGGTGCTCTTCGGCGGCGACCAGCTTCCTTCGCGGGACGAAGTCATCGAGATGCACCACGAGTCGCACGAGCAATGCTTCATCGCCAACTCGGTCCGGACCGAAGTGCGATGCGAGCCAGCGTAGAGCAGGCGGCGCTCCTGCTCGTCCAGTGAGGAGAAGAGGAGAATCGGATCTTCGTGCGGAGGTTGCGATGCGAGTGGCGTTTGTGATTTTCGACGGGATGACGGCGCTGGATTTCGTCGGCGTGTACGACCCCGTGACTCGGTTGCGGTCGATGGGGATTCTGCCGGACTTCTCGTGGAGCATTCGCGCGTGGACGGAAACGGTGACCGATGATCGCGGTTTGCGGATTGTGCCGGACAGTGTCGCCGAGTCGTTTGAGGGGTTCGATGTGGTCATCGTGCCCGGTGGATTCAGCACTCGCACGTTGAGGCACGACTCGGCGTTCATGGCGTGGTTTCGCGGGATCGAAGTGGTTCCGTTGAAAGCCTCGGTTTGTACCGGTTCGCTGCTGCTGGGAGCGGCGGGTTGGCTTCGTGACAAACCGGCAACGACGCATCCGAGCGCGATCGACGACCTTGCGAACGACTGCCGCGAGGTTCGGAGCGAGCGAGTCGTCGATGCCGGCGACATCATTACATCGGGCGGAGTCACGGCGGCGATCGACCTCGGCCTGCACTTGGTCCGTCGGTTCGCGGGCGAAGCCGCGCGGCTTCGCATTGCCGAACAAATGGACTACCGAAATGGCATCACGCCTGAGGCACCGGATCGTGGTTAACGTCGGCATTCTTTTGTTTGACGAAGTCGAGGTGCTCGATTTCGCGGGGCCGTTCGAGGTCTTCTCGACCGCTTCGCGACTGGCCCTGCGTCAGCAACCGAACATGCCTGCGCCATTCACCGTCTTCACCATCAGCCGGGCAGATCGAGTGCAGGTACGCGGCGGTTTGTTTGTCTTGCCGCAGTTTCGATTCGACGATCATCCGCCGCTTGATCTGTTGATCGTTCCTGGCGGCGACGTTGCCGCTGAATTGAACAAGCCGGATGTCATTGCCTGGATCACCGCGCAATCGAAGACCGCGCGACTCGTTGCGTCGGTCTGCACCGG
Organism: Planctomyces sp.; assembly: GCA_005778115.1. Lineage (GTDB taxonomy): Bacteria > Planctomycetota > Planctomycetia > Planctomycetales > Planctomycetaceae > SXKJ01. The sequence continues at coordinate 162 of SXKJ01000376.1, read as the reverse complement.
AGTTTTTCTGATCGGCAAAGCGGGATTGCTCGACGGCAAACGAGCGACCACGCATTGGGAAGACATCGCCGATCTCCGCCGCTTGTCGCCAAGCACGGACGTCATCGAAAACGAACGCTGGGTCGATGAAGGATCGGTCATCACGTCCGCCGGGATTTCCGC
>SXKJ01000375.1 GCA_005778115.1 Planctomyces sp. | reverse complement strand
CGCGATTTCTTCGCGGTCGATGACATGCACGACGATGAAGGCGGAACGGTCATAGTTCGGAATCGCGGCGGTCGTGCCGGGCTTCAGTTGATCGACGGCGGTGAAGAAGTCGTCCCCTAATTTGTCGAGGCCGGCAATCTGGGACAGTTCCGGACGTTCGCTCGGTGCCTGGAACGGATTGACTCCGGGAGCCGACTTGCCTTGCATCGTGTAGTGCGAGAATTTTTCTTTCGGCTCGATGACCGTCAGTTGCAGGCCCTCTTTGTCGCCAGTGACGGTCTGACCCGCCAAGACTTCGGTTAGCTTCTGACCTGGGGCCGCGAGCTTTGCTAGAGCCTTTGCACGCTCTTCGGCTTTCGGTGCGGCTTGGGCCAGCTTCCAGGCTTTCGTCACTTGTTGACGAATCCCCTCTTCGTCCCACGTTGGGACATGAGCTTCCTTTCGCTCGACAACCCAATAGGCGAAGCGGTTTTTCGTGCCGGGATCTTCGGACACTTCGGGAGTAAATGTGCTGTCGCTGCCACGTCCGAAGACTCGCTGGAGGACGGACACGACTCCTTGCTGGCGATTGAAACTCTCGTCCGACGGATCGGTCGCGGTCCCAATTTTGTGATCTTCCGACTTGCTGAGCTCTTCCGCCGAGAGCATCCCGGTCTCGACGTACTTCAGATCGAGAGTCTTGCCAAGTTCTTTCAACTCAGACGCGACGTCCTGCGGTGAGCGATACGACTTTGATCCCTTCTCGGCGATCGTGTACGAACCGAGCCGGCGCATCTTGGTGAGGACGGACTCAATCCGCTCCTTCATTAATTTGAGCGTCCGTTCGCGGAGCAAGTCGTCGAAGATTTTCTCCTTCACTTCCTCGAACGGTTTGTATTTCGGTTCGGGCTTCTTCTCGGTCTTCTCTTCCGATTTCGCGTCGGGCGTGAAGGGCTTGTCGGAGTCGACAGCGGGCTTGTCCTTCGATTCGGTCGACTCCGCTTTGGGCTTGTCTTCACCCTTTTTGTCCTCCGGCTTCGCGTCTTCTTTCTTCTTGTCCGTTTTCTCAGCGTCGGACTTGGGTGCCTCCTTCGGATCGGCTTCGGCTTTCGGCTCCTCCTTCTTGGGTTTGTCCGCCGGCTTGGCTTCTTCCGACTTTTCGGCAGTCACTTTGTCTTCGCCGGCTGCGCCTTGTGGCTCGTCCTGCTTGGGCTTTTCGGTCTTCGGCTTTTCCGACTTCTCTTCGGTCGGCTTCTCCGGCTTGTCTCCCTCTTTGGATTCTGGCTTAGGTTTGTCTTCGTCTTTTTTCGAATCGGCAGGCTTGTCGTCGTCTTTCTTTTCCGTCTCCTTTTTCTCGGCGTCCGGTTTACCACCCTCCTTCTTCTCGTCGGGCTTCTTGGGGTCGTCCCCTTCCGTCGCGTCTTCTTTCTTTTCCTCTTTTTTCGGTGGCGTGCGATCGACGAAGAACTCCTTGTTGTCTTCGTAATACTTCGCGACCTCTTCGTCCGTCGGCCGAGCCACCTTGGTTTCGATGACATCGTAGTCCGCTTCGAGATACGCGAGTTGGACACGCATTGGCTGGAAGAAGCCCGGCTCGCCCTTGGGATCGGGTTGTTTTTCGGCGTGCTTCTTGAAGAACTCGATCAGCTTGTCGTCGGACGGATCGTCGATGCTCTTCACGAACGCTTCGACGGGGACGGTGGTGGCCTCAATGGATTGCTTCACATTGATTTTGCGGAAGTCCTGCCAGCGCTGCTCCGGGGTGGAGACGGCTCGCGGGTAGGTCATTTCGGCGGCCATACGGGCGGCGAGTTCATCGCGAAACAATTCGAAGATGTAGTGGTCGCCGACATGAAGCTGCTGCTTGATCTCCTTGAACATCTCCTTCGTGAGATTCTGGTCGCTGATCATCTTCATGAAATCAGTGACCGCGTCGTCGTTGACGTTGATCCCCAGTCGAATCGCTTCACGCCTGAGCAAGTCACCGAAGATGACGTCCTTCTCGAAGTCCTCGTTGCCGAACTTGAATTGGATCTGATCGAGAGCGCGGGCCAACTGCATGTCGTAGAACTGTTCGCCGAACGGACCGGCCTTCAGGAACTGCTCAGGGATCGGGTGCGACTTGCGATAAATTTCGCCAAGGATGCGATTGGCCGTTTCGCGGCGGTTCTTGAGGTTGGCGATCTCACGCTGATTGAGTCCGGCGATCGGCGGTTGTTCGCTCGTGTCGCGTTCGCCGAATGTCGTAATGACCAGTCCCAGCACCGCGCCGACGACGGCTCCCATCATGCCGTACTCGTTTTGCTTATCGCGCCGAGTCCCCCAGACAAACGCTCCGCCACCGAACAGCGCGGCCAAAATCAGCGGCACCAGGAACGTCGTTCCCGCCTTCATCGTGTCATCCAAAAACACGAACGAGATCATCGACATCAGTGTCAGAGCCGCCATGATCGGCTTGAGATTACGGCGGAAGAAACTCAATGAATCCATGAAGCAACACCTCTGTCAGACGGAGTTGAGACAAAACCGAAGTGGGGGTCATTCCTTGACAGGCCCGGAAATGGCCGAGTAGGTATGTCCGCCTTTGGCCGGTCGGAAAACCGGCGGATTGTAGTCCCAGAGGGTCGAGCCACAAGGCTTGCCCCGCACGACAAGGAACTCAGAGTGGCAGGAAAGCGTTCGAAAGCTTTGGTGATCGTCGAGTCGCCGGCGAAGGCCAAAAAGATCAGCGGCTACCTCGGCCCCAACTACAAAGTGCTCGCCAGCGTCGGGCATATTCGTGATCTGCCAGCCGGTGCGGCGCAGGTTCCGGCGGCACTCAAAAAGGAAGCCTGGGCCAAGATCGGTGTTGATGTTGAACATGGGTTCCAGCCGCTCTACGTCGTTCCGCCTGAAAAGAAAAAAGTCGTCGCCGAATTGAAGGCCGCGCTCAAAGATGCGGATGAGTTGATTCTCGCAACCGACCCCGACCGCGAGGGGGAGTCGATCGGCTGGCATCTGTCGGAAGTGCTCAACCCTAAGATTCCGGTCAAGCGAATGGTCTTCGATGAAATCACCAAAGACGCGATTCAAGCGGCGGTCGAGGCGACTCGCGACATCGACACGAACCTCGTGTCGGCTCAGGAAACGCGACGAGTGCTGGACCGTTTGTACGGGTATCGGCTCAGCCCGCTGTTGTGGAAAAAGATCGCGCCGAAGCTCTCGGCAGGGCGAGTGCAGTCCGTCGCTGTGCGGTTGATTGTCACTCGCGAGATCGAGCGCATGGCCTTCCGCAGCGCGACGTATTGGGACTTGAAGGCGGAACTCGCGACCGACACGGCCACGAAGTTCACCGCCGAACTCTCGACAGTCAGCGGGCGGCGAGTCGCCAGCGGCAAGGACTTCGATGAGGCGACTGGCAAGCTCAAGCCGAATGCGGATGTTGTGTTGCTCGACCAAACGGCGGTTGAGTCGTTGCGGTCGCGGCTGACGGATGCGGGGACAGCGTGGCAGGTCAGCAGCGTCAAAGATCGACAGGAGCTGCGACGGCCGTACCCGCCATTCACGACGAGCACGTTGCAGCAGGAGTCGAACCGCAAGCTCGGCCTGTCGTCGAAGGAGACGATGCAAATCGCTCAGCGGTTGTACGAAGACGGCTACATCACCTACATGCGAACCGACAGCGTCAACTTGTCGGGCGAGGCGATCGGTGCGTCGCGACGTCGTATCGAAGAGAAGTACGGCCAGGAATATCTCAGTCCGTCGCCGCGTCAGTTCACGACGAAGGCGAAGGGGGCGCAGGAGGCTCACGAAGCGATCCGGCCGGCGGGCAAGATGATGCCAACGGCGGACGAACTGAATCTCTCCGGTCAGTCGGCTCGGCTGTACTCGCTGATCTGGATGCGGACGATGGCCACGCAAATGGCGGACGCTCGGCTGACGTTCATCACCGCGACGATCTCCGCCGCCGAAGCCGAGTTCCGAGCGACCGGCCGACACGTCGATTTCCCCGGCTTCTTCCGAGCCTACGTCGAAGGGGTCGATGACCCGGAAGCGGCTCTCGACGATCAAGAAGCCGCGCTCCCGCCGCTGCGAGAATCGCAAGCGTTGTCACTTGGCCAGCTCGATTCGCTCAAGCACGAAACGAAACCGCCAGCCCGATTCACCGAAGCGACGCTGATCCGCGAACTGGAATCGGACGGCATCGGCCGACCGTCCACGTACTCCAGCATCATCAGCACGATTCAGGACCGAGGCTACGTTCGCAAAGTCAGCAATCAGCTCATCCCGACATTCACGGCAATGGCGGTGACGAAGCTTCTCGAACAAAACTTCCCGAACCTCGTGGACATCAAGTTCACGGCGCAGATGGAAGAGGACTTGGACGCCGTCGCCGCCGGAACCGCTGATCGCCTGCCGTACTTGCAAAAGTTTTACAGCGGTAACGACGGACTCGACGAACAAGTCAAATCGCACGAAGAGAAAATCGACCCGCGCATCGCCTGCACGATTGACCTGGACGGCGTCGAGGCGAAAGTCCGAGTCGGCCGTTACGGCCCGTTCCTGCAAAAGACCGGGAGCGGCCCTGAACCCGAAACCGCGTCGATCCCCGACGACATCGCCCCTGCCGACATCACCAACGAACTCGCCGAAAAGTGGCTGGAGCTCAAGCGACAAGGTCCGCAGTCGATCGGCAGTCACCCGGAACACGGCCTGCCGATTTATCTGCTGACCGGCCGCTTCGGGCCGTACCTGCAAGTCGGCGAGATGTCGCAAGACCCCGAAGCGCCGAAGCCCAAGCGGCAGAGCGTCCCAAAGAACATCGACCCGACGACGATGTCATTCGAGACGGCGATCAAGCTGTTGTCACTGCCGCGCGAACTCGGCCCGCACCCCGAAGACGGCAAACCGATCTTCGCCAGCATCGGCCCGTACGGCCCGTATGTGAAGCACGACAAATCGTTCCGCTCGATCCCGAAAACCGGCGACGTCCTGACGATCGACCTCGCCGCCGCGGTCGAACTCATCAAACAACCGAAGGGCAAGCGTGCCGCTCCGACGGCGTTGCGCGATCTCGGCAAGCACCCAGACGATGAAGCTCCAATCCAGATTTTTGAAGGCCGCTACGGCCCGTATGTTCGACACGGTGCTGTCTTCGCCTCGCTGCCGAAGGACCGCACGATTGAATCGGTGCAACTCGATGAAGCCCTGATCTGGATCGCCGAACGCGCCGCGCTCGGCCCGTCGAAGAAGAAAGGTCGAGGCCGAGGCGGATTCAAAAAGAAAGCCGCCACCCCCAAAGGGGACGTCACGACCGCCGCGCTTAAGCCCGCCAAAAAGAAAGCGGTCAAAAAGAAGGCCGCTAAGAAAACACCTCCAAAAGATGAATAGCAGCATTCATTTTTCGCCGCCTTGTTCCGAAAAAAGGAGAGCTGGCGGAAAATGGAGGGCGAAAAATAAACGCAGTTTGTTTGTCAGAGTGTCGCGATGACTCCGTTGCTGATTCTAGTTGGCGCGTACTTGGCCGGCTCCGTGCCGTTCGGGTTGATCGTTGCCCGGCTTGCCAAAGGGATCGACATTCGCGAGCACGGCAGCAAGAACATCGGGGCCACAAACGTCACGCGCGTGCTCGGGGCCAAATGGGGCGTGCTGTGCTTCGTTCTCGATGTGCTCAAAGGCGCGATGCCGGTCTTGCTGCCGAATGTGTTGCTCACTGCGGATGACCCGAATCGGACTCACTGGCAAGTCGCCGCCGGTCTGCTGGCGATTCTCGGCCACATGTTTCCGATCTGGCTCGGATTTCACGGAGGCAAGGGGGTTGCGACGGCTTTGGGAGTCGTCGTCATGCTGGCGAACCCGATCTCAACCGTGATCACGTTTGGCATGTTCATCACCTGTTTCACCGTGACGCGCATTGTCTCAATCAGTTCGATTGGCTCTGCGGCGACGTTCGCGGTCTCTCAGATGTGCGTCCTCTGGCCACAGCCGTTCCGTGAGAAAACTTGGAGCGTTGCGGCATTCAGTCTCGCGGTGCCGACACTGATCATCGTCAAGCACCGCAGCAACATCGCTCGCCTGCTACGCGGCAAGGAACCCCGGTTTGGAAGCAAACCGCCAAAGGATAAGAACTCCGATGAAGATCCCGCGCCACCCAGCAGTCACAACGGCTGACGTGCAGCAGGAGGTCAGCATTCCCCGAATCACTGGCAGGTTGAAAACCTGCCCCACGAAGCCTCAGCAGACTTCGATCTCGTTGGTCAGCGACATCGAGCGGGCGGCGTCGAGAGCCGCGTGTGTTGCGAGTTGCTTGTTGTAATAAGTCGCCGTGCGACCGCTCAGCAGCACTTCGCCGTCGTGGACTTCGACGTGCAGGCTGCGAATCGTGCCGCCGGTGCGGAGTCGCACATAGCGTTCGACCGTGTCGGCAATCTCGCGCGGCGAGACTTCAGAAACTCCGCGAGGCTGATCGAGTAAAGCTTGAGGCGTCATGATTTTCCTCCTTGAGCTGCGCCGAAGCACAACACGCTACCGTAGGCGAGACGAGCTTGACGCTCTTTCCCACCACTTCCAAGATGCCGCCGCTTCAGCGTCGGTCTCAGTCAACTGCACGCTTCCAGGATCCGATGCCCGGTTCCAACGCAGGCACCAAAGCGGCGGGAAGTGTACAGGTCCAGAAGCGACCGTCAAATTATTTCCCGGAACAACACGCGAAAAATAGATCTTCCTCGAAAGGACTCAGTGGCATGGATGCTCCCGCGCTTGGCTTTCTCGAACAGCTTCTGACCACCCCCAGCCCATCCGGTTACGAGCGGCCCATTCAAGACGTGGTCCGCAACTTCGTGAGGCCATTCGCCACTGAGGTCCAAACCGATTGGCACGGCAACGTCATCGCCGCGGTCAATCCGAGCGGCTCGCCAAGAATCATGCTGGCCGGTCACTGCGACCAGATTGGCCTGCTGATCGTGAACATCGACAAGGACGGCTACCTGCGAACCGCCGCCATTGGCGGTTGGGACGTGCAGCAGTTGGTCGGCCAACACATGCTCGTCTGGACGAAGTCGGGACCGGTCAAAGGAGTGATCGCGCGCAAGGCGATCCACCTGCAAACTCCCGAAGACCGCAAGCAGGTTCCGGAGATCAAAGACCTGTGGATCGACATCGGCGTGAAGAACGCGGACGAGGCCAAAGAGCTCGTCGCGATCGGCGATCCAGTCACGTTTGAACTCGGCATGAGAACGCTGCGAAACAATCTCGCGGCGGCTCCGGGTATGGACAACAAAGTCGGCGTGTGGGTCGTCATGCGAGCGTTGCAACTGGTCGCGGAAGGCACCCCGAAAGCGGCCGTCGTGTCGGTCTCGACCGTCCAAGAAGAGATCGGCTTGCGCGGCGCTCAGACCAGTGCATTTTCGGTCGATCCGAAACTCGGCATCGCCGTCGATGTGACTCACGCGACCGATTGTCCGACGATCGACGAGAACCAGCACGGCAAGATCAAGCTCGGTGGCGGCCCAGTGCTGTATCGCGGCCCGAACGTCAACCCGGTCGTTTTCGACCGCCTGACGTCGCTCGCCAAAGAGCACGAAATCCCGTTCCAAATCGGAGGCCTGGCGAAAGCGGCCGGCAACGACTCAAACGTCATGCAAATCAGCCGAGGCGGCGTCGCCACGGGACTCGTCACGATCCCGAATCGCTACATGCACAGCCCGGTCGAAATGATCTCGCTCGTCGACCTCGATAACGCCGCGAAACTGATCGCTCACTTTTGTCTGTCGCTGACGCCAAGCTGCGATTTCACGCCGTGAATTGGGAACTGGCCCAACTAAGGGAATCGTTCGTGGAGCGTTCGCCCTCGGTGACACTTCGAGGTTACTTCAGGGCGAAGCCACGCTCGCCAGCTCTAACTTGCCTGTCGTTCGATCCACTCGTCCGAAGTGATCGGTGCCGGAATCGAGCCGCCAAACTGATCGCGATAGACACGCGGCGAATGCGGCATCGGCAGACCGGTAGGGGCGATCTCACCGTCGTTTAACTGCAAGCCGCAGGCGTGCGCGTTTTCTTGCAACAGACTTTGAACGCTTGATGGCACGCACGCCTGCGGCTTGCAGCTAAATGAGTCAGCACTAACCCGATGATCCCCGTCGTGATCCGAGACGATCGTGAGCTACCCCATTTGCCAAGCGTAGCTGTTCAACTCCAGCACCAGCAGTGTGATGCCGGCGATGAGCGCGGCAACGGAGACGAACAACAGACCCACATACACATCCGGCGTGGCTTTGGCGGCGTTACTGTCCGAGCTTCGACGTGACATTGTCTTCCCTTTCGATGATTCCATTCTTGGCTCGCAGGATCACGGCACCGACCGATCGATCCGGCGTCACGTACACGAGCTTGATGTCTCCCAGGAACTTCGCGGCCTTATCACCCGACTGCGGACGATAGACCGACAACTTGTGTCCTTCTCGCAAACCATCGTCGCTGCCGATCGAAATTTCGACCAAGTCCGAACCACTGCGTCCGCCCCGTTTCGTTTCGAGCACTTTGCCATCCACGGCCGGAGGAGGCTCCAGGAGGCCGACGACCGCTTGGGGGTCGGTCGATAGACCGTACGCCGCGATGATCTTTTGCATGAGAGCCAGATCGTTCAGAACTTTGGCGTGTTTGTCTTGCAGCGCCTTTTCGACCACCTTTTGATTGAAGACGACGTCATCCGACGCTTGCAGCCGGGTGGTCTTCTCGTTGAGCAGCTTTTGCAGATTGTTGTTGATCTCGCGTTGGAGCAGAGCTTCTTCACGGCGCTGCCGAGATTCCTCAACGGAGACTTTGGCCAGTTCGCGCTGCTCATCACGCTCGATCTTGGCTGTACCCCCTTCGTTTTCCGCAAACGTCAACTGACGCTTCAGCAGATCGACTTGCCCTTCCGCATTGGCGGCTCGGTTCTGCTCGTTCTTGAAGTCGATCTCCATGCGTGTCTTGTAGCCCTTGTACTCCACGTCGAGGTTGTCTTTCTCGCCAATGAGCTTCTTGTATTCGCCATCCGCGAACTCTTTGGCCGCTTTCCAGTTCTTCTGCGTGGAGAAGATCGCTCCCGCGAAGACCAGGAACATGATGCTCAGCACGAGCTGCAAACCGACCAGCAGTTTTCCAAGAAATGACATGTCACGACCCCCCAGTCGTTTGTCGCACTACGATCAATCTTCGTAGGACGATTTCAATTGAACGTTCCGGCGTTGCAGCCGAGCCAACACGCCGCGCAAGCGGCTCAGTTCATCTTGTAAGCGTTTCTTTTGTTCGAGGGACTGGAATTGATCGACTTCCAGTTCCTCCAAGTGATTCCGCAGTCGAGCCACATCTTCGCGGCGTAATTTTCCCTCTTCCCAAACCACTAGCGCTTCTTGCCCGACTTTATCACCTTCGACGGACAAGTCGACAATCGTCTTGGCCAGCTTCTCGAATTCTTGTTTCAACTCTTCTTCGCGAGCTTCAATCGCTTTGAGATCCTGCTTTTGATGAGCAGTGATCTCTTCCTGCCGTTTCTTAATCTGTTCTGGTTGTGGTTCCAGAGCCTGAATCTTGTCGTTGAGTTTTGTGATCTCGTGGGTGTACGCGGCCAGAATCGCTTCGGGCAACAGCTTCGATCCTGGCCCTGGCTTGACGGGTTCGCCAGTGACCTTGTCCTTGGTGGTGTAAGTTGGTTTGCTTTTTTCGACAGGGACCGTCTCGACGTAGTAGTTTTCCAAGCTGTCCGCTTCTCCCTTCCAGTTCGTGCCGGCGATCCGCGCCGAGAACGAGAAGCCGAGAAACGCGATACTCAGAAATGTGGTCACGACCACGAAGACTTTGCCGAGGTTGTTCTTCATCAAATTCACCCTTCGTGGCAGCATCCTTGCATCGGGGCGTTCGGCGGACGGAATGTCCGAAAACAGAACGCTCACGACAGCCACCAATTCGGGGCGATTCTACGAGTGCCGGAAAAATCGTGTCAAACTGACTTTTCAGACGCTCGGCGATTGGCACCGCCTTTCGCCTTGAGAACATCGAACCGCGCTACCCAACAACCACAGACTCCGCTTGGGGAATCCTGGGGGAGTCCGCCGGTCGCTGCCATTGCGCACGATCGTGTGTCGCGTGCCTCGCCTGTCGATCATGCCGACGCTGCGAGTTGAACCAGTCCGCGCGGTCGATAGAGTGCCCCCTGCGGAAACTCCAAACCCCAAAATTCAAATCCCAACCCTCGGATTTCAAATCCCATGAGCAACGTTCGAGACTTCGGTGCCGCCGGAAACGGCCAAACGGACGACACCGAGGCCATCCAGCACGCGCTGGCCGATGGCGGTGGGCAGATTGAATTCCCGCGCGGCGACTACCGCATCACGAAGCCAATTGTCGTCGATCTCGCCAAGCTGAGCCGCACGGCGATCAGCGGTAGCGGCGGAACGGCGAAGATCATCATGGCGGGCAAAGGGCCGGCGTTCTTCGTCGCTGGCTCGCACGACAAGTCCGCCGACCCGAAGGGCTTTAAGCCGGAGATCTGGCAACGTGAGCGAATGCCGATGATCAGCGACATCGAAATCACCGGCGAGCATCCCGAAGCAGACGGCATCCGGCTGGAAGGAGTCATGCAGCCGACGCTGGCCGGCGTCTTGATCCGCAAGGTGCGGAATGGAGTCCACGTCACGCGGCGGTCGCGCAACGTGCTCATCAGTCATTGCCACAT
>SXKJ01000374.1 GCA_005778115.1 Planctomyces sp. | reverse complement strand
GCTCTCCGCCATTCGTGTTGATTTCGGTGCCATGTGAGCCGCAAGGCGCTAGCCGCGGGTTCTTTTCCTCGACCCGCGGCTAGCGCCTTGCGGCTCACGAATTCGTCTTCAACACGAATGGCGGAGAGCCAGTAAGAACCTGTCTCCGTAGGGTGGGACAAGCTCGCTTCGAGCGCCGGCCCACCAATCTCGCATTGATGGCGTTGTTCATCGGATGGTGGGCCGGCGCGGCGAAGCGTCGCTGGTCCCACCCTACAAACTGCGGCGTTGGCGAAGTCAGGCGAACGCCTTTGGGAGCTGATTCGACATGCCGAATGTCGCCACATCGCTGCCAATGACTCGTCGCCGAGTGTTACAGGTCGGCACGCTCGGACTGACGGGGCTGACGCTGGCGAGTGCGCTGCGGGCTGAAGAGACCAAGAGGCTCAAGTCGGAGTCCTCAGTCATTGATCCGCCGCGTGCGAAGGCCTGCCTGCTGATTTATCTCGATGGTGGTCCTAGCGCGATCGACCTGTTCGATTAGAAGCCGGAAGCTCCCGCCGAGATTCGCGGGCCGTATCGGCCGATCGCCAGCAGCGCACCGGGAGTGTCCGTCGGCGAATTGCTGCCGCGTGTCGCACAGCAGATGCACCGACTGGTCCAGGTTCGGTCGGTGCGGCATGACGAGGGAGTGCATGATCCGGCTGTGTATCAAATGCTGACGGGCTACAAGCATCTCAGTTCAGCAGGTGGATTGAAGGTCGAGCCGACCGACTTGCCGCACCTCAGCAGCGCGTTGTTGCAGGCCGATCAATCTCCCACGGCGATGCCGAAAGCAATTCAGCTTCCCGAAATCATGAAGATGGAGTCTCGCGTGCTGCCCGGACAGAACGGCGGCATTTTGGGACCGTCGTTCGATCCGTTTCTGGTCGAACTGTCGATAAGCGGTGTCGTTCAGAAGCCGCAGCTTCACCGGGCCGACGGAGTCTCCGTCGATCGCCTACGCCGCCGCTCCCTGCTGTTGCGTGAATTCGATCGTGATTTGAACTGGCAACGGCATCTCGCCGCCGATCGGCTGAATGACTATCAGCAACAGGCATTGTCGATTCTGGAATCTTCGGCCGTGCAGCGAGCCTTCGACCTGGAAGATGAGTCTCCCGAAACTCATGACAAGTTCGGCCGGCATCGACATGGTCAGTCAGTATTGTTGGCTCGGAGATTGATCGAAGCGGGAGCAAAGTTCGTCACCGTCTATTGGGGCCACGAGGATCAAGACTGGGCAGACGGGCGCGGACCGCGTCCGGCCAACAATCCGTGGGACACGCATCGCAATCATTTTCCGCTGCTGAGCCAGTCGCTCGCGCCACGAGCCGATCAAACGCTCGCGGCGTTGCTGGATGATCTCTCCCGGCGCGGGTTGCTCGACGAGACGCTGGTGGTCTGGATGGGAGACTTCGGCCGCACACCGCGCATTTCGAAGCCGTGGGCCAGCCGCGATCATTGGCCGGGATCGAATACGGTGTTACTGGCGGGAGCGGGCCTGGGCGGCGGCACTGTGTTCGGCGCGACCAATCGGCACGCCGCCGAGGTCATTGCTGATCCGGTCTCTCCCAGCGATCTCACCGCAACCATGCTCGCCGCGTTGGGAGTCGATCCCACGCAATTCATCACCGATGCCAGCGGCAAGCGACATCGCGTCTCACCCGGACAATCGCTGTGGAATCGCCTGCCGTTGGCGTGATGCCCAGATCGCCGTCAAACGTTACGATCCTGCGCGAACTTCGATGACAGTCTTGTTCCATTCCTCTGGCCCCATTCTTCTGCCAAAGGAATGGGGCTAGAGGAATGGAGAGGTCAATTGGTGACAGCGACTCGGAAATGTGCCGTTTTGATTTTGGCGGCCTCGTTGTTGGCGGGATGCGGAAAAGAGTCCGCGCCGCCGGCGGGCAACAGTCAATTCACCGGTTCCTATTTCGAGGACTATCGCAAAATTCAGTTCAAGGACAACGTGCAGAGCAATGTCGCGGCCGATGGGAGCATCGGTGACTTGATCTTCACCGACATCGACGGGAACGAAGCGTCGCTAAAGGATTATCTCGGCAAGAAGCATGTCGTGCTGATCGTGACGCGCGGGTTCAATGGTTCGATCCGCTTGTACTGTTCGACGCAGACGTCGCGGATGCTGACCAACTATGCGAAGTTTTCGTCACGCGATGCGGAGGTTCTTGTCGTCTTTCCGGTGGTGACGCCAGATGACTCGATCCGGCATCGGGACTTCGCGGTGACGGTGAAGAACAAGCTCGACACGCCCGTCGAAAAGATTCCGTTTCCGATCGTGTTGGATGTCGAACTCAAGGCGGTCGATCACCTGGGAATCCGCAAGGACTTGTCGAAGCCGGCGACATACATCCTCGACAAGCAAGGGCAGACGCGGTTCGCGTATGTCGGCGATTCGCTGGCGGATCGGCCGTCGGTCAAGGCGTTGCTCGACCAGTTGGACGCGCTCAACAAAGAGGCCACAGGCGGGTAGGGTTCATGAGCCGCGACTTTCTCAGTCTCGCCAGCGAACTGTTGATGCTGAAGCCGGAGTTGGCCCAACAACTGACGGCCGAAGCGGCTCGCACCGGCGAAGCTCCGGAGACGATTATCTCGCGGAGAGGGCTGCTCTCGGCGGTGGAGATAGACATCGTTCAGACGCTGTTGCGGCCCAACGAGATTGTTCCCGGTTATGAATTGCTCGACGTGCTGGGGCACGGCGGCATGGGGGTGGTGTATCGAGCGAGACAGAAGACGCTCGACCGAACGGTCGCGATCAAGACGATCCTCGTCAGCCAGATGTCCGACCGTTCGATCGCCGCGCGGTTCGAGCAAGAGGCGAGAGCCGTCGCGCGGTTACAGCATCCGCACATCATCGCCGCGATTGATTTCGGTCAACACGACGGCCGGCTGTTCTTCGTCATGGAATTGGTGGAAGGAGAAGACCTCGAATCGCGAATCGCGCGGCATCAGCCACCCGGCTTGCTCAATGCAACAACCGAGAGGCTCGCCTGGGGACTCGCGCGGCAAGCGGCATCGGGACTGGCACACGCGGCAGAGCAGGAGATCGTGCATCGTGACATCAAGCCGGCGAATCTGTTGCTGGTCGATCCGCCTGCCGGTTTTCCTCTGCCGCCCGGTATGCCGCTGGTGAAGATCGCGGATTTCGGACTCGCCTTCCTGGCATCAACCGAGGCGGAAGCGCAGACACGGTTGACGGCGGCGAATACCACGGTCGGCAGTCCGCATTACATCGCTCCGGAACAACTCAGCGGCGCAACGGTGGACGCGCGAGCCGACATCTACGCGCTGGGCGCGACCGTCTTTCATCTGCTGGCGGGACGACCGCCCTACGCCGGATTGACCCTCACGCAGGTGTTGGCTCAGAAGCTCACGGCCGAAGCGGCTCCAATCAGATCCGTGCGTGAAGAGGTCAGCGACGAAACCAATATGCTCATCGCGGCGATGATGACTCGCCGGCCGGCCGATCGAATTGCGTCCTATGCAGAACTCCTGGGCCATATCGACGGCCTGTTGTTCGCGTCGAACCAAACGACGCTGACGGAACTGCCGTCGCGGACCATGCCGCCCTTGGCCAACGCATCACAAGCGGGGCAAACCGCGGCTTCGTTGGCCACCCCGCGCGAGTCGTCGCTCGCGATGACCGCCGACCTGCCGGCGCGCAGCGGTGACACCAAGCCCATCGAAGCCACGCAAGTCTTCGAACAACCGCCACAGGTTGCGAGCCGCGAGGCGGCGGTCGGCCGGCGCATTCCACGCCGCGCGTGGCTGGTACTCGCGGGCGGAGCGGTCGCGGTCTGCTGGCTTGGTCGGTTTTGCGACAGCCGGCCGTCAGTTTGCGCTTTCAATTGCGACCGACGGGTTGGAGCGAGCCACTCTTTGATGGCCGATCATTGAAGAATTGGCTGCCGCGCAGCGGCACATGGGTGTTGGCGGACGATGAAGACGGAGCCAAAGTCTTGTCCGGTAACAATGGGGTGATCGTGCGACGTCTGGCACGCGGCGATGTTCAACCTCCTCGGCCGTTACTGCACTTCGCGATCTCGTTGGCCGCGCGATTACATCAAGCGAATGCGGTTGAAGTCCACTTCGGTCTGCTGCTCGAGTCGAGTGACAACGGCCCGCGACTCGCCTTGCGATTGGAAAAGGAAACGGCGTGGCTGGCGGCGCGATCCGCGGATCGCGGCACTTCGGAACCACGTACAACGCCGATTCCACTGTCAACCGCAGCCAGCGCGGATCAACCGCGAGTCCTACGTCTCTTCCGAGAGGCGACACACTGGTTCGTGTTCGTCGATGATCAACTCGTTGGCACGTTGCCGTTGAGCGGTTCGCCGGAACTGGCCGAGTTTCGCCTGTTCGCCGAAGGTGACCCGGCGTGGTTCTCGGACGTTGAGGTCGAAGAACTCTCGAACGCCGGCTAGCGCGAATGCTCTTGTTGCCGTTCTCCTGTACGATGCACGAGCCATCCAGAGCTTGCGCCGCCTCAATTCCAGAAATACCTGAAGGACACGCCGCTGATGTCGATTTCCATCGCCAACGTTCGTGATGTCCGTGAAGCCGAAGCCATCATCCGCGAACATATTTCTCCGGCACCGTTGATCCGTTCATACGCGTTGGAGAAAGAACTCGGCTTGCCCCCCAGCCGCCGAGTCTGGTTGAAGGACTACGGTTGGACTCCTTCGGGATCATTCAAACTGCTGGGCGCATTGAACTGGATGGCGAACAACCTGGAACGGATCGGATCGCGACCGGTTGCGGCGCATTCGTCGGGCAACTTCGCGTCGGGGATCGCATTCGCGGGAATGCGGTACGGCAAGCGAGTCATCATCGTGATGCCGGAGAGCGCCCCGCGCGTGAAGTTTGAATTGACTCGCTCGTTCGGCGCGGAGATTCGCACCTATGACATCACTCGCGACCACGAGACCGGCGAGCGAGATCGGCTGACTCGTGAGATCGCCGAAGTTGAAGGAGCCATTCAAGCGTCGCCGTATGACGACCCGCACGTCATCACCGGCAACGGCGTGGGAGGTTTGGAAATCGTGGCGGAGTTGAAACGTCAAAGCCGCAATGTCTCGCATTTCTTCTGTCAGGTCAGTGGCGGCGGACTGATGGCCGGCCACGCGCTTGCGATCGCGGACGGATTTTCCAAGGCCCAGATCATTGGTGTCGAGCCGGCAGGTGCGGACGATTTCCGTCAATCGCTCGCCACCGGTTCGCGAGTCCGCATCGAGCGTCCAACCAGCATTTGCGACGGACTCTTGTCGTACGATGTCGGGGAACACAACTGGACGATCTTGCGGAAGCTCATCCAACAGTCGGTCGTATCATCCGACGCGCAGACTCAAGCGGCCATGCGGTGGCTGTGGGACCGGCACGGATTGCGAACCGAACCGTCTGGCGCGATCACCGTCGCCACATTACTCAGCCAGCAAGTGGAACTGAATGGAGACGGCGATCTCGTGGTCGTGATCAGCGGTCGCAACGTCGATGACGATGCGTTTCGGACCTGGATCGCCTGAGGATTGGAGTCCACCGCATGAAACTTCCCCCGTCGTCCGTCGCCTCCGAGTCGCGGATGACTCAGCGGTTCTTGGACCTCATCGAAGTGGTGGGCAACAAGCTCCCCGACCCGGCGTTCTTATTCTTGTTCGCGCTATTCATTACTTGGGGCCTCTCGGCTTGTCTCGCGCCGGTGGAGTTCTCCGAACTTGATCCCCGAACGCGCGAGCCGATCCGGGTCGTCAATCAACTCAGCGCCGCGTCGCAGGTCAGTTTCCTGGCGAACATGGTCAAGACGTTTATCGAGTTCCCGCCGCTCGGACTGGTGCTGGTCTCCATGTTGGGGGTCGGCGTGGCCGAGCACACCGGCTTCATTCCCGCGATGCTGAAGAGCCTGCTGCGGCTGACTCCCCAACGGTTCCTGACGCCGATGCTGTTGTTCGTGGGGATTCTGAGTCATTCGATTGGCGACCCTGGCTTCGTGCTGGTGATTCCGTTGGGTGCGGTGATCTTTGCCGCCGCCGGACGGCACCCGCTGCTGGGGATCACCACTGCGTTTGCCGGTGTCGGAGGCGGCTTCAGCGCGAATTTCGTACCGTCCGGGCTCGATCCGCTGTTGCAGGGCTTCACGCAGAAGGCGGCGCAGATCATTGATCCCACCATCACCATCAATCCGCTGTGCAATTGGGGATTCATGAGCGCATCGTGCCTCGTCATCATCGGCGTCGGTTGGTTCGTGAGCGACTGCATCATCGAACCACGGCTGCAACGTCTGCCCGTGGATGGTGAGATCACAGTGGCCACTGCGATAAATCGACTCGAACCGCGTGAGCTGCACGGACTGTTGGCGGGACTGGCCGTTCTGATGGCTCTGCTGATCGGGCTGGCCTGGACTGTTTGGCCATCGGATTCCGCCTGGCGTGTCGAAGGTGGAAGTCTTGTAGGACGCGATGCGCCGTTGATGAAGGCGATTGTCCCGCTCATCTTTCTGCTGTTCCTCGTGCCGGGTGTTGTACATGGATACGTCGCGGGAACGGTGAGGAGCCATCGCGACATCGTGCAAGGGATGACCAAGTCCATGACCACGATCAGCTACTACCTGGTGATGGCCTTCTTCGCCGCGCAGTTCACAGCGGCGTTCACACAATCGAATGTGGGGGTGCTCCTGGCCGTCAAAGGAGCGAACACGCTCGCGGCGATGAGACTGCCGCCTCAAGTGACGATCTTGGGAGTCATTCTGCTGACAGCGGTCGCCGATCTGCTGATCGGCTCGGCGTCTGCGAAGTGGGCTCTGCTCAGCCCAATCTTTGTTCCCATGCTGATGTCGTTGGGAATTTCTGCGGAGTTGACTCAAGCGGCGTATCGCATTGGTGACTCCACCTCGAACATCATTACTCCTTTGATGCCCTACTTTCCGCTGGTGGTGGTCTACTCGCAGCGCTATGTGAAGAACACAGGCATTGGAACTCTGACTTCGCTGATGCTGCCGTACTCTCTGTCGTTTCTGGCAGCCTGGAGTGCGTTGCTGATGGTTTATTGGGCGCTGGGAATTCCGTTGGGATTGCAGGCGACTTACACCTACTCTGCCTGATGCGGATGGGAACCGCATCATTCCGCGCAAGCCGATTCGGCATCGCTCGCAGAGGACTTGGTATGCCCGTGTGCCAAGGCTACTCGCGCCAATTGCCGGAGACTACAACTCCGCACCTCAATTCCTTTCGCCCTTCTGTTTCTGACGCGAGTCCTCCCGTCAGACCAACTTCCAAACGGTGAGATCATGTCCGCAGAGTCCTCAGAAACTCACATGTCCAAAACGAAGATCATTGCGACGATCGGCCCCGCGTCGTCATCGCGTGAGAAGCTCAAGGCGCTGGTCGAAGCCGGCGTGGATGTCTTCCGCCTGAACTTCGCGCATGGGAAACACGAGTGGCTGAATGAGCTGGTGAAATCAATCCGCTCAGTTTCGGACGAGCTGAAACAGCCAATTGGACTCCTGGCCGACCTGTCTGGCCCGAAGATTCGATTGGGGACCGTGCCCGGCGATGATTTCGTGTGTGAGCTGGGGGCGACGGTCGAATTCGTGCGCGGCGAGCAGACGCAAGAACCCGGAAAGCTGACCTGCACCTACGCGCAACTCATCGACGACGTCCGTTCCGGCGACCGGATTTTGATGGCCGACGGCACGGTCTCGCTGAAGGTCACCGAATGCAACCCGACTGCCGGGTGGGTGCGCTGCGTGGTGAATGGTCCGGGCCGAGTTCGCAGTCGGCAGGGAGTCAATCTGCCGGGAGTGGCTCTGAGTACTCCCAGTCTGACCGACAAGGATCGCGAAGATCTCGCTTGGGCGCTGGAGCACGACTTGGACTTCGTCGGTCTGAGTTTCGTCCGCAGCGGAAAGGACGTCCGAGAACTGCGTGAGGCGATCACCGCCGCCAAGCCGAAGGTGACACCGTTCATCGTCTCCAAGATCGAAAAGATGGAAGCGATTGACGATCTCGATGCCGTCCTCACGGAGACCGATGCCGTGATGGTGGCTCGCGGTGATCTGGGAGTCGAAGTCGATATCGCCCGCGTGCCGGTGCTGCAAAAGAAGATCATCAAGGCGTGCAACCTGCGACGCATCCCGGTCATCACCGCCACGCAGATGCTCGACAGTATGCAGCAAAATGAACTGCCGACCCGCGCCGAGGTCACTGACGTCGCCAACGCGGTCATCGACGGCAGCGATGCAGTCATGCTCTCCGGTGAAACGGCCGTCGGTAAATATCCTCTGGAAGCGGTCCGCATCATGAACCGCATCGCGCACGAAGCCGAAACGCTTGTCGAATCGACGCAATTCCGCGGTCGTGCTGCCGGCCTAAAAGCTCAAGCGCTGCTGGTGACGGAGGCCGTGACTCGCGGAGCCGGTTCCGCTGCCGAGCATCTCAAAGCCAATATCATCGCGGTCGCCTCCCGTTCGGGACTGACGGCGATGGCCTTGTCGAACCAACGCATCTCGGTGCCGGTAATCGCGGTCAGCGATCGGCCAGAGATCACCCGCCGCATGTGCCTGTTCTGGGGCGTGACGCCGGTACTCACCGACACTCGCACGGTCAGCAACCCCGAACCGTTGCTGCGCTATGTGGTCGATTGGGGAAAACGAAACAACGTCGTGCAGTCCGGCGGACGTGTTGTGCTCATCGCCAGCACGAACTGGTCGGACGAAGGTCACGATTTGATGATGGTCCACATGATCTCGTAGTGAAAACCGTATGACCGCGTCCGAACGATTTGACCTGATCCGTCACGCCTGCGAGGCTCGCCAGCATGCTCATGCTCCGTACTCAAAGTTCTTGGTGGGTGCCGCGCTGCTGACCGAATCGGGAGAGATCATCAGCGGCTGCAACGTTGAGAATGCGTCCTATGGGCTGACGATTTGCGCCGAACGAGTCGCGTTCGGGACCGCGGTTGCGGCAGGACATCGCCGCTTTCAAGCACTCGCCATCGCGACATCAGGCGGTCATGCGCCCTGCGGAGCCTGCCGCCAATTTGCTGCCGAGTTCTGTGAGGGTCTCCCCATATTGCTGATCGACGCCGAGCATCCTGACCACGTCACCGAATCCAATCTTTGCGAACTTCTCCCTGGCCGCTTCGAATTAAGACCGTGAGGGTTGCGACACTTCGGCTCAAGATTTTGGACACGTCGCCGAATAAGCCCCCGCGCCGCTTGATGGCGAGCGGCTGAAGAAGTCGGTTCAATACAAATCGTTGACGGCCACTGGTTCAGGCTGCTTGTCGCGGCCGAGTGACCGGGACCGAAACTTGATGTGAGGATGCTCGTCATGATTTTGCACATTGGTCGCGTTCTGCGTTTCGGAAGTGTTTTGTCGTTGTCACTGCTGGCGGCCGGTTGGTCCGTGCCGGCACACGCTCAGGTGAAGTTGGAGCACAAATTCGTCGAAGGCGCGAAACAGGTGGCCCATACGACTATCAAGCTCAAGCAGATCGCGACCATCAACGGCAGCAACTCAGATGCGGAAATCGACCGATTTGTCATCTCGTCGTCGGAGGTCGTCAAACCTGATGACCAAGGGAATGTGCGTGTCGAGCACAAGACCGACAAGTTTTCGGCGACGACAAAGCTGCCGGGAGGAACCACACTGACGTTCGACTCCGACGACCCCAACCGTAAAGCGGACAATCCAATGCTGGAACCCCTCATGGATGTGTTCCGCGCGGTCGCCAAGTCTCGAACCACGACCGTGCATGACAAATCGGGAAAGATCCTGCGCATCGAAGGACTCGACAAAACGGCCGAGGGACTTCCTGACGCATTGAAAGGAGAGTTCGATGCCGATAAGGCCAAGAAAGCCGCCAATCGCGAACTCGAAATCATTCCCTCCGAGCCGATCAAGGTCGGCGAAACCTGGAAACGCGATTCCGAAATCGGACTGGGAGGCGGCCAGTTGATGAAGTTCTCGAGTGAATACAAATATGTTGGCGAGGTCAAAGAGGGGGACAAGACGCTCCATAAAATCGAATCGAAGACGCTCTCCGTCGTCTACACGCGGGAAGACAATCCCAACGTTCGTGTCTCGAAGAGTGAGCTATCCCCCAAAGAATCCGGAGGCGTAATCCTGTTCGACGCCCAAGCCGGACAGGTGCGTTCCATGAAGAGCAAAGTTCAGATCGTCGGCAACTTCGAGTTGAGTGCCGGCGGCATGGCACTTCCCGGCAAGCTAGACCTGACGCTGGAGAGCGAAACCGTGCGACAGCCATAATCGGCAACAACATTTGGAATCCAGAATCGAGAAGGGCGGCCATCTGTGCCGCCCTTTTTCATTCGCGATTCCAAAGACAAAGAACACCGATCACAATTGCCCAGAACGTCAATCCGATGATCGTCGCCAACAATTCGTTCTCCGGTTTGGGGCGAACTCGCCCCAGCGAGAACACAAACATGACCGCATAACCGATCAGGCTGGTGGCAACTTCAAACATCAATTCGAAGAATGCTTCCAACATCAGGAACTCGCGACTGAGCGCGATCAGCGAATGCGTGACCGACGACGATCAGACGCCGCACTCCATGGGCATTTAACGATTCGATGAACTCTTCGAAATCGGGGTACAGCATTGATCCCCCTTGTCTTGAGACAGCTTTCGAGGGCACTGTAGACCGCGACCACACGCTCGTTGCCGCTCAGGCTTTTCCAGTAGAGGTCATCGGCCGCATCTGCCTCGGCCCAGGTCACTTTGGCCAATGTCCAGACGCGGCCTCGCGAGTCTTTCACACGCCGAATGCTGGACATGGTGGTTACTCGGTGATGATGTCGCGGACGGTTCCGCCGCCGGGGATCATGGGCAGCACATGCTCTTGGTAGGGACAAACGACGTCGAGCACATACGGGCCGGGATGGGCGAGCATCGCGGCGATGGCGGCTGGGAGGTCGGCTTTATCGCGGACTTGGCTGGCCATCACGCCGAAGCCTTTCGCCAGTTGCGTGAAGTTCGGATAGGTCTCGCCGATGGTGCCGTCCCCTTTGCCCAATGCTTCCGGGTGGTCGATCGGGCCGAGGTAAGTGTGTGCTCGGCTGCCCGCCATGAAACGGTCTTCCCACTGCACCACCATGCCCAGGTGCTGGTTATTGAGGAGCAGTACTTTGACCGGCAACTTTTCGCAGTGCAGCGTGGCCAGCTCTTGGACATTCATCAGGAACGAACCGTCGCCGTCGATGTCAATGACGATCGAATCGGGATGCGCGACCTGAGCCCCCATCGCAGCGGGCAGACCAAAGCCCATCGTTCCCAAGCCAGAACTGCTCATCCAGCGTTTCGGGCGGTTGAACTTGTAGTACTGAGCCGACCACATCTGGTGCTGGCCGACGCCTACCGCGACATATGTGTCGCGATCCTTCGTTTGTCGCCACAACTCTTCGATGGCCGCTTGCGGGTAGATCAAGCCGGGCTGTTGCTCGGTGTAAGTCAGCGGGAATTTTGCTTTCCACTCATTCACCTTGGCCCACCACTCGTCCAAGTTGGGCATGTCGGCATCGGTGAGAGCCGCGTTGAGCAGTTGCAACACATCGCGGACATTGGCCACGATCGGGATGTGAGCTTCCTTGTTCTTGTGGATCTCGGAAGCGTCGATGTCCACATGCACGATCTTGCCGTGCTTGGCGAACTCTTCCAGCTTGCCGGTGACGCGATCGTCGAACCGAACGCCGAAGGCGATGAGTAAATCGGCTTCGTCGACCGCATAGTTTGCAGTCACGGTACCGTGCATCCCCAGCATGTGCAGCGACTGGGGGTCTTCGCCGGGAAACGCGCCGAGTCCCATGACCGTCATCGCGACAGGAATCTTGGTGCGCTTGGCAAACTTCGTCAGTTCGTCTGCCGCATCAGAGTTGATGACTCCGCCACCGACGTACAGAACCGGTCGACGTGAATGCTTGATGGCCGCAACCACTTGCTTGATTTGCTCCGGCGCGGCCTTTTTGCGTTCGGGGTGATAACTCGGCAGGTGCATCGGAGGATCCCAGTCGATGTCTCCTTCGAGCACCGCCAGTTGGATGTTCTTGGGGAAGTCGACCAGAATCGGCCCCGGCCGTCCGGACTTCGCCAGATAGAAAGCCTCTTTGACGATCCGCGGAATATCGCGCAGCGCCTGTTGCACGTCTTCCGGTTCGCTCCAGTCAAGCGCCGTGATCATGTAGTAGTGCTTGGTGACCGCACGGCAGATTTCGACGATCGGCGTCTCTTGGAATGCGTCGGTGCCGATCACCTTCTGAGCGACCTGCCCGGTGATAGCGATCAGCGGCACAGAATCCATCTTGGCGTCGGCGATGGCGGTGACGAGGTTGGTGGCTCCCGGCCCGCTGGTGGCCATGCACAGGCCGACTTTGTTCGTCGTGCGCGAGACTCCCTGAGCCGCGAAGCCGCCCCCTTGTTCGTGGCGAGGCAGGATCGTCCGAATGCTTTCGCTGCGCCGGAGCAGGGCTTGGTGCAGCGGCATGGATGCTCCACCTGGATACGCGAAAATCGTGTCGCCGCCGTTGCGGACCAGTGCCTCGACGAGAACATCGGCTCCGGTCATTGGTGTGGTGGTGGGCTTAGTCTTGGCGGCAGCGGTTTGCAGTTTGGCAGCGGGCACTTTCGGAGTCCTCAAAGAACGGAAACAAACGGGATTCTGACGATGGTAAAAAGCGGCGATCGCGCCGGTCATCTCTGGAGCACGCGGCGGAATTGTATCGGCAATTTTGAGGACTGACGAGAGGTTGCTCGAAGCCTGGGGCATTTTCCGACGAGGGACAATTCTGTCGTTCTGATGCCACGCGGTGGAACACTCGAAGTCGGCAAACGGCAGCGATATTCTCTGCCCAACGTCCACCTCACGGAGTCTTCGATGAAATTCCAAATCAATTGCCCAACGTGTCAAAAGGCGTTGAACGCCAGCGATGAACTGGTGGGAAAACGCGCAAAGTGTCCAGATTGCGGCGGAGTGGTGGTCGTGACCGCTCCCAAGCCAGTTCACGGCGAAGAAGGATTGGAATTCATCAGCGATACGACGCCCAAAGTGAACCCCATCAACACGACCATTGATGAGGACGCTGTCGAAGCGACACTCGATGAGCCTCCCGCGATGCGGCCGAAGCCGGCTGCGGTCGCATCGACTAGCGGGACCAAGCCCTGCTCCATGTGCGGCGAGACGATCAAAGCGGTCGCCTTAATCTGCCGGTTCTGCGGAGAAGATTTGGGAGCTTCGGAGAGTCGGCGCGGCCAAGGTGTGTGGCGTGACGGCAGTCAATTGGTGATGTGCAAGGACGCCGACCTTCCCGCACGTTGTGTGAAGACGAACGAGCCCACCGACCGCACGCTGCCACGACGACTCTCTTGGCATAATCCGCTCATTTACATCCTCGTCCTGTCGCCATTGATTTACATCATCGTCGCACTGATCGTGCAGAAGACGGCGAATATCAAAGTGGGTTTGTCGCCGGAGGGTTTTCGGAACCGCCGTTGGGGAATTGCGATCGGTTGGTTGTCGTTCCTGCTGGGCGGCGTGGTGTTTATTACGGGTATCGCGAACTCGAAGCCCAACAATAACTGGTGGATCGTGATCATCGCGGGACCGTTGGGCGGCCTGATCGGCATCATCGTCGGGGTCATCAAGTCGCGAGTGGTCGCGACGACGAAGATCACCGACAGCCACATCTGGCTAAAGGGAGTTCACGCTGATTACCTCGCGACGCTGCCGCAGTGGTCGGAGAAGTAGAAGTCCCGTAGTCGAATGGAACGTCAACGTAGCCGTCATCGCTCCGCGTGACGAGCCGAATCAAAGATCGATACGTTTTGGCCACTCGGCTCGTCACGCGGAGCGATGACGACTACGTTGACGCTGTGGCTGGCAGGTCTTCTGACACAGCGGTCAGGTCGATGACCGCGCCGAGCATTCGGGTCGGCGTGCCGCGTGAGTTGCGGACGATGCTGGCCTTGATAAGAAACAAGGGGGTAGTCCCGTTGCGGTGCTTGGCTCGATGCACCATTTCAAATTTGCGAGCACCGTTGCGGACCGCGTGATCGAGCGCGGTGGTGACCCGGCCATGGTCGTCCGGATGAATGTGGCTCAGCCAGGCTTGCAGAGAATCCGGCAGCTCATGGTCACGATAGCCGAGCATCCGTTTGAAGATCGGCGAGAGATACAGCTCGTGCGATTGCAGTGGCCAATCGAAGACGCCAATTTCGGTTTCATCCAAGACTTGCGAGTTCCAATCGTCGAGCGCTTCCAGTTCGGCGATGGTCTGTTCCAACTGAGCCTGTGGGTGATAACTGCTCGGAGCAATCATGGCGTGATCCCTTGAGGCGGTCTAAGAACTTGATTCGAAAAAAATGAATCGGCGTGCGACTCACACCCGATGAAGAACGGCGAATCCGCTACTCGACGCTGGCGAGGGGATTAAAACGTCGCGCACGCAAGGCTCCGAGTCCGCACTGGCTCCGATGAGCGAAAAATGGCGAAGCCCCGTGGAATTGTGCGATTGGCGCGGATGTGCGAGTCCACCGGTTTGTCACGGATTTTGTGAGCGACGTCGACGGACACCTACGTCTTCGCCGGTCGTTTCGGATCTTTGGCCAGAGGCAGTTTGACCGCCTTGCCGGTCCACGCCGATTGGTAAATCGCCAGGATGATCTCGACCGATTTGCGTCCTTCGATGCCGTCCACCAATGGCTGGCCGCCGGTCTCGATGGCCTTCAAAAAGTCCTTCAGTTGCAGCATGTGGCCGGTGTAACTGATGGCTTTGGGATCGGCCGCTCCACCAGTCCCGGCGATGCCGCTGAACTGTGCGAGCAGCTTCGCATCCTTCGCCGACGACTTCTCGAACTGCCACAGCTTGATGTTGTCTTGCTCGACGATTGCCGAGCCTTTTGAGCCGTGAATCTCGGTCCGTTTGAGCAATCCTGGAAACGCGGCGGTGGTCGCTTCGAGGACGCCGAGTGCTCCGCTCTTGAACTTCACGCACGCAGCGGCGACGTCTTCGACTTCGATCCGCTCGTGAGCCAGCAAGGCGGTGACTCCGGAGACTTGCGCGACTTCTCCCATGAACCAGTACAGCAGATCGACGTTGTGGATCGCTTGATTCATGAACGCTCCGCCGCCGTCGAGTGCCCATGTCCCGCGCCAACCTCCTTGATCGTAGTACTGCTGAGTCCGCCACCATTTCACATAGCTGTCGCCGAGTGTCAATTTTCCGAAACGTCCAGAGTCGATCGCCGCTTTCAATGCAATGTTCGCCGGGCTGAACCGTGACGGCATGATCGAGCAGATACGAACCTTGTTCTTCGCAGCCGCGTTGATGATCGCGTCGCACTTGGCGAGCGTGATCTCCAGCGGCTTCTCGACCACGACGTGCTTGCCGGCGTTACAGGCTTTGACCGCCGGATCGCCGTGAAGGCCGCTGGGGGTGCAGATCGTGACGACATCGACCGCTGGGTCTTTCAGTATCGCTTCCAGCGTGTCGTACTTCTGGCACTTGTTCGCCGCCGCGAACTTTTCCGCTGCTGCACCGAACGCGTCGTAGCACGCGACGATCTTCGCTCCCTTGATGTGCTCGATCGCCATTGCATGAAAGTTGGCGATCATCCCGCAGCCGACAATACCGAATCCGAATTTCTGAGCCATGGGTTGTTCCTCTGTGATTTTCTCCGTGCTCACTGTGCCTCTGTGTTGGAATTCCCTTGAAACACAGAGACACCGAGAAGACGAATCAATTGGTGACTTCCACGCGGCAGAATTTCTTCTTGCCGACGAACAGCAACAAACCTGTTTCGACCGAGATCAGTTGGTCGTGAGTTTCAATGCGAGCCTTGCTCTCGCTGAAATACGCCCCACCTTGCGCGATCGCTCGCCGAGCGTCGCTGGTGGAAGGGGTCAGCGCCGTTTCGACCAGCAACCGAGCGGCACCGAGCTTGCCATCAATCAGCTTGGATTGCGAGAGCTGAACCGTCGGGAACTCGGTGGGCAGACCGCCATCGCCGACTTCTTGTTGCCAGCGAGTCGCGGAGGCTTCGGCTTCGGTGGCTGAGTGATATTGGCTG
The DNA here is from genome assembly GCA_005778115.1 of Planctomyces sp. Classification (GTDB taxonomy): domain Bacteria; phylum Planctomycetota; class Planctomycetia; order Planctomycetales; family Planctomycetaceae; genus SXKJ01. The sequence goes on along the minus strand of SXKJ01000374.1, from coordinate 9,836 downwards.
ATGACCGCGCGAGCCAGCGTCGTCTTCGCCGTCTTGGGATGTCCGGCCAGCGAGGCGTCGATCTCGGATAACGGCAGGTCGGTGAGTAGCTCGAAGTACATGCGCATGATCGCGTCCGGCACCTGCATGAACTTCTTCATCATGTCGAACGGTAACTCGGAGATGCCGATGTAGTTGCCGAGGCTCTTGCCCATGCGGCGCACGCCGTCCAGGCCGACGAGGATTGGCGACATCACACCGACCTGCGGCGACAATTTCTGTGCCGTTTGCAGGTCGCGAGCCAGCATGAAGCTGTAAAGCTGCTCGGTCCCCCCCAGTTCGATGTCCGATTTGATGACGACCGAGTCCCAAGCCTGCATGACCGGATACAGGCACTCGTGCAGGAAGATCGGGGTCTCGGCGACGAAGCGTTTGGCGAAGTCGTCGCGCGTCAGCAACTGCGCGACCGTGACCTTGCCACAGAGTTGCAGGATCTCAGAAAACGACATGGAACCGAACCAGTCGCCGTTGCGATGGACTTCAGCTTTCGAGAGGTCGATCACCTTGCCGACTTGATTCAGATAATCGACAGCGTTGGCTTCGACCTCTTCGGCCGTCAGCCGTTTGCTGCGAGCGTGATCGCGGCCGCTGGGATCGCCGACCAGCGCGGTGTAGTTGCCGATGATGATGACCGCTTGATGGCCCAGTTCTTGGAGCTGCCGGATCTTTCGTAGCGGGACGGTGTGCCCCAGATGCACATCGATGCCGGTCGGGTCGATGCCGTACTTGATGCGCAGCGGCGTGTTTGTCTCGCGGCTCTTGGACAGCTTCGCGGCGAGCTCGTTTTCAGGCACGATTTTCTCGACGCCACGGCGGATGACAGCGAGTTGTTCTTCAACGGGCAGAAATGGCATAGTGAAATCAGACAACAGCAAGCGGAGTGGTCAAAAACGGGGGCGTAAGCTAACGGGGAGCTAGCAGTCAGACCAGCAATCGAATCGGATGCGAGCGTGTGCGTCGCAGTTGCTTCCCAAGAACGCCGCACGCTCATAACTTGTCGATCTCAGCCAGCAGCCGATCCGGCATTCGCGGGACGTGGGGTCTTCGATGGCAAAAATTGTCACTAATATTCCTCCCGAGTTTGAGCAGGTTGCTGCTCCGATCGGTCTCGATGACGAATTGCTGACCGCCAAAGAATTGGAAGCGCTGTCGATCTTCGTGTCGCTCAAAAAGGCTCCGACGTTTGAGAAGTTTCCGGGGTTTACTCTGCTCCGAAAGTGCAAACCGGGGCGTGTCCTGTGTGAGCAAGGGACCGCAGGCGCGACCGCCTTTTCGATCCTGACGACCCAAGACGTCGTTGACCTGCGAGAGATTCAGCTCCAGTCGATCCGACTGGAATTGGAAGCTCGTGCGGAGAGCAAGTCGCGAGAAGACATGCACCCGCAGTTTGCGCGACTGACTCTCACGGAGTTGCTGAGGCGTGAAACAGAGTGTCTTCAAGAGATCGAGGATCTGCGTCCCAAGGCCGCGGAAATGGAGCGGCCTGAAAACAAAGACCATGCGGAATTGCGCCGCCGCGCCTCAGCCCACTTGTTGGTCAATCTGGAGGGGAGCGGGAAGCGCCCCTCACTATGGCAACGGGCCACGCGATGGCTGACAGGGCATGGGCGGACGCGAACTCGAGTTCTGCCGAAGTCCATCGCCATCGACGGCGCGGACGTCAACGCGAAGACAAAGATCGGTGGGTTATACGAGGGGGACTTGTTTGGCGAGATGAGCTGTCTGAATCGGGCCCCCCGTTCGGCAACGGTCATCGCCGACAACGAATGCTACATGCTGGAGATGCTCCGGAATGTGCTCGACATGCTGCATAAGGATCCCGTTTACAAGGAGCGGATGGACGGCATCTATCGCAAGCGCGTACTGGAAGGTCACATTCGTCGGCTGTCGATTTTTGAAGAACTCAGCGATGCGGAGTACGCCAAGCTGCACGATGCGATCGAGCTGATCGAGGTTCCCACCGGTGATCTGGTCTGCGAGGAGTTCGACCCGTCGGATGCGTTTTATGTGATCCGCAGTGGCCTGGTGAAAGTCGTGGCGAACGCTTGGACTCAGGTTCGCGCCACGGAATTCTCGAACGTGCATCAGTGGATCGGATTGGCCGAAGAAATCATGAATCGCTCCGATGACGAACTCTCGCGGAAGGTGTCGGTGGCGTTGTCATCCGGCCTTCGCAAAGCGGCCGGCGGTATCGCCGAGGCAAACTTGGCGAGCGAGTCGGATCGGTTGGCGCTCCTAGCCGGGTTGAATGAGTTCATCGTGCAAGGCGCGTTGCATCTGCAATTTGGAAAGACCACGACCGATGTCGCCACGGCGGTCAAAAGTCCGGCGTTGCTGCTGGCGATGAGCGATTTTCCAGACAATCCGAAAGACTGGTCGGAACTCGAACGGCGGACCTTTCATCGGCTGTTGCTGGAGCACGTGTTCGCGAACATGCCGGAGCGAAGTGCGACCGCGGGACCGCGTCGTACTCTGAGTTACTTAGGCCGCGGCGACTTCTTCGGTGAAGTCGGCGTGATGCGAAAGGAGCCGCGCAGCGCCACGGTGTATGCCTACGATCATCCCGACGGCGGAGCGAACATGCGCATTCCGGACTCACGCACCGGCGCGGTTCCGTCACGTGTGGAGCTGGTCAAAATCAGCAAAGTGGCATTTCAAGAATTGCTGGCCTCGTCGCTGAGTGTGCATCAGCGAGTCGCACAAGTGATCGCGACACGGCAACAGAAGGCGGAAGTTCACACGAAGTCCGACATCTCGGCGTTTATCTCCACGCAAGCGCAGTCGGCGGCGTTCGAGCAGTTGGGTTTGATTCAAGGCCAGCAGCTCATGCTGATCGACTTGGACCGTTGCACGCGCTGCAATCAATGCGTCGATGCGTGCGTGGCTTCTCACGACGATGGCCGGACGCGGCTGTATCTCGACGGGCCGCGTTTCGAGAACTTTCTGGTTCCAATTAGCTGCCGCTCCTGTCTCGATCCGGTCTGCATGATTGGCTGCCCGGTCGGATCGATCAACCGCGGTGAGAAGGGGGAGATCGTCATCGAAGATTGGTGCATTGGCTGCGGAGTTTGTGCCGACCAGTGCCCGTATGGCTCGATCCTCATGAATCCGCTGATGAAGCCGCTCGAACTGAACGATCGCGCGCGGAAAGTCCTCGAAGCGGGTTCCGAGATTCGATCGATTGTCGAGCAGGCGGTTGTCTGCGACTTGTGTTCTGCCTTGCCTAGCCAGCAGCCTTCGTGCGTTTACGCCTGCCCGCACGATGCGGCGCTGCGCGTGAATGCTCAAGATTTTTTTCTGAGTGGAAGTCGTCAGTGATTCCTGGATCGAACTGTGCCTGACTCCAAATTCCCGGATGGATCATTTCTGTGCTGCTTGATCGAACTCACAAACGCTGGTTTGCAGGAAGTACGCTGACGGTGGCGATTGGAGCCACCGCGTATCTCGCGAACGCCCTTTCGTCGATTCAGGGAGCGAAAGGTGGCAGCGTACTGGGCATGCTGTTCGGTATCGTGGGCTCGGCCTGCATGGTTTTCTCCGCGCTCCTGGCACTGCGTCGGCGCCTGCCGACATTGCGTGTCGGCTCGGCCCAGTTCTGGTTGCGAGGTCATGTCTGGCTGGGAACGGTCGGCTTTCTGCTGATCTTGCTGCACTCGGGACTTCGTTGGGGCGGGCTATTAGAAAATCTGATGTGGGTGTCGTTTGTCTTGGTCGTGGTGACAGGGATCATCGGCGTCATTCTGCAACAGATCATTCCACGACTGCTGACTTCAGAAGTCCCCTTGGAAACGATCGTCTCACAGATCCCCTCGCTGTCGAACATGTCGGTGTTCCGAGCGGACAAGATCGTAGCCAGCAAAGTCGGTGTGTTAGAGGTCGACTTCGAACCGCTGCGGATGGACGCGCTAAGCGTTCTGAAACGCCAGGAACAATCCATCGGCGATCGACCGGGAGACTTCCCCAAAGAGTTGGCCAAAGTTTACGCCAACGTCCCCTTCATCGAGTCCAACAAGCCGCCGCCGCTGGTTCCAGCACTCGCTCCGATCGTGCCGACCAAACAACCTTTGGGAATTGTCGCAACGCCCTCTGCGGTTTTCGCGGAAGGCAATCCCCTCGCGAAGCTGGTGCCGCCGCTGGATGTCCTGCCGGAGGTCGCCGCCGCTGCTGCCGATGAGCGGCCCGCGAATCCAAAGTCTCCGCTGGAGATCATGCGTGAGAAGGCGCTCTCCCAGGCGAGCGGTTCGGTAGTGAAGCCAAAGACGCCGCTGGAAATCCTGCGTGAGAAGGCCGCCGCAAAAGCGGCTGGCGAGGTGCTTGTGAAGCGTAAGACTCCGTTGGACTTCATGCGTGAGAAAGCCGCTGCCAAAACTCCGAGCGATGGGCAGGCGAAGGCAAAGACTCCGCTGGAAATCATGCGCGAGAAAGCCGCTGCCAAAGCGGCCGCGGTGCCCAACACTCCCGTGGGACTTAGACGTGATATGACTGCGGCCGACGATGTTGCCAAGATCGGACCAGGCACGAAGTCTTCGCTGGATATCCTGCGCGAGCGAGGTGTCTCCACGCTGGTTCCCGATGAGGTGCCGGAATCACCGTTGCCTCCGAATGCCACACCAACAGCGCCGGAGAAATCTCCTGCCCCGATCGAGCCCACGTCCGCCAAGGAAGACGCGCCTGTCGGTGTGAGCTTGATGTCCGGCAAGCCCCTGAATCCTTTGATTACGATCACCTGCGAGAGCTGCGGAAAAGTCTTCACTGTTGCTCCACGTCATGCTGGCAAGAAGGGACGCTGTCCGGTCGACGAGTGCAAAGCGCCTTACACGGTCCCCATTCCCGACGAACCGCCGGTTGAACCGCTCAGTGCCGTGTTGCCCCAGAATCCCACCGCGCCGGTTGTGGAGAGAAAGCCCTCGGTCATCGATCAATTCAAGGTCAAGCTGGCCGCCATGACTTTGAACCGTCGGCCCAAGATCTCGATCATGTGCGCCAATTGCGGAAAGGTTTTCAGCGTCTCGGCGCGGCACGCCGGAGAGCAAGGCCGTTGCCCCGTTGATGCCTGCCAAGCCCCCTATACCGTCCCGCATCCAGCCCCAACATCCGACGAATCCGCAACGCCACCGCGCAGTGGCGAGCAACAACCGCTCACGCAGAACAAGCCACTGCGAATCATTCAGGGGGATGAGTCGAGATTGTCGTTGCCCGACGAGGACTCCGTGGAGACATTCGGGCCACTCGACCAGATTCCAGCGCCACCGCCCCGCAACGAGCCAAAAACTCTACCCAGTGTCGAACCCGAGAAGCCGATCATTCAGAGATCAGCGCAGCCAGCGCCGACTGAGACACAGACTCTGCCCGGCATCGAAGCCGAGATACCGCTCGCACCAAGGCCAGTGCAGCGCGAGTACAACGTGGCGCAGACTCTCGTCGGTGACGAACCGGAGACACCGCTCGTTTCGATCGAACAGAGATCAGCGCCGCCGGCCCCCACTGAAACACAGACTCTCCCCATCGTCGAAGCCGAGATCCCGCTCGCACCAAGGCCAGTGCAGCGCGAGTACAATGTGGCGCAGACTCTCGTCGGTAACGAACCGGAGACTCCGCTCACGCCAATCGAAAAGGTGCCGGCCCAGACGGAACTCAGCGCGGTACCAACTCCTCCCAGTGACAAACCTCCGAAGAAGCTCTCGCCCATCGAACAGATGCGAGCGAACAAACTCGCGGCAGCCAAGGAATCACCAGCAAGTCCACCGGCGGGAGCACCGAAGCCTATCACACTCGAAAAGCCTGCCGTCGTTCCGCCTGTCGCCGAGAAGCCAGCCGCAGCGGTTCCCGCGAAACTGAGACCTAAGAAAGTCCCGGCCCCGATCGCTCCGGCGCTGCTGACCGTGCTCCGCGACTTTCACATCAAAGTTGTGCGGCCGTTTCTGATCAACGGGCGATCCCCCAAGCGGCGTTTGGAGGACAGCGATTCCGCTCGGCAACTCTTCACGCAACTGCGTGCGGAACTGCCAGCCGAACTGCATGACGCGCTGCAACAATTGTTCGTGCTGTGCGAGGAACGCCGCCAATTCAACACACAGTTGCGGCTGCATCGTTGGCTGCACTGGTGGCTGCTGGTGCATATTCCACCGTCGATCGCGTTGTTGGTGTTGTTCGTCGCGCACGTCGTGGTCTCGCTACGCGTCGTGCCGTTTATCAGGTGAAGCCGTTTTTGTGTTTTGAGAATCTCTCGAAAGGAAATCTCAGTCGCGGGAGCGACTGAGCTACGTAGGCGAGTCGCTCCTGCGACTCGCGTTCCAAAGCGCGGGCAACACCGCGCTCGACTTGACCGAGGATTGTCCCGCCATGCGTCGTTCCAGCCGCGAACTCTCCAGTCGCGTCAGCATCAATGTGCATCGTCAGCCGAACCGGCAGCGGCGATTGGCCTGGTGGCTGGCGCTGTCCGTGGGAGTCGGTTCTCTTCTGTGGCTCTCCGGGCAGTATTTGCAGAGACAACACCGCCTCTATCAAGCAGGAGACGTCGCCACGACGCATCGAATGTTCGAGAACGAATGCTGGCGCTGTCATACTACTTGGGCTCCACTGCAACGACTGATTTCGTTCCGCGACGACGTCCCCTCGACAACGAACGAGCACTGCGAAACGTGCCACAAAGTCGCCGAGCACCAACCGCAACAACGATTGGCTCATGGGGGCCTCTCCTGCGCGGCTTGTCATCAAGAGCACAAGGGGGCCGCAGCGTTGGCTCGTCCCAGTAGCCAATTCTGCGTCTCGTGCCATCAGGACTTGAAGGAGCACGGCGGCCAACATGCCTTCGCGAACACCATCACGCGGTTCGACGTCCTCGGCGGGCATCCGGAATTCCTGCTGACCGAACTCCTCAACGGAGAGGCTCCGACCACAAAGGGGGCCGACGCTCGCGAAGAGCACGCGGTCGCGAAGTTTCAGCGGCCCGGCGAGGACGATGAGCCTCGCTGGCAAGACCGTGGACGCATCCGCTTTAACCACGCCAGACACTTGCACGCGCGCTACGACAACAACGACCAGCTTGTGGAAGGCTTGATCAACGAAAAACGTGAGCTTGTCGATCTGTCGAACAAGTGCGAAGCGTGTCACCGGCCGGATGCCGAGCACCGCTTCTTCAAACCGATTCATTTCGAGACACACTGTGGCCAATGCCATCCACTGCTGTTTGATCCCGCCAGTTTTCCGGGACAAAGCGTGCCCCATGAACTCCCCGAGATCGTCCGCGGATTTCTGACGGAAACCTACACGCTCCGCGCGCTGCGCAAATCCTCCGTGCCGCCGGAGAATCAGTCAGAACAGTCCGTCCCCCCTGCCCTGCAACCACAACAGACGGCTCCGCGCGACGCGATCGACGGCGATGCGAATCAATCTCGACGCCCATTTCCAGGACATCGTGATCAGCAAAGACTCACCAAAGAACTTGCCGCCGAAGTGCTTACCGATGTCAACAGCGCGGAAACGATCGCCTGGGAACATCGACATAGTTTGTTTGGCTACGAGGCCGCTGGAGGCTGCCGCTACTGCCACGAAGTTGAAGCGGCCGAACCGCAATCGAAAACTTCTTCGAGCGATTGGAAGATTGTGCCCACGAAGATCCCCACGCGCTGGTTGCCCCACGGCGAGTTCCACCACGAACCGCATCGGCTGTTGAGCTGCGGCGTCTGTCACGTCGGCGTGGCATCGAGTCAGAAAACCGGAGACGTCCTGATTCCATCACGCGCCGTCTGCGTCGCCTGCCACTCCGCGCAACCTGCGGATTGGAACTCGACCTGGCAAGCCTGGTTCTACCGCCAAGAGAAGTTGGTCGAGCAGCGGGACGCGGTCTTGGAAGAGCGGCGTGAGAAGTGGATCACTCAATTGACGGAGACTGGCCCCGGAAAAGCAATCGCCAAACGCGAACCCTCACAACACTGGAAGGGGAAACAGTCATTCCAAGAACTGATTGAAAAAGCGGATCGCGGTACGCGCACCGACTGCATCGAGTGCCACACCTACCACAGTCCAACCGGCGACAAATGGAACGGGCCGTTCGTTCCGAAAGTCATACCCGTGCGAGACGCAACAGCCCAGTAGCCTGACTCTCCGAGTCAGGATGTCAGCGACCAAACGCCCGACTCGGAGAGTCAGGCTACGGTGGAGAATGACGGATGCGGATCGGGGCACAGAGAATTTGGAATCAATCCACGCCAGCGGCAAAAGCTCTAATCGGAAGTTATTCGTTCGCGGTTGTCAGCGGCGTTTTCTTGGTGTTTCTCGCGACGATCGCTGCCGTAGCGGACGAGTCGCAACCCAAATTCGTCGGCAGTTCTTCCTGCGCAGCGGCGGCCTGTCACGGCGGTTTATCCGGAAACAAACTCGTCGGGTCCGAATTCCCACTCTGGGCCGCTCGTGATCCCCACGCGCGGGCGTATTCCGCGCTGCACAGCGGCCTCGCGAAACAGATGGCGACATGGCTCAAGTTGTCCAACAAGACAGCTCACGAATCGGTCGAATGCTTAAGCTGTCATTCCCAAGCCACCGCCACCAAAGAATCCAAGAGCGCCGGGCACGCACCGCTTGCCAGCGTCGATTGCGAACAATGCCACGGTGCCGCCGAACTTTGGCTGACACCACACCGACGAAAAAATTGGAAGCAACTCTCGCCCGACGTGAAGCAGCGGCTCGGATTCAAAAACCTTTCTGATGTACTGACGCGAGCAACGCTCTGCACCGACTGTCATGTCGGGAGTGCCGGACGCGACGTCAATCACGACCTGCTCGCCGCCGGGCATCCGCGTCTGAACTTTGAACTCTCGACTTTCCACGCCAACTGGCCCAAGCACTGGCCGCGGAAAACGGATGAGAGCAAACATCCGGTGTCCAAGACTAATCCCAATGATCCAACAGGTTCCCTGTTCGAAGCGAAGCTCTGGGCCATCGGCCAAATAGTGACGGCGCAGCGCTCTCTGGAACTCCTTAGCCACCGCGCGGCTTCTGTTCAGACTTGGCCAGAATTCGCCGAATGGAATTGCGTCGCTTGCCACCACGATTTGGAGTCCAAGAATTGGTGGCAACTCCCCGATCGACAAAAACAACCGCGTAATGCACTGAGCTGGAACTCGTGGCCGTCCGCGATGCTGGAACCGCTTGCACAACAGACGATCGGCACTGTTTTTCGAGGATCGGCTTCACCCATCTCAGGCACGCTAAGACTTCGTCACCGCTTCACGACGCTGCTGTCTCCGCCGAAAAACATCGCGACCGAGGCGGACGCGGCCGCCAAGTCCCTGCACGCCTGGGCCGAACAGCTCAACGGGGCCGATGCGGCACAACAGCTCTTATCTCCGGACGCTTTGAAATCCTTGCGTCACTTGTTGGTGACCAAAGAAGGACAACAACTGGCCGCACGCGACTGGGACTCGGCCACGCAAGTCTTTTTGTCGATCAATGCCTTGCGGTACGCGGAGAAGGCCGCACGAGGGAGTTTAGATTCAACCGAAGAGGCACAGATTCAAGTCATGCTCGACTCGATGCGCAAGTCACTCGACTTTCAAGACGGGTATCGCGGTCCGCGCCAGTCTGAATTGCGTCAATTGGACACGCTGCTGAGCACTCCGCCGTAGTCGGCGCGAGCCGCGGGTTGTCTTCATCGCCCCGCGGCTAGCCCACATTATTCATGCGTATCCAATGAAGCGGCCCGCGAGGGCGTAGAAGGTGTTGTGACATCAGCACTTCAACGCCGCAGGGAGGCCGGGCATGAGTTTACAGGGTGTGTTGCCGTTTGTCCTCGATTT
>SXKJ01000373.1 GCA_005778115.1 Planctomyces sp. | reverse complement strand
CCGGCGACGAAGATGTCCACCTTGCCGTTGGTATCTTCAAAAATCTCCGGTCCCGTGGTCTTGAAGTGAATCTCCGGATTGGCCGGATTCTTGAACTGCTGTGGAATGAAGAAGCCCGGCTGCTTCGACAACTCCTCGGCGCGAGCGATCGCTCCCTTCATCCCTTCCGCACCCGGCGTCAGAATGAGCGTGGCGCCATACGCCTTGAGCATCATGCGTCGTTCGAGCGACATCGTCTCCGGCATGGTCAGCGTCAGTGGATACCCGCGTGCCGCGCAGACGTAGGCCAACGCGATGCCGGTGTTGCCGCTGGTCGGTTCGACCACCTGCATTCCCGGCTTGAGCACACCACGCTTCTCGGCATCCCAAATCATCGACGAACCGATACGGCACTTGACGCTGTAAGCTGGATTGCGGCCTTCGATCTTGGCGAGCACTGTCGCCTTCAGTCCCGCGCTCAAACGATTGATTCGAACCAGCGGCGTGCGACCAATGGACTCGGAATTGTCATTGAAAATCGGCATTAGAAGACTCCTTTCAAACTCGGTGAGAGATGAGCAAAGCGAGATCAAATCCGTCGGCAATTTCGGTGCGTTTCGCACGCCGAAATGCTCAACGAGTCAACGCAGATTCAAAGCGGCGAGATTATGGGAAGTGGCCTAAATCCGAGCAATGCCGCACTGACGGCGATGCGTTACGCAGTCGTCACCGGCAGCGGCACGAGCATTGGCGATGGCTTCGGCATTGAGTCGCGCGGGTCTTTGTCTTGTTCGTCGGCGAGGACGGTGTCCACGAGGAAGTACAGGAGTTGCCGGATCTCTTCGGATTCGACGTCGTCGGCCAGGAGTTCGGCTCGGTCACGCGACTTCTCGATCAGACGCTCGGCTTTGTTGAAGACGCCAAGCTCTTCGTACAAGCGGCGCAGGCGAGCGAGGCGGATGGCGTCTTGTTCCTCGCGGTCGAAGTAGCAGCTTTGCATGAGTTGCCGTTGCTCAGCGCTGGCGGCTTGCCAGGCCAGAGACATGATCAGCGTTGGCCGCAGAGCCAACGCGTCTTGGCCGGCGACCATCTTGTTGTCGTTGTCGCCGTTCCAATCTTTCAGGTCGTTGAGGATTTGGAAGCCGATGCCGACGTGCCGGCAGAACTGTGGGACGAGATGCTCGTACTTCTCAATGGGGCCGGCCATTCTCAACCCGGCGTACAACGCGGCCTCAAAAGCCGGCGACGTCTTGAGCGCGTAGATTTGCAGTGCGTCGAGCGGCGTGAAGTCGAGCGTTGGATTCTGTTGCCAGAACATCTCCGCACCCTGACCGTCGCAGAGTTTTATGTGCGCGGCGGCCATGCGTTCGAGCACGTCGCACGAGATGTCGGCGCTCAAACTGAGTGGCACGGCGCTAGCCGCCGGTGAATCATGGGGGCTCGACTCACCGTCACCGGCGGCTAGCGCCGTGCCGCTCACGAAACGGGGGCCACCGCGACTCGCGGCGATCAGCTTGTATCCCAGCCCGATCAGGTGATCGCCGACGTTGATCGCCGGGCCGAGGCCGTGGGTGCGGTGCAGCGTCTCGCGGCCATAGCGGAAGAGGTCGTCGTCTTCGATGTCGTCGTGAACCAGCGACGCCTTGTGGAACGCTTCGATCGACATCGCGACTCGTGCAACGGAATCGGGGAACTCGAAGGGCTGGGTGTTCGAGTCGAAGTTTTTAAGACACGAACCACCGGTCGCCGCGTCATAAGCGGCGAGAGTGATGAATGGACGAAAGCGCTTGCCGCCGTTGCGGAGCCAGTCGTAAGAGATGTCCTCGGTCTTACCGAGCGGCGTCGCGGCCGCTTCGGGTGTTTTGCTGCGAACGGGCGGCAGCAGCCGATCGAAGTGCTCGTCGAACAGCCGATTGGCCGCGCGCATGATCGAGACATAACCGGTCAGCCGAGCGTCAGGAATCGGCTCGTACTTATCCAGCACTTCCCAAATCCAAGATTCATCCAGTGACGTGTTATGGCAATCGCCGGAGTGCAGCGGCACCGCGTAGCTCGGCACGCCCGCGATCAAGACTTTGTCGATCGCCTTCTCCAGAACGTTCAGGCAAGCGACTCCCAGAACTGCGTCGACGTAACCGCCGACGATGATCTTCAACACGATCGGCGAGCCTTCCGCCACTAGCACCTTGTAGCCGAGTTGCTCGGCCTTCACTTTGTAGTCGGCGATCGTGCAGGCTCCGCAGCGTTCGCAGTCGAGCCCGAATTCGGTGTACTCGGCCGGGCAGCCTTCGGCGTGCTTGAGACAGTGCGGGAGTAACAGCATCCGACGTTCAAACGGAGTCGCCAGGAATTGCCGACGCCAGAAGAAGTTGCCGATCATCACCGCCGCGAACCCGCTGTACTTCTCCGGCAGCGACATCTCGCCGAGCAACTGCATCGCCCACACTTGAAGCTGACTCTTGTTGAACGGCTTCGAGTGATCCAGCTTCTCGGCGAACTGCTGAGCCTTCGCTTTGACGAGTTCGCGCAGCTCCAACGTCTCCGGCACGATCTTCAGATGCGACGTGCTGGAGCGAATCTTCTTCCGCTTCGGCATCGGCTCGTCGTCATCGTCTTGGATATCCGAAACTCGCCGACGCGCCGCAGCTTCCCCGTTCCGCCGCTCTGGCATCGGAGCGTCCTGGTCAACGGCGTGATGATGCTCAAGCCGCTCGTCGGTTTCGTGCAGAGGAGTCGTCGCGATGGACATATTCAAATCCCGTCGTTGCCGGGTCTAAAACCGTACCACGACCGTTAGGGAGTGGCTTTTGAGGTCTCGTCAGGCCGGGCCGCTCCCTGATGGTCGCGGTACGGCTGTCGTGTCGTTTTCGCACATCACCGCTTTGCGGAGCGCCGCGACGGTGAAAATCAGCGGGTACAGGGCCTCAAAATACCATAACTTGGCGAAATAGAAACCGATGGGAGACGGTTCACGGAAACGACCGTCTTCGACGCGGACGATTAACCAGGAAAGTCCGGCGGTGATGGTAGTGGGGAGTGCGGAGTGCGGAGTGGGGAGTTCTGGCGGGGTTTCTTGTCGTCCACTCCGCGCTCCGCACTCCCCACTCCCCACTCCGATCAACGCCTCCAGCGCCAGTGCGGTTTCCTCAACGCTCGACGGAGTTCCCGGTCCCGCGCCCCAGCCGCCGTCGGGGTTTTGGTTCTCGACGAGCCACCTCACGCCGCGCACGGCCGACTCGTCCGACATCCGCCCCAACGCCTGAAATGCCGCCAACACCTTGGCCGTTCCGTACGTCGGGTTCTCGTCGTTCGGAGCGTGCTGATTCCCAAACCACAACGGCAGCCAGGAACCGTCGGGACGTTGAGTGCGTTTGAGAAACCGGAGGCCGTTCGCGACATTTGCAACGAAGTCGATCAAATCAACGCTCGGATAGTGACGCCGATTAGGCCGCTTGAGATTTGCATCCCAAGAGGACTCCGACAAATCCATGACGCTTCGTTGTGCTCGTATGACGTGAGCTGTGAGATCAGGTGAGCTTCGATCAAACGGAAGCGCTCCCCAGCCACGACAAAACGTCGGAGTGCCACCATCACGATTTTGAAGCGACTTCAGCCAGCACGCGGCATCAAAAATCGAGTCCCCACCGGTTCTCAATTCATTTTGACTTCGATTGAGTCGTTCGATTTTGGACTCTTTCGTTACCAACTCGAGCGCCGCTTCGCTCTTCCACGTTTCAATTGGTGGGGAATCGACATGCTTGATCGCGACGCCACTCAATGTCGTCAGCGCCAGCATCGCTCCCGGCGTGTCGTCGGCGTCGGGGACTCCACCGGGGAGGTCGGTCCAGGCCCAGCCGCCGGGGGCGGCGTTGGTGTAGGGATGCACGACACGGTATTGCTGGCGGAGCAGCCAGGCTCGCAGGCCGGGGCGGGCGTCGAGCGGCACGTCGTCCCCCAAGGCGTTGATCGACAGCGTCGTTACCCACGTCGCGAGGTTCGTGTCGATCGGCCAGGAACACGCGCTCTCGCCGTCACCCCACCGACCTTGCGTCGGTGGCTCGCGGGCCTCTGCACTACGCCTTGATTGACCTGCTGCGTCGTAGTGCAAAGGCCCTGGAGCCACCGAGACAAGCTCGTTGGTATCTACACAACTCGAAATGTCCGGCAGTTTCACCACCTCTGCGCTCTTCGCTTCTCTGCGGTAAAAGTGACGGACACTTCCTTGTTTACCGCAGAGAAGCGAAGAGCGCAGAGGTAAGGCGGAAACGTCTTCATGG
>SXKJ01000372.1 GCA_005778115.1 Planctomyces sp. | reverse complement strand
GTAAGAGTTCGCGTCGTGTGGTTGGCATGTTCGTCACCTCGGCCGAGAGATGACCGTACCGCGACCGTCAGGGAGCGGTCCGCGTTCGACACAAGGGCCGCTCCCTGACGGTCGCGGTACGGTTTGGAATCCGCTTCTAAGGACTCGGCTTTTCGCCGACATAGATCGTAGCGATGCCGAAAGTCAAAGGCTTCCAGACGACGTTTTGCAGACCGGCTTGCCGCATCAATTCGGCCAGGGAATCTCCTTGAGGGAACTCGCTGACAGACTGCGGCAAATAGTTGTAGGCGGCTTGCTGGTTCCGCATCAGCAGTTGTCCGATCCGGGGGAGCACGTTTCGGAAGTACCAGAGATAGAACGCTCGGAAGGGGCGATTCGTCGGCGTGGAGAATTCCAGTACGACGATCTTGCCTCCCGGCTGACAGACGCGAGTCATCTCGCGCAGACCGACGTCGGTGCGAGTGACGTTTCGCAGACCGAAAGCAACTGAGACGATTTGAAATTGATTGTCGCCGAACGGCAGGTGCTGAGTGTCCGCTTCGACGAACTGCACCTGTTCGGGATTCGCGAGTCCTCGCGCGCGCGACCACTTCTCGCGTGCGAGCGACAGCATTTCGTGTGTAAAGTCTGAGCCCACGACGGAGACGCGCCGCCCGCTGGCTCGCCAATAGGCTAGTGCGAGATCGCCGGTTCCCGTGCAGACATCCAACACCGGTGCCGCTCCCGTCGGCTTCGCCAATCGGACGGTGCGCCAGCGCCAGTAATAGTCGGTGCCCCCCGAAAGCAGATGATTCAGGAGGTCATACCGAGCCGAAATCTCGCCGAACATCTGGCGAACACGGCTCTCCGATTTATCAACCGTCATTAACGTCATCTCCCATCAGCATGTCGGGGTCAGGTCTTCAAATTTCATTTTTGGCCTCGCGATCGATCCCGGACTCTTTTCTCACACCGCCATGCCAATCCAGATCGCACTCCATTCGCGGTACCAAAAATGAAATCTGAAGACCTAACCCCTGCTCAGTGCATTAACCGGATTTCGTCCGGCGGATTCACAGTCCAAATTCTGGCCAGCGCGTTTGTAGTCGCTCCGCGATCTCCGCCGTCCAGCGCAATGGCTGAGTGGACTGCGATGACCCGCCTTCGCTGGGCCACTTGCGAGTCGCGTCAATTCCCAGCTTGCGACCGACGCCACGCACCGCTGTCGCGTGGTCCAGTGGATCGGCCGGGCCGTCCCATAAGACTAAGTCTCGCGACGGATCGGCGTGAGCCGCGACGCTCGCCCAGACGGCGTTCTCGTCTCGCACATCGACGTCGTCGTCGACGAGCACCAGCATTTTGGCGGTCGTGATCTTCGGCAACGACCACAAAGCGTGCAGCACTTTGCGAGCTTGCTGCGCGAAAGTCTTGTGAATGCTGGCGAACATGATGTGCCGAGAGGCTCCGGAGAATGGCAGCCGCCAATCGACCAGCTCTGGAATCCACAAGCGAGCAATCGGTAACAGTAATCTCTCGCAGGCGCGATCCAACCAATGACTCTCGGCCGGTGCTGTTGCCGGGATCATCGCTGGAAAAACGGGATTCGCGCGATGAGTGATCGCCGTGACGCGCAGGAGCGGTAGCGACTCGCTGGGGCCGAAGAAGCCGGTCTCGCGGCTGATCGGTCCGGCGGACTCGAACGGGGCCTGTGGATCGACGAAGCCTTCAATCACGATTTCCGCCGATGCGGGAACCGTTAGCGGGATCGACCGAGCGGCGACCAGCTCGACCGAGCGGTTTCGCAAGAAGCCAGCGAAGACCAGCGAGTCGGTTCGTGGCGGAAGCGGTGCCCACGCCGCCAGTGACATCACAGGATCGCCGCCGAGCGCCACAGCCACCGGCATCTGTTGACCGCGCGAGCGGTACTCGGCCAGCAACGACCACAGTTCGGAGGTTTCGTCGCCGTGAATCAACAAGCCGTCTCGGCCGCGCACTTCGAGCGGCACGCCGCAGACCTGTCGCCGCGTGTCGTCGATCGCTTCCGTTGTTCTTGGTGACTGCGAATGCAACTGGCCCCAAGTAATCGTTGGCGCGGCGTCCCCCGGCCACATCGTCGGCGCGGGAAGCTCGGCCAGGTTCACATCGCGTCCCAGCTTGACGACTTGCTGGCACAGTCCCGCCTTCACGACGGTTGGCGGCCATTGAGCCAATTCGGCCAATCGTGGCAGCAGCTTCCAAGTATCGAGCACTCCGTGGGGCAACGACAGCGACAGCCAATCGTCGATGCGTTGGGATAACAGGTCGAACGAACTTACCCCCAACGCCGACGCGAGACGGCGTGGGCTGCCCAGCAAGTTCGTGACGACAGGAAACGAGTGCCCGCGAACATGTTCAAACAGAAGCGCAGGGCCGCCTTGAACGATTCGCGCGCGATCGGTGATCGCGGCGACTTCGTGGACCGCATCGACTTCGGCCGAGACGCGCACTAACTCACGCACGTCGTGCCATTGAGAGAGCCAGTCCGTCAGATGATCGCTCGCCATACGCTCCGTTCGTCCGTCAAAGTTCAGAAAGTAGCCGAACTCGTGAGAGTTCGGACCGAAGTCCCACGACTTCGGCTACGGAAATGTGCCATCTCGTGACTAGGAACGTTGCTCTTGCTCCAGCAGCTTTGCGGCGGCTTCTCGGATCGCCGGGCGGTTGGTTTCGCTGACTTCGGAAAGCAGCGGGAGGATCGGTCCCATTTCGGCGATGCCCACCAAGCTGACCGCCGTGTGCAGCACTCGAATGGGGTTGATCGCGTTCCGCAGATCTTCGAGCGGGCGAAAGATCGCCTGGATGCGTTCGGCGGTTGCGAAGTCGCCTGCTTTGATCGCCCGCAGCATGTCCATCGACAGACGTGGTGCCACGCAGACGCAGCCCGATGTGTAGCCCGCCAATCCAAAGTCTCGCAGATGCGTCAGCGCGGGTTGCTCGCCGATGCCGCTGACGATTCGCGATGGTCCAATCGTGTCGACCAGCTTCCGCAGATAAGGATCGTTGGCCGTGTTGTCGCGAACGACCGCGTACTTGATCCACGACAGCAGGCCGTCGTCGTGCAGGCGCTTGACGGCGTCGATCTCGATGTAGCCGTCGTTCTTGATGTAGAGGACTGCCGGCCGGCCGGTCGCTTCGACGAATCGGCGGAGTCCGGTTGCAACCCCCTCCGACGTGATGACATCACGAGTCGGCAGTATCATCGCGGTGGGGAACTGGAACTCGCGCAGGATTTTCGCCTGGTCCATCATCATCCCGAATCCGGGACCGACCGACGGGATGATCAGCGAGTCTGGGCCGGCCAATTCGGTCAGCATCGTCAGCAAACTGGAATACTCACTGATTGAGACGTGAGCGAGGATGGCGTTGCCTCCGTAGAGCAGCGTGGAGACTCCGCCTGCTTCCAGATGCCGGATTTGCTTTCGGTTTTCATCGTGATTGAACGAACCGTCGGCTTTGCGGGCCAGGGGAGGCACGGAGATGACTGATGCGGACAACGTGGAGGGTGTGATGGGGTTCGTGTACATGTTTTGTTTCCAATGGAAAAGTTGTCTTGCGTGATAGTGCGTGAAACATTTTGGCGAGCGGGGCGGCGTCAGCCCCCCGGTTCTGAATTGAATTCACCGGGGGGCTAACGCCGCCCCGCTCGCCTGAATTAGTTTTGGCCACACGTCCCTTTCTGCACTACGCGTATTCGGGCAAGAAGCGTTTCCAATTCTCGTAGATGATGTTGTGAATGACCTCTTCTGAGACCTTCGGAAAATTCGTTCCCGCGACAATGTCGTTGACTTTGTGCTGGCCGGCAATCACCTGAGCAGCGGTTGCTGAGGGAAAGTCTGAGCCGAAGATCAGTTTGTGTTCGACACCGTACTCGATGGCCGTCATGAAGGCTTGATAGTGACGCCACGGCCGGTAGTGCAAAGCGGAGATGTTCGTGTAGAGATTCGGATGCTTACGAATCAGCACCACGCATTCGGTCTCCCACGGGTGTCCCATGTGGGCGATCACGATGCGGAGGTTCGGGCAGGCGATGGCGATGTCCTCCAGTTGGATCGGATTCGCGTACTTCAACGGTCCCGGTCGGACGAATGACGTTCCCTGATGGATGTTGACCGGGATGCCAAGAGACTCGGCCTTCTTGAACAGCGGCAAATGCTTCGGGTCTTGCGGATCCCAGTTCTGGTAGATCGGCGAGCACTTCAAGCCGCGCAGGCCCAAATGGTTCACGTAGTACTCCAATTGCTCGACGCAGTCTCTGTCGTTCGGATCGACCGAGCACCAGCCGATGAAACGGTCGGAGTGTTCTTTGACGAACTTGGCGATCAATTCCTGATCGGCGTTGATGCCGGTGAACGGAGCCTTGATGCCGAACACGATGACCTTGTCGGAGTCGGCTGTCACCTTCAGCAGTTGCTCTGGCCGCGAATCGAAGGCGTTTTGCTCTTGAACGCTGCTGCCGGCGAAGTAGACGTCTTTGGTCAGCTTCATCTTGGCCCGTTTTGCCTCCCACGCGAACTGCACGAATTCGTCGGAGAGATGATCCGGATACCACATGAGGTTGGTGTGCGTGTCGAACAACATAGTTTTTTTTCCAGACCTTGATGTCGTTTCAAAAATCGGAACTCAGTGAGATTGCTGTACCGCGACCGGTAGGGAGCGGCCTGATTTGACGACCCGGGCCGCTCCCAAACGGTCGCGGTACGGTTTTGAAACTACTTTTATTGAGTTTCGAGGCAATACAGGTGCTTCTGTCCGCGCAGGAAGAGTTGCTTGCCGGCGATGGCCGGTGACGAATCGATGTAATCATCCAGCTTGTTCGTGGCGAGAACTTCCAACGTCTCGGCTCGCTTGATGACGAGCGTTGTACCGTCGCGGGCGGTGAGATAGATCCGATCGGCCGCTCCGACGGGGGACGCATAGATGTTGAGCAAGCTCGGCAAGCGGACGGATTCGAGGATCGGCTTGCCGGTCTTCACGTCGAGACAAGTCAGGACCGCGTTGTTCAACTTGTTGAAGTACAGCCTGTCGCCGTAGAGCAGTGGCGATGGGACATAGGGGGTGTCTCGCTCCCAGCGCCAGGCGATGCGATCGCTTTTAGTGATGTCGCCGCTGGCGTCGAGCGGCAGCGAGACGGCGATGCTCCCTTTGTAGCCGCTCATGCAGACGACATGAGCGCCGAAGAGCACCGGGGACGGAGTCACGTTGGCGACTTGTCCGCCACATTGCCAGAGGACTTCGCCGGTCGCCAAGTCGTAGCTGCGCACGAACCGGCTGGCGTTGGTGATGACCTGTGTTCGGCCATTGTATTCCACGATCAGCGGAGTGGCCCACGCGCTGACTTCCTCACGCTTGGCCTGCCAGCGCGTCTCTCCCGTCTTGGTATCGAGTGCGAGAATGTGCGAATCGGTTTCGTTGTCACGGTTCAAGATCAGGGTGTCGCCATGCACGACGGGCGAACTGGCCTCGCCGAAGCTCAGCCGTGTTTCGACTTGGCCGATCTTCTTCTGCCACTGCAACTGGCCGTCCAGATCGAAGCAATACACGCCGCGCGAACCGAACGAGACGTAGAGGTTCTTGCCGTCAGTCGTGGGTGATGCCGAGGCATGGCTGTTGTCGCCGTGGTGTCCCTCGTGTGGCAGTTCTTCGATCGTCGTTTTTTCCCAAAGCGTTTTGCCGGTGTTGCGATCCAGGCAGAGGACGACGAATCGAAAAAGCGTGTTCGGGAACTTGATGCCGAATGTTCGCATCGGCTGGTCTTCCGGTTTCGGTGCCCCCTCGACCACTTCGCCAGTGTTGACTGCCGTGATCAGGAAGACTCGATCGCCCCAAATGATCGGTGTCGATTTGCCGTGGCCGGGGACTTCGACTTTCCACTTCACGTTCCGAGTGGAGTCCCATTCGATCGGCGGATCGCCTGTGGGCGCGACTCCTGTCGCGAGGGGACCACGCCACTGATGCCAACTCTGAAGCCGTGTGTCGGCTGCGTCCCCCGCCAAGACTCTCCAGCAACCCAGGTGCAGCAAAAACAATGTGAGGCCAATCGTCTTTCCATGTGAGGTCATGATCCCTCTCCTTGGTTGTCTGGCTTGGTTTGAATGGACTGGCAGAAAAATGGGGACAGAAAAAAGAAACGAGTCACTTCATCTGCGAAAGGGTGGTGACGAACAATGGGGCAGCCGTTTTTCTGCCCCCATTTTTCTGTCAGCGCGAATGGGAGCGGGGCTTAGTGCGATCGCAGCAGATCGTCCGGTACGTCGTGGGCGATGCAGGCGACGCAGTCTCCTTGTGTGACCACCGATGGGCCGCGGCAGGCGATGAGGACTCCGGCCGTCCGCGCGATCACCGGTACTGGCTCACGTTCGGGGCGTTCGATGAAATGGATCAGGCCGACGATTTCGTTGTCGGCGATCTCTTGGCCCAGTGCCGCGATGTTTTCGTAGATGCCGGACTCTGGGGCGAAGCGGTAGTCGTCGCGATTCAAAGCCTGCACCCAGCGAGCGGGGGGGACGCCTTGCTGTTGCCGAGTCAGCTTCTCGCCTGTGAGCACTCCGAGATGAATCAGCACGTTGCGGAGGCCGCTCTGTGTCAGCTTGTGAACGGCGGCTGTGACAGGTTCGCCGCCTCCCATCTCGGTGGTGATGACGATCTTGCCTTGCCGCTCGGCTTCGACCGGCAGCAGGCCCGTGCCGGCGATGTCGGCGTAGAGGAAACAGAACTCGGAACCCCAGGCTTCCGTGCCGGCCATCATCTGTTGTCGCTGTTGGAGATCCGGCACCAAGTGCATGTGGGCGCACGGCACGAAGTCCACGCTCCGTCCGCCCGTGTGGATGTCGATGACGATGTCCGCCATCGGGAAGAGCACCGTCGTAAGATAGTGCGCCAGCATTTCGGACGGAGTCCCATTCGGATTCCCCGGAAAGCAGCGGTTGAAGTTCTTGCCGTCCAGCGGCGACAGCCGAGTCATCGCCTTGGACCCCGGCATCGTCAGACACGGAATCAAAATTATGCGGCCGCACACATTGGACTCTTGCAGTTCGCGGCAAAGCTTGAGGATCGCGACTTGGCCAGGGTATTCGTCGCCGTGATTACCGGCCATGACCAGCGCGGTGGGACCGTCGTGAGTGGTGTCTCGCACGCCGTCGCCATCCCGATCCGTGTTTCGATCGCCGTTTTGGATGACGGTGATCGGCACCATCAGGTTTGCCCAACCGCCGAGGTTGTACGAATACGGAATGCACAGATGCCCGTGCTGCTTGCCCGGCTTGTCGAAGTCCACCGACGAATGAATCTGCGTGTCAGCCATGAAGGGGCTCCTAAATTCTCGAAGGAAGATACGGAGGCAGATGGTAATCATCGCCTCGGGCGCATCGCGAGCGGGTCAGAGAGTCCAATCACGGCCGGAAACCTGATAGCTTGTGGCTCTCAGATTCTTACCGTTGGAGAGCAGCGTCTTGGCCTCGCAAGTTGTCATTCACTTCTGTCGTACCTGTGGCTTTGGACCGCCGGCCGAGCAGATCGCCGATGTGGTACGGCGTGAGTTGGGACTGACCGTTGAATGCCGCCCCGGCTTCTGGGGTTGCTTCCGCGTCGAGCAGGATGGGCAAGAGGTTTTCAATCGCTGGAAGACGCGCGGTTGGCTGGGGCGATTGGGCTGCGGCAGGTCGCCGACCTCGGCGGAGATTGTGGAGCTGCTGCGGCAACGATCGGTTGGAACGTGAGTGAAGCACTCGCCCTCGCTGACGCTGCGGGTTAGTTTTCGCTTCGCAAATTTTTTTCTGACGGAGTATTGAAGATGACTCTGCTTCCTGAACTCACTGACGGCGAACGGAGCCGCTATGAGTGGCAGCTTTGGGTTCGCGACTTCGGTGAGGAGGGACAACGTCGATTGAAGAGTGCCACGGTCCTCGTTTCGCGCATAGGCGGGGTAGGGGGGACAGCCGCGATGCAATTGGCGGCGGCGGGGATCGGGCGGCTGATTCTGGCTCATGGGGGTGAACTGCGGCTGAACGATCTCAACCGTCAATTGCTGATGACCACGGATTGGATCGGCAAGCCGCGCGTCGAGTCGGCAATTCGTCGATTGCGAGAACTGAACCCCCATGTGGAAGTCGAAACCGTCGCCGAGAACGTGAATGACTCGAATGCGGCCGAGTTGGTCAGCCGTTGTGATGTGGTAGTGAGTGCCGCTCCGCTGTTTGCCGAACGCCTGCTGATGAATCGCGAGGCGGTTCGTCAGCGGAAGCCGCTGGTCGATTCGGCGATGTATGAACTCGAAGGCCGGCTGACGACGATCGTTCCCGGATGCACTCCTTGTTTGAATTGCCTGTATCCGGAACCGCCACCGAACTGGAAACGCGAATTTCCGGTCTTTGCGGCGGTGTCTTCAACGGTTGGCTCGCTGGCGGCGATGGAGGTCATCAAGCTGATCGCCGGAGTCGGAGAACCACTTACCGGGCGACTGCTGACGTTCGACTTGCGAGACATGACGTTTCGCACCGTGCCCATTGCCCGTCAACCCGACTGTCCGGTGTGCGGCACCTGACCGGCGTCCCGGCAGTTCCTGTTGCTGCGATTTGCCAGACGGTGCTATGTTCCGTCCGCAATCCCCTTCCGCTGGCGTTTCCGCCGGCACCGGCCGCTCGGCCATCTCACCGTACTTCCCCTCCGATCTCCTCCTCCCCCTTCGCAGTTCGGCTGCTTGGAGTCATCCATGCTGCGCATCTTGGCGCTCGTCGTTGGTACGTGCCTGTTGGGAACTGATCTTCTGGCTCAAGACTTTTCCGTCAGCACGAGGGTCTTCGATTTGGACATCGAGGAGCCGAACCAGCCGGTCGCGCGCAGTCGTACTCTGTTCCATGTGGGCAAGGTCTACGATGTGATTGATGGGTCGGCGGAAGCCACGATTTTGGAGCCGGCCCACCATCGGATTTTGATTCTGAATAGCAACCGGAGTGTCGTCTGCAGCGTGGATTTCGATGAACTCAAACACTTGTTGGAGTCGGCGGAAGAGCGCTTGGGGCAGCGGATTCAGGAATTGGAAGAGCAACCGAAGCCGCCGCGGCAGCAGATCGAAACACTGAAATTTCAGTTGCGACCGTCATTCGAAACAGAGCTAGAACCGGGAAAGCATCGATTGCGATTACACAGCAAGACGATCTCGTACGAAGTCGGTGGTGCTGCGAATGTCCAGCCAGAGGCAGTCGAGGCTTACTTGAACTTTGCCGATTGGATGTGCCGTCTGAATTTTGTGCTGCGCCCGCAACCGATGTTTCCGAGCGTCCGGCTGGAGCTGAATGAGCGGCTCAAGCAACAGAAGTTATTGCCCGTTGAAGTGACTCTGCGGGCCAAGTTCGAGCGGCCGTTGAATCTCAAGGCTGAGCACTCGGTGTCCTGGAGTTTGGATGCTCGCGGAAAGCAGATCATTCACCAGTGCGAGACATTGCTCCGCGATCCGAAGCTGCAAAAGGTCTCGTTGAGCGAGTACCAACGGATCGGCATGAATCAGCAGACAGCCAAGTTGTCGAAGCTCGACGGGAAGAAGTAGTCGCTCTCGCGAGAGCGTGGGATTGCTGGTGTCATTCCCACTCACGAGATCATCCGTAGGGCGTTAGTCCCGGTTTATCTCGCTCGAACCGGGGCTAGCGCCCTGCGGCCAATGCGTCCAACCCTAATTCGTTGCTCTGACAACGGACACCGTTTGGTTGTGGCTGCGCCGCGCCGTCACGACGCGAGTGATCGGCAGAATCGTTACAGCTTAAACTCCGGTAATAACTGTTGTGCGTGTTGCACCCATCGTTCCGCGAATGTCGGTGATGCCAAGTATGCCATCGCTCGCGGTTTTCAACGGCGGAAGTCATGCACGCCGATCGGCTAGGTCGCCCTCACAACGCGAGTCATCAGTACGACCGTTACAGCTTAAGGTCCGATTGTAACTGTTGTTTGTGTCGTGCCCAACGCTCCGCAATTGTGGGTGATGCCGCATGTGCCACCGCTCTCACATTTAAGCGATTTGTCGCGGGCGTATGCCGTTTTATTGGGAAGAACGGCCTCTGTCGCACAGTCGGTGCCGAAGGTGGTTTCGGCAGAAGGCAGAGAACACACAGAACCGCGATCTTCCGGGAAAGGACTACCCGCCGTGTTATTCAAATCTTGGTTACAGTCGTTAGGACGAAAACAATCTGGCCGTCCTCGGACCACTGGTCACACCACGACGACGAAGGCTGCGGCCGAACGGTTGGAAGACCGCTCGCTGTTGTCGGTCTCGGCACTGCTCGTCAATGGCGAGTTGTTTGTCAGCTCGGACGGTGGCGACAGCATCGCGATTCGACAGAACGCGACGACCCTGCGGGTCGAAGTCGTCGCGAATGGATTGGTGCTGGGAACGGCACCGAACGTCCCGACCAGTTCGATTACGTCGATCGTCGTCAAAGGAGGCGACGACTCGAATAACATCGACTTGAGTCTGGTCGACAATCTGACGTTCCCCTCGCTGGCCGGCAATCGCCCCATCTTTGTGGATGGCGGCAATGGCGACGACACGATTCTGGGATCCCCGACCTACGGCGATAGCGTCCTGGGCGGTGACGGTACTGATACCATCAACGGCCAAGGTGGCAATGACATCGTCGATGGCGGCAACGGCCGGGACTCGGTCACCGGCGGCGACGGCAATGACAGTCTGACTGGCGGTGATGGCAGCGATACTCTCACCGGTAACCTGGGCAACGACACCCTCTCGGGTGGTAATCACGCCGACTCGATCACAGGTGGTGACGGGGCGGACAACATTGATGCCGGCCAAAGCAACGACACCGTGTTAGGCGGTGCCGGCAACGACACCATTAACGGCAGCGACGGACTGGATTCACTGTCGGGTGAAGACGGCGATGACTCGATTCTGGGCGGTGGCGAGTCGGACATCATCTCTGGCGGTCTCGACAATGACACGGTGTCGGGACAGTCGGGCAACGACTCTGTTTCTGGCGATGACGGCAACGATCTTGTGTTGGGAGGATCTGGCAACGACAGCGCCTCCGGCGGTCTGGGTAACGACACCGTCAACGGTGAAGCAGGCAATGACATCGTCAATGGCAACGAGGGAAATGACACGCTGTTCGGCGGCAACGGCAACGACACCATGCGAGGTGACGGAACGGCGACGCTCGGTAGTGCCGCTGGCAACGATGTCATCAACGGCCAAGGAGGCAACGACACGTTGTTTGGTGGCGGTGGCTCTGACAGCTTCGATGGCGGCGCAGGGAACGATCTGGTCGATAGCTCGGACCCAATTCCCGAAGCGACTCCAGTCACGATTTCGGTCGTTGGCGGCAGCGTCATGGAAGGGAATGCTGGCCGCACGATTCTGAATTTTACGTTGACGTTGTCGCAGGCCAGCTTCCTGCCGATTTCGGTCAACGTACAGACGCAGGACGCTTTTGCCAGCATCGCGGATATGGATTACACGGCGTTAAGCCAAATCGTCACGTTCGCGCCGGGTGTCACGACGAGGACCGTGTCGGTGACGGTGGCCGGTGATGCGACGAGTGAAGCCAACGAAACCGTCCGGTTGGTGCTCAGTAACCCAACGAATGGGGCACGGCTGTCGAATCAGGAAGCGTTCGGCACGATTACCAATGATGATGCCCCCGTCATTGGCTTGTTCGCCCTTACGGAAGGAACCTTCGGAAGCCCGACTTTGTTTCTGATCGATCCGACAACTGCGACGTCGACCGTGGTGGGCGGAACGGGACTGTTTGGAGCACTCGACATCACACAGGACTCGACCGGCGCCATCGTCGCCTTTGACCCGTTCTTTAACTCGTTGGTCAACATTGACGCCAACACGGGGGCAGCTTCAGGTTTCATCAACGTTACCGGCATACCGTTCCAGAATGAGGGTGACATCGCGTTTGACGCGACGAACAACTTCATCTATTCGGTCTCAACGGGGGTTGGAAATCCGAACTTGTTCCGCATAAACCGGACCACCGGAGCCGCTGTTGATCTGGGCGAGATTTTAGTTGGTGCTGCCAACCTGGCAACTGCGACGGACAACGTGGAATTCGACTATCTTGCGTTTAGCGGTGGGACGCTGTTTGGTGTCATCAGCGCTGGCGTCACGAGCACCAATGCGAACTTCAACGACGCATTCTTCTCGATCAATCCCGCCACTCTCGTTGCGACTCGGATTGGTGCTTTGGGAGTTGATCTCGCTGCCAATTCGGGAGGCATGGACTTCGATCCCGTCGCGAATAACTTTGTCCTGATCGATGGAACGTCCGGGGACTTGTTCAGAATCGCTCAAGCGACGGGGGTCGCAACTCGGGTTGGAAATACTGGTCTCTCCGGATTCTTCAACAATGCCGCTGGTTTAACATTCGCGCCAATCCCGCCGGTGAATCCGCCAAGCGTTTCGATCAATAACGTAATCGTGACCGAGGGTGATACCGGAACGCAGACCGTGAGATTCCAAGTCACGTCTCAAGCGACGGGAAGCCCGGTCTCGGTCAACTTCCAGACGGTCGATGGGACCGCGACGGCTGGGACCGATTACACGGCGGTCTCTGGCACTCTGAACTTTGGTCCGTTCGGTGGCACGCGCACTCAGAACGTTACGGTGACCGTCAGCGGCGACTTCCAGTTCGAGGGGAATGAGTCGTTCTTCTTGCAACTGACGAGCGCGACTGGCTCGCCCATCAGCGTTGGATCGGGCATCGCGACGATCTCCAACAACGACGTTGCACCCCTGGGTGACACGTTGCTGGGGAACACCGGTAACGACACGCTCATCGGCGGTCCGTCGGATGACTTGCTCAATTCCGATGGCGGAAGCGACTTGCTGCTCGGCTTGGGTGGTAATGACACACTGCTGGGAGGCAGTTCGGCTGACACGCTCAATGGCGGAGACGGCAATGACTCGCTGGATGGGCAGGGTGGACCGGATGTCGTTGAAAGCGGAGCTGGGGACGACATCTTCGTGTGGCAAGGATCGAGCTCTGGCAGCGATACTCTTACCAATGCCTCCGGCGCGGATGGAGTGCAAGTCACGCTGAGCGCGGCGGCGAACAACGTCACGATCACGCAGTCACCGATTCCGGTGGACGCCACTTTCGGTTTGATTCAGGTCACGGAAGGGACAGCGACGTTGACGATCGATTCGTCGATTGGCCAGGTCACAGTGAACTCTGGAGCCGGCGACGACACCGTGACGGTGGGTGATCTGGATACGGTTTGCCGATCGTCACTCGTGATTCAAGGAGACGCTGGTAACGATTTGATCACAGCTCTGAATGCGAAGGCCGGGCCGGTTCGAATCCGTATCGAAGGAGGTGACGGCAACGACACACTCCTGGGCGGTCTGGGTGGTGACACTCTGGTTGGTGGTGCCGGGACGGATCGCCTCAGAGGAGGTGACGGCAACGACCAGCTCGAAGGTGGAACCGGTGCTGACTCGATCAACGGTGAGAACGGCAACGACACGCTGCTGGGTGGCGATACCAACGACACACTGGCCGGTGACGGAGCCGACACACTGGGTGGTGACGCTGGTAACGACAGCCTGCGAGGTGGACTCGGCAACGATCTGCTCAACGGTGGTGCGGGTAATGATACGGCCAACGGCGGCGACGGCGACGACACCGCCAACGGTGGAGACGGCAGCGATTCGTTACTGGGTGGAACTGGCCTCGACAGCTTGAACGGCGAGGCCGGCGACGACACGCTGAACGGTGGGCGAAACAACGACGTCATCAACGGCGGAGATGGCAACGACAGGCTCCTTGGTGATCATGGAGATGACACGGTCAGCGGGGGACTCGGCAACGACACGATCAACGGAGGTGACGGCGACGACGTCATCAGCGGCGACGATGGCGACGACCTGCTGGGTGGCTTCGATGGCGACGATACCGTCAACGGTGGTTCCGGCAACGACATCATCAGTGGCGGTGACGGAGACGACTTCTTGAACGGCGGCGGTGGCGGTGACGTCGTGCAGGGTGACCAGGGAGACGATCAGGTCAACGGCCAAGGTGCCACCGATACCATCTCGGGTGGACAAGGAGACGATACGCTCATCGGAGATCCCAGCGAGATCAACGAGAGCTTCATGCTGTCGGCCGCGTTGATGGCAGCCCTCAATGCGACCTAATTCGCCCCAAGTGGATCTCTGGGTAGCCACGCTCGCCAAAAGCGTGGGTGGATTTCAATGAAAACCCACGCTCTAACGAGCGTGGCTACCTGACCCGAAGCTAAAACTTCAAGGAGCAATTCTTCAACAAGACGCCGGTTAGCCGCGGCAAACGAGGGCGGAAAAGTCCCGCAAATAGGCTGAGTCGCCCGGAAGGAATCGGACGATCGTCAAAACCGTTACAGCTTAAGGTCCGGTTATGACGGTTGTTCTCGTGGTACCAAACTCTCCGTAGATGTCGGTGATGCCGCTTGTGCCTGCGCTCCCAATTTTGAGCGATTTGTGGCCGGCGTCTGCCGTTTATGGGGAAGGAATGGTCTCTGTTGCATCGTCGGTGCCGAATTTGGATTCGGCACCAGGCAGAGGCCGGACAGAACCGCGATCTCCGGGAACGGACTCCCTGCCGTGGTATTCAAATCTTGGTTTCAGTCGTTAGGACGCAAGCCTTCTCGCCGTCCTCGGATTTCGGTCACACCTCGACGCCGAACGCGGCGGTTGAGCAGTTGGAAGACCGCTTGCTTTTGTCCGTCGCCGCACTGTTCGTCGGCGGTGAGCTGTTTGTCAGCTCGGACGCTGGCGACAGCATTGCCATTCGGCAGAACGCGACGAGCCTGCGGGTTGAAGTGGTCGCGAATGGCCTGCTGTTAGGAACGGCACCGCACGTCCCGACCAGCACGGTCACGTCGATCGTCGTCAAAGGAGGCGACGCGGCGAACAACATCGACTTGAGTCTCGTGGACAATCTGACGTACCCGTCGCTCGCGAGCATCCGTGTGGATGGTGGCAATGGCGACGACACGATCCTGGGCTCGCCGACTTACGGCGATAGTCTGCTGGGTGGTGATGGTATTGATGTGATCGATGGCCAGGGTGGCAATGACACGCTCAATGGCGGCGACGGCCGCGATTCAATCACCGGCGGCGACGGCAACGACAGCCTAGTTGGCGGTGACGGCAGCGACTCGGTTAGTGGCGACGCGGGCAACGACACAATCTCCGGCGGCAACCACGCCGACGTCATCACGGGAGGTGACGGTGCGGATAACATCGATGCCGGCCAGAGCAGCGACACGGTATCGGGGGGCAACGACAGCGACACGATCATTGGTGGCGATGGTCAAGATTCGCTAGCGGGAGACGCCGGAGACGATTCGATTCTGGGTGGCGGCGACGCGGACGTGATCGCGGGTGGTGATGACAACGACATCCTCCTGGGGCAGTCCGGCAACGACTCGGTCTCCGGCGATGACGGCAACGATCAAGTGTCGGGCGGAGCGGGCCACGACAGTGTTTCCGGCAACCAGGGGAGCGATACGGTCAACGGCGAGGCGGGCGATGACATCGTCAACGGCAACGAGGGAGATGACACTGACTTTGGTGGCAACGGCAACGACGTGTTACGCGGTGATGGAACGGCCACGCTTGGTGGTACCCCCGGAAACGACCGTCTTAATGGTCAGGGAGGAAACGACACACTGTTGGGAGGTGGCGGTGCCGACACATTGGATGGCGGTATTGGCAGCGACACGGTCGATAGCGCGGATCCCATTCCCGAAGCGGCACCTCTGACGATCTCGATCGTCGGCGGCAGTGTGCTGGAAGGGGATGCGGGTCCGGCGATTCTGAACTTCACGTTGACGTTGTCACAAGCCAGCTTCCTGCCGGTCTCTGTCGACGTACAGACGGCGGATGGACAGGCCAGCCTCGCGAATCAGGATTACCTGGCTCTGACTCAAACGGTCACCTTTGCGCCGGGTGTCACGACGCAGACCGTGGCCGTGACGGTGAACGGTGACGCGGTGAATGAAGTCAATGAAACCGTCGGATTGGTGCTCAGTTCGCCGACGAGCGGGGCACGCCTGCTGACCCAGGAAGGGACCGGCACGATCACCAATGATGATGCTCCACCCGCCGAACTCTTTGCTGCGACATTCTTCGGCGACCTGTATCGGGTTGACCAAACCACGGCCGCCACGAGGCTCGTAGGTAACACGAACCAATCCTTCATTCACGACATCGCGCAAGATCCGAACGGGGGATTGATTGGGTACTCGCAACTTGGTCCCTTCTTGTTCTCGATCGATCCGGCGAATGCCGCCTCGCAACTGACGACCTTCGTTAACCCAGCGTTGTTGGGTGCCAATCTTGAAGGGGACATGGCCTACGACACGGTCAACAACATCATCTACTACGTCACCTTCACCGGTGCCGGCAACCCGCATCTCTTCCGCATCGATCCCACGAATGGAGCGGTCACGGATGTTGGAAACATCGTGGTCGGGACCGCGAACCTGGCCGCGAATGGTGACACCGTGGATATGGACTATTTGACGATCCGCAACGGAACGCTGTTCTGCGTCATCGCCGGTGGCATTACGGGGACCAACGCCAATTTCAATGACGCGCTATTCTCGATCGATACGACCACGGCCGTCGCGACTCGAGTCGGCGCGCTAGGGGTCGATTTGACAGCCCAGGCCGGGGGATTGGAATACGACGCGGTCAACGACCAATTCCTGCTCTTGGAAGGGCCGACCGCGAACTTTTATCGGATTTCGCCCACGACTGGTGCGGCAACCCTCGTCGGGAATACCGGCCTGACTTCTGGTTTTTTTGATGTTGCCTCAGGTCTGGCCTTCGCAATTGTCGCGGCGCAAGCGGCACCGGCCGTTTCCGTCAGCAACATCAATGTGATCGAGGGAGATACCGGGCCGCAGGTCGTGACGTTCCAAGTCACGGTCCAAGCGACGGGTGGCAACGTGACGGTGGACTATCAGACGGTCGATGGCACGGCCACGGCCGGCAGCGATTACATCGCGGCCTTCGGGACGTTGACCTTCGGTCCCAACGGTGGCAGCCAGGTCGTTGCGGTGACGGTCAACGGGGACTTCCAGTTCGAGGGGGATGAGTCGTTCTTCCTGCAACTGACGAACGTGATCGGCGCGGCCGTCGGAAGTGGTTCGGGCATCGCGACGATCGCCAACAACGACATTGCTCCCTTGGGAGATACGCTGCTGGGCAACACCGGCAACGACACGTTGATCGGCGGCCCGGCGGATGACTTGCTCAATGGAGACGGCGGGAATGACGTGCTGCTGGGTAACGCCGGCAACGATACGCTGCTGGGAGGCAGTGCGGCCGATACGCTGAATGGAGGTGACGGGAATGATTCCCTGGATGGCCAAGGAGGGCCGGACCTCATTGAAAGTGGGGCAGGGGACGACATCTTTGTCTGGCAAGGGACGTTCTCAGGCAGCGACACCGTCACAAATTCGTCTGGTGCGGATGGTGTGCAAGTCGTGCTGGGTGCGGCGGCGAACAATGTCACGATTAACCAATCAGCGATCCCGTCGGACGGGACGTTTGGGCTGATGCAGATTACGGACGGAACCGCGAAGTTGACCATCGATTCCACGATCGGTCAGGTCACGGTCAACTCCGGAGCCGGAGATGACACCGTGACTGTGAGCGACATCGATACGGTTTGCCGATCCTCGCTCGTGATTCAGGGGAATGATGACAACGATTTGCTGTCGGCTCTCAACGCGAAGGCCGGTGTCGTACGCATCCGCATCGACGGCGGGAACGGCAACGACACGCTGATTGGCAGTCTGGGGGGCGACACACTGGAAGGTGGAGCTGGCATTGATCGCTTGCGAGGCAGCAATGGCAATGACCTGCTCCTCGGTGGAACCAGTGCTGACTCGCTCAACGGCGAAAATGGCGACGACACAGTCCTAGGCGGCGACGGTGCTGACACTTTGGGTGGTGACTCTGGCAACGACAGCTTGGAAGGCGGGCTCGGCAACGATGTGCTTAACGGAGGGGTCGGCAGTGATACCGGGCGCGGCGGCGACGGAGACGACACCATCAACGGAGGTGACGGGAACGATTCGATGCTGGGCGAGAGTGGGCTCGACAGTTTGAATGGCAACACCGGTGACGACACGCTCGATGGCGGCCGGAATAACGACGTCATCAATGGCAGCGACGGCAACGACATTATTCGCGGTGACCACGGCGACGACACGATCAACGGCGGACTCGGCGACGACACCATCAACGGCGGCGACGGCGACGACATCATCGCTGGCAGTGACGGCAACGATCTGCTGGGGGGCGGTGATGGCGACGATACCATCAGCGGTGGAGCCGGCAACGACACCATCAGCGGTGGTGACGGAGACGATCTCCTGCTCGGCGGCGGAGGCAACGACATCGTTCTGGGAGACCAGGGAGACGATGAAGTCAACGGTCAAGGTGCGTCAAACACCATCGCCGGCGGACAAGGGGACGATACGCTGACCGGAGCCTCCACCGAGATAAACGAAAACTTTGTTCTGTCCCCCGCATTGTTGACGGCTCTTAGTGCGACCTAATGGCGACGTTGTCTTAACGCGAACGGATTGCCAGCCCAGAATTCCGTGGACTCGAATCCTCGGCCGCAAACCGCGACGGCAGCCAAGAATAACCTCCTCCAACCTCACAGACGCGACAACTGCTCTTCTCTCCCTACCTGCTTCGCAACGATTGCCCAATTAGAGACTTGCAAGCGATTTCCGCTTCGGTCATGTTACGACCTTCTGACTTGGGCCGACTTCTTGGCGAGACCGACTCGTTGTGTCCCTCGGCTGAATTGTGAGCTTTTCGTGAACTCGCTCCCCTGCGACCGCAGAGACATCACTGAAAACACAACACGAGGAAACAACATGCTAACTGTCGGTTGCGCGCCCATGAGAAAGTGGGTCTGGCGGACGCCAGCTTTCGCGATCATCGGACTCATCGCGTCCTTCACCTGTGGCTTGGCGAACGCAGAAAACTGGCCGCAGTTCCGAGGCGCGGATGGCTCCGGAATCAGCAAACAAAAGGGGATTCCGACCAGTTGGAGCCAGGGCGACTATGCCTGGGATGTGGCCATTGATGGGACCGGCCACGCCGCCCCGATCGTCTGGGGCGATCACGTCTTCGTGACCTCCGCCGAAGACATCGGAGCGATCCGCTGGCTGATCTGTCTGGACGCGAAGACTGGCAGGCAACATTGGTCCCGATCGATCGGGATGAATCGCGTTAAACCAGACAACTCCAAAGGGAGCCAGGCATCGAGCACCCCCGCGACGGATGGCGAGCGGGTCTATGTTCTGTTCGCCGACAAAGAGAACTTTCTTGCCGCCGCGTACAACTTCGCGGGCGACCTGATCTGGCGACGCAACCTCGGCACCTATGAAAGCCAGCATTGTCTGGGCGTCTCGCCCATCGTGGTCGATGACATGTTGATCGTCTGCAATGATCAAGACGGGCCGAGTTCGATCTACGCTCTCGACACAGAAACCGGAACGACTCGTTGGGTCACGCCGCGAGCTTTTCGTGGTCAGTCCACGTCATATTCCACGCCGATCGTCATCCGCGAACAGAATCAACCCGCGCAGCTCATCTGTGCCAGCGGGGCGACGGGAATCAGCAGCCTCGACTTGAAAACCGGGGCGCTCAACTGGCAGACAGACGAGTTCCCACTGCGGACAGTCGCCTCGCCGGTTTACGGCGGGGGACTTCTGATCGCGTCATGTGGTCAAGGGGGCCGTTACGGAGTGCTGCAGATTGCGATTGATCCGAAGACGCGTGACGAGCAGGGACGGCCCAAAGTCGTTTGGAAACGAGAAAAGCTGATCCCGTATGTGCCGACTCCCATCGTGTATGGAGATCATCTCTACGAATGGAGCGACGAAGGAATCGTCGTCTGTGTCGATTTGAAAACCGGACAAGACGTCTGGTCGAAACGCCTGGGGGGCAAGTACAGCGGCTCGCTGCTATGCATTGATGGCAAGATTTATGGGGTGGAAGACGGTGGCAAAGTCACGGTCATTGAAGCAGGCCCAGAATTCAAAGAACTAGGAACGGCAGACTTAGGTGATAACACCTATTCGACGCCGGCGGTCGCCAACGGACGGCTGTATCTGCGCACGTTTTCTCGATTGAAGTGTTTGGTCGCTAAGTAAAGCGGATCGGCAAGGCGAGTTGGATCGGAATCTGTAACGGAACTCAATAATGCCGAATTGGCCCGGTGGAGATTGTCCCTCGTGTGGTGAATGGATGCCGAAGAATCAGGTGCGGTGCCGCAATTGCCGCACGCTCCTCAACGAGGACTTGAAACCGGATAGCGTCGAGATCCCTCAGTTCGTTCCTTTGCAGGAGGTCGCGAGCATGGTCGAAGTCTCACCCACCGGGTACTACATCCTCTGCCCGCACTGCGACAAGGAACTGCGGATCAACCGCAAGTACGTCGGCCAGGGTGTCTCCTGTAAGTTCTGCGCAGGTTCGTTCCGCTTCGACCTCTCCAGCCCCACCGCTAAGCCGGTTGCCTTCTATTCCGACTGCCCCTACTGCTCCGAAGAACTCCGCGTGGCCATCAAATACCTCGGCATGAAAGTGGCCTGCAAACTCTGCAGCGGAAAAATCCACTTCGTCCCCAACGGCAGCGATTGAGTTGATTAGTACCCCACTGAGCTTGCCTCAGTGGCTCGCGGGCTTTTGGACTACTCCCATGCCGAACGCATCCACATTCGCCCCCGGCACCGCCATCCTGCTGATCGCTCACGGCAGCCGACTCGCCACCGCCAACGCCGATTTGCTCCAACTCGCCGAGCAACTCCGTTCCCGCTTCCCTAACCACGTCATCGAGACCGCGTATCTCGAACTCACCGAGCCGACCATTCCGCAAGGTGCGGAACGCTGCGTCACGCTCGGCGCGACGCGAGTCCTGCTGCTGCCGTATTTCCTCTCGGCTGGCACGCACGTCACAGAAGACCTGCACCGCTTCCGAGCACAATTTGCCGAGCAATGGCCGCATGTCTGTTTCGACCTCTGCCCACCGCTCGGCCTGCATCCCCTGATGCTCGACATCGTCTGCGACCGCCTGAGCGAGGCAACGTAGCCGTCACCACTCCGCGTGACAAGCAGAACGTCCACGAGACGTCATTACCAAATAGACTCGCGGGCATCGTGACGATTCAGTTCGTCACGCGGAGCGATGACGGCTACGTAAAGTCCTACGGTTTCGGCTCAACCTTCTGCCGTTGCGACAGCAGATAACTGACCAAATCCAAGAACTCTCGCTCGGTCAGAATCTCACCCACATTGGCCGGCATCAGCGACAGATTCGACTTCACCCGTTCGTCGATGTCCGCCAGCGGCACGGTGAACTCTTTCCCTTTGTTATCCACCAGCACCAGCGTCGCCCCCTCTTCGCGGCGCGACAGACCAGAGAAGATCTTGCCGTCCTTCGTGACCACGGTCGTCGTGCGGAAGTTCACATCGACGTTCCGATTTGGATCAAGCACATCCTCCAGCACTCGCTCCAACCCGCGCTGCCCGATGCCATCCAGTTGTGGCCCAACAATCGTCCCCTTGCCGGCGATCTGGTGACACGCCGCACATTGCTTCGTGAACAACGCGGTCCCCGCTTCTACTGATGGCCGCTGTGCCGTGTCTGGATTCGACTGAGCGGCCAGGAACACCGTTCGACGTTGCTCAACCAACTTGCGCAGAGCTTCGTCTTCATCCGGCAGACCAGAGACCAACTCGGTGATCTGCATGAGCAACTCTTCCGACTTGATCGCATCTAGCCGTTGCTTGACGCTCGGCCGAGTCAGCAATCTCGGCGAAACATGCCCCTCCTTCGCGAGCCGCAATAAAGACTCGGCCCCAGCCACGTCCGAAGCGAGCGACTCGGCCAAGCGAAGTTGCAGTCGTTCGGGGATCGCCTTCACGACCGCCAGCAACAACTTGGTCTTCGCATCCGCTGCCAGCGGCGTCGCCGCGACAATGGCCACCGACACTTGCTCGCGCAGCGATTCCGGCAACGACGCATCTCCAATCAACGGCAAGAGTGCCGAAAGGATCGAGTCCGGTTGCAGTGCGAGCAGCGCTCGCGCAAACGCCTCTTTCGCTCGCGAGTCAGTCTCGCGTGAAGCCAGGCGATCTGAGATTTGAGATTTCAAATCTGAGATTTTGAAATCCCCCACCAGATTCGCCGCCGCAATCTGTTGTTCAACGCCTCGACTGGGATTCAACCCTTCCACCGAAAACCGCCCAACCGCCAGCCACGCATAGCCGCTCCCTTCATCGGCATCGAGCAGTTCGATGTAGCCTCGCCGCCCGTTCGTAGTTCCGCCTTTAGGCGGTGTCTTCTCTTCCTTCGTTCCGCCTGAAGGCGGGACTACGAACTCCGCCAAATCCCACTCAATCTTCTGAGCCGTATCGTTGCGAGGCGGCATCGCCTCGCGCAGCAGCGCGTGTGTCGAGGCATCACGCAGCCGAATAAAATTCTTCGGCTTGAACGGCGCACCGGGCACTCCGTTGTGCCCCGCGCACCAGAACGACAGTTTCGCGGGCAACTCAAACGGCTCGCTGCGATACAGCCCGGTCAGTTGCTCCCCCTTCACCAAGCTGTCGAGGAACAGCGACCCCTTGTCGCCATCTTGCGAAACCCTCGCCCGCAGCTCCCACGGATTGTCTGGCTTCGGCTTCCCCGGCACGACCTCGTTCGCCCACGACAAACTTGCACCGCTCGATGACTCCAACAACTTAATCGCAATTTCGTTCGCCCAATCATGTACCGAGGCATCGATTTTCTCGCCTCGTTGTTCAGTTGCGAGTCGCGCCGTGCTGAGCAAATTCAATTGAAGGATGACATCTTCAGCGAATCGTTCACGCACCAACTTGGTCAACAACGGCACTTCACCAATCGGCGCATATCGAGCCAAATGATTCAACATGACCAGCGTTGATTCCGGCGGCGGCTTGTGCTTGGCGAGGTACGCCGCCAGAAACGATCCCGATGCAGGAGTGTCGATTGCCACCGCGACTTCTGCCAAGAGGTTGAAATATTTGAGGCTCTCGGGGCGTTGAAGCGGATGCAGTAATAGTTCCTTCACCGTTTCCAATCCTCCTTTGGCGGCGAGGTGATTCCGGATCGCGATTCGGGCTACTTGACGGAGGTGACTGTCATCGTTCGATGTTTCCAACAGCACGCTGGCTGGGAAACTCCAAGCTTGCTCGTTGGGATGTTGTCCGATCGCGTCTGCAGCGGCGCGGAGGGCAAACGGATCGTTGCCTTTACGACAAGCCCGATAAATCGAGCCCGCGACCAATACTTCGAAGTCGCGATCGAGACGGCTCCATTCCATCTCCGACATCACCTTCGCCGCGTGAACTCGCAACTCGCGATCGTCGGATTCGAACGCCGTGTGGAGTCGGTCATATCTCCGGCGGTCGCCAAGCCGGTGGAGCACCCAAAGTAAATGTGTTTGCGCCACGAGACTCAGAGGTTCCTTGATGCCTCGGATGATCGCGTCATCGCGTTGTTTCTCATTCAGCGAATCACACAACCGTTGAGTCGCCAGCAAGCGGACAGTCAAGTTGTCGTGGCCAAGCAATTCGACGAGTCCTTCGGGATTTTCCGTTCGCAAGTCCGGCATCTTGAACGGCGGCGTGGCCTTGTGGATCACTTTCCAAATGCGGCCACGATTCCGGTCGCGGCCGGGGTGTTTGAGATCGACTTCGTAGTGGCCGATGATCTTGTTGTAGAAGTCGAGGATGTAGAGCGCTCCGTCGGGGCCGCATTGCAGATCGACCGGGCGAAACCACGGGTCTTTCGAGATCACGAAGTCAGGCCGCTCCTTCGCCAGGATCGTCGAGCCGTGATACTCCGGAGCATCGACGTTGACTCGGCTGGTCATCACGTTGCCGGTGAAGAACATCCCTTCCCATTCCTTCGGGAAGTGCCCGCCGTAGTACGCCACGATGCCGCAGTTGGCGGTCGTGCCGTGCGTGTGGCTCATGATTTCCGGGACGAAGCCCAGGCCGTCGTGAGGTTTGCCGAAGCTCTGGTAGTAGCCGCCGCGCAACAACTGCGTGATCGGCTTCGTGTGGCAGTCAGCGGTGAATATGTTGAACAGCGGGTCGAAGCACATGCCGAACGGATTGACCTGCCCGTGCGTGAAATGCTCGATGCGGCTGCCGTCCATGCGGAAGCGAAACGTGTTGCCCGACGACATCTCGACGACGTTCCCGTCCTTGCCGGCGACCTTGCTGATGTTGTTGAAGCCGTGGCAGGCGTAAATCCAACCATCGAAGCCGCGCCGAAAAGCGTTGCACATTCCGTGAGTGTCCAGCTCATAACCGAACGGGCCGTAGAGCTTGATCCGCTCATCGCAGACATCGTCCCCATCGGTGTCGCGCAAGTCCCAGATGAATGGGATGCTGTAGACGATCGCTCCTTGAATCGTCTTGCCGGTCTTCTCGTCCTTACGGCTGGGATACGGGTAGATGCCGATCGGAATGTTGAGTCCATCGGCAAACGTCTTGATGACATCCGCTTTGCCGTCGCCATCGGTGTCATGCAGGATCTTGACCGAGTCCCGCCCTGGCTTATCGAGCGGCGCGGCCCACGGGTACTCCAACGAGTCGGTGATCCACATCCGGCCGCGCTCGTCGAAGGCCATGTTCATCGGCTTGAAGATGTCCGGCTCGGAGGCGACGAACTGCACCTCGAAGCCGTCCGGCACAAGCAACGCCTTTTGCTCGTCGGCTGGTGACAGCGGATCGGTTGGCCGCACGCCGGCGGCAAACGGGTCTTGCGCGGCGAGAATGCTCGCGAACAACAGGCTCAGTGAAATCCCAAATAGCCAAGAGATCAGTCGGCTCACGATGGCAGCTCCTAGTGGATTCAGATCGAAGTCGCGAGATGTTATCGCACGCGCCAGCACGCGACGACATTGCGTGCCTCTGGTTTGCAGACCAAACTGCTGACCATTGGAACGCAAGACGCACAAAGCGATTTGATCCGCCCCCATCCAGCTCGCCTGGATGGAGCGCACGATGGTGAGCTAAGCCAAATCGGCGAGCGCTGTCAGACCCCATCCGCCTTGTGCGGATGGTGAAGCAGATTTCGAGGCCAGTGAGCCAACGATCTCATTCACCATCCGCGCAAGGCGGATGGGGTCGGAAAACAGGCCGAAGTCATTTGTTTAGCGCGCCATCTTGCGCTCCATCGACACAAGGTCGATGGGGGCGAATTGGGCAATTGAAATCGCCGCATTGCACGTCTCGGACGTTCCATTGGGAGCACGCTCGACATGCTGACTGTGACCGCCGAACAACTTTCGCTTGGACCTGCGGACGACATTCGAGTTGGCACGTCTCAGGTCTTCTTCGTCGAAGGCCGCGAGATCAGCGTCTTCCACCGCGAGCAAAACTGGTTCGCGATCGACAACCATTGCCCGCACAGCGGAGCCTCGCTGGCGGCCGGGAAGTGCAGCGAGTCGGTCGTCACCTGTGGCTGGCATCATTGGCAGTTCGACCTGCGCACCGGCGAAGCGATCGGCCGACCGGGCTTCAAAGTCGGCACGCACGCGCTCGAAGTCCGCGACGGCGAGTTGTGGATCACGCTCTCCTCGGAGCCAGAAATCACTCATCAAGCAGTTGGTCCCCCCGACGATTCCGCGAGCGAGACCGACCAGGCGGTCGATTGGCGCAACGCCTCGCGCTGTCTGGTCCGTTACGGAGCGATGGCCTGGACCGGCTACTTCCGGTATCGCTCGACCGAGCCGCTCGAATGTCGCCACGGCGAGCGAGTGCTGATCGAAACGCCGCGCGGCGTCGAAGTCGGCGAAGCCCTCTCGCCGCTGATGACCGAACCGCCGCTCAATGATGTCGGCAAAGTGATCCGCCCGACTGGCGAGCTGCAACGAAAACTCACGCCGATGGAATCGTTCGAGCACGTTCGCGGCCAACGTGATGCTCGGCAGCAAGCGCTCGTCCAAGAGTTATTAGAAACATCCTCGCGACGCCTCGCCGAGCGTGGTGTCGCCGTCGATGTCGTGGATGGCGAGTTGCTGTTCCACGGTAAGACGCTGGTGCTGTATTTCCTCGGCACGCCGACGGACGCCTTGGGGGTGCTCGCCTCAGAACTCAGCCAAGCCCGCGAGTTCAACGTGATCTTCAACTCGGTCCTGGAAATCGCCGCCCCGGTCGCCTCGTGCGGCTGCAGCGGAGGCGGTTGCAGCGCGAAATGATCGACGTCGCCAGCATGTTTCGGGCGATGTGAGAACCGGTTCGCCACATGCCGTCCATGACACGTCTGAGCGGCCCTCCGAGAAGCCCGTAGCCTGACTTTCCGAGGCTGCGAAAGAATCACGCCACCCCGCTTGTCGGGGTGGTTCCCGCGCTTCTGCACTACCAAAGTCCTCGAAGAATCGAGTAGTGCAGAAGCGCGGGAACCACTGGGACAAGCCCAGTGGCGTGATTCTTTCACAGACTCTCCGAGTCGGGATCTCTGCGAGAGAACGCCCGACTCAGAGAGTCAGGCTACGGTGAACTTGGGGCAACCGTGAGAGCTTTCCTGACCCGCAAGAGTTCGCTCACCGCGACAACACGCACAATCCGATAAGTCGAGGCAACCTCGAATGCGCACGGAAAGGATTCGTGATGGCGGTTTTCAGACGAGTGCGGCAGCTTCTGCTGATCGGTTCGGGACTGATGGGAGCGGTCGCCGTGTACGGGCAAGAGCCGATCACAACAGACTCGGCTGTGGCATTGCCAATCGTCGCATCAGCAGTTGAAGCGAGCACGAATCCGATCGCTGCGAGCTTATCGAGCACCGTCATCTCGGCTGATCCCGCCGTGAAGCCGAAGCCGCCGCATCAGTTTGTGAAGTGGAGTGACGGGCTGACGTTCGAGGCCGAGGACGGGAGCGTCAAGGCGCATCTGGGAGCGTTGATTCAACAGGATTGGACGGCGTTCGGGCAGAGCGAGTCGCTGTTGTCGGACCCGACGATTGGGGACATTCAGGACGGCGTGTTCTTTCGGCGCGGGCGGATCAAATTTGATGGCAAGGCGTACGGGATTCTGGAATGGGACCTCGATGTCGAATTGATCGCACAGCCGAGCGTCACGTTTGATGACTTATGGTTTGGCCTGACCCAGTTGCCGGTGATCGGCAATGCGCGAGCGGGGCATGTCAAGATCCCGATGGGCCTGGAGTCCGTGACGAGCAATCGCGCGCTCACGTTTTTGGAGCGGTCGTCCGCGTTCGACGCGTTCTGGCAGGAGTACGATCCTGGTATCTTGATCTTCAACAATTGGTCGGACACCGATGGGACGTGGGCGGCTTGTTTTCATCGGATCGACGATCAAACGGACACGGCGGACTTCGGCGACGGCGAGTACGCCGGGACGTTTCGCGCGACCTTCCTGCCCCTGCACAGTGACGACGACACCTGCTTGTTGCACATCGGCGCGGCGTATCAAGTCCGAGACACGAAGTTCGACCCGGCGTCGGGACGCGATGCCGTGCGGTTCCGCGCTCGGCCGGAGTTGCGGAACGGGAATACTCCGGGGACGCCTCGGTTTGTCGATACAGGACTGATCGGTGGAAACGCGGTTCATACCATGGCGGCGGAGGCAGCGTTGATTTGGGGGCCGTTCTCCGTGCAAGCCGAATATGCGGCGGCCATGACAACCGACGCGGTGACGGGAGGCGTTGATCGCGGCACCGCGATGTTTCAAGGCTGGTACGCTCAAGCCAGCTATTTTTTGACGGGCGAAAGCCGAGCGTATGACCGACGGCTGGGACGCTTCGCGCGAGTTCGTCCGAAGCAAAATTTCTGGACGATGGAAGATGACGGTTGCGGAAAGAAAGTCCCGTGCTTCCACGCGGGAGCCTGGGAGTTGGCCGCTCGATATTCGGTCATCGACCTGAATGACGCGGGGATTTTCGGCGGCGAAATGCGTGACACCACGATCGGCCTGAACTGGCACTGGAACATCAACACGCGCTGGCAGGCGAACTACATCTTCACCGAACGAAACGTCACGGCCCCTCGCAACGACGGCGTCAGCCACGAATTCGGCCTGCGGTTCAGCTTGGATATTTGAGGCACGGTCTCGTGTCACGAGCCGCAGTTCGCCGTACTATTTCCGCCTGTCTGCTCTGTGCCCTCCGTGTCTCTAGTCTCCTTGATCCGGCAATTGTGTTTTCAGTGTGTCAAGTTTTGCGATTCATTCGCGCCCCACTGAATTCGCGCGGCCAATTTTGAGCCGCGCGAATTCAGTGGAGCGCGAATGAAAGGCAGGTCTGAGGTGAAGCCTCGCTAGTTTTTGATTTGAGAGAGTCGATGAATCGAGAATCGCCACAAACAAAAAGTGAGCCGATTGGTGCCAGCACGCCCGTGCGGCGAGATCGGTTTTGGAGTCCGTTGTTCATCGCGGCGTTTGTCGTGTTGGCGGGAGTCGGGTTTGCTTGGTCGCAGTCGCCGATTTTACAGGGCGGGTTGATGGTTCTCGGCGTGTTGGTTCTCGGAGCACGCGGGCTAGTCGTTTGGAGCGCGAGTCGATCAACAAAGCTGCTGGTCGCCGCGAGCGTGATCGCATTGGTCGTCGGAGCGGTCGGTGACCGGACAAAGCAGCGGTATCAGTTGGCCGATGAGATGACGGTCCCGATTCGTGAGTACTCCAGTTCGGAGTATCCCGAAGACCCAGCCGACAGAAGCCCCGTGCATGGCGGCTATCAGGGCCGAACGCTCAAGCTGATCAAGAAGGACGAAACTCACTTTGACTTCGTCATCGAACCGTCGGCGTCGCATGTGGCGAAGATCGTGTTCAAGAACGTCGATGTTAGCCTGCTGACGCCGAGCTTGCCGGAATGGACGAAAGCCGACGCGGGCTTGCGGCGCATCGCGCTGACCGACCGACAATGGAATCGGCAGCAAGTGAAATTCGACCTGAAGTCCGACGTCGAAATCTCTGGCGGAGACGGCTTCGAGAAAGACAACCTCTTCAGCGCCGAACTGGCGAAGAACTGTCTCAACGCCGGTTTGTGGGAAATCCTGCTGTTCACAAAAGGCCCGGCGGGAAAGCAACTTTATTATCAAGGCTGGTTCACGTTCCCGCTGGGGCATTACGGGCGGTTGTTCGAGCGAAACACCGGCCTGAAGTTCAACGATCACTGGTACTACTTGGAGCACTGGTTCGATCCAGCCGGGACGGTGATGAATCTCGACGGGCTGCGACGAGTGACATCCGAAGTGGACGCCGAAACGAAGTTCGATCCCACCGAACGCCTAATTCTCGGCGGTGAGCAAGTTCGCAAACGCCGCACGACCACGGCGACGAATGTCGTGAAGTGGCAGGATTTTTTTGACGGCCGTTCGGTGACCTTCGCGTCGTTCATCCCACCGGGGCGGTACAGCTCGCGACACCCGCACGGCAATGACTTCGCACGCATGGACCGCTTCAAGAAGGCGATCGTCCGCACGATCACCTCACCAGCATCGCCGACACCGTTGCACGAGATCGAACTGCAATTTGAATGCTCGCACGCCCCCAGCGTGTGCCGCTTTTTCGTGAGCGGTCTGGATGTCACGTCGATCCCGCAACTGCCGATCGCCGACTACTCGAACGGCTTGTACATGCCGATGGGCATTGGCATCCCGCCGTTCTCTCAAAGCTATGCCGACCTGCTGAAGCGTCCGCCCGCGCAGTCGCCATTCTTCAGCCTGCTGCTCGAAGCTGACAACCGCTGGATCGACCACCACGCCCTCGGCATCGACGGTCCCGTGTTGCACCGCGACCCCGACAATCCGCAGCGACTGCACCTGTATTTGCTGTCTTACGAGCGGCACTCGCTGATCGGTCACTTTGTCATCGACCTGCCGTGACCGACGTGCGGGAGACCCTCGCACCGCGCGAATTCTTCGATTCACGGAGTGACTCGTCTACTTTTTGATCGCCGCTGCTGTCAGCGGGTCGTCGGGCCACGGATGGCGTGGGTAGCGGCGGCGGAGTTCGCCGCGAATGATTGGGTAGGCGTTGGCCCAGAAGCTCGGCAGGTCGTCGGTCACTTGCTGCGGGCGGTAGTTGGGAGCCAGCAGGTGCAACAGCACGGGGACTCGGCCACGAGCGACCCGCGGGGTCTCGCGCAGGCCGAAGACTTCTTGGATGCGGACGGCCAAGATCGGAGAGCGACCGGGTTCGTACTCCAACGCGATGCGACTGCCGCTGGGGACGGTTAAGTGTGTCGGAGCTTCTCGCTCGACCGCCAGCCATTGCGCGGGTGTCAGCGCGGCTTGGATCGTCTCCACCCACGGAGCGTTTCGCAGATCGTCGAGCGATCGGCGTCCGAGGCAC
This sequence comes from Planctomyces sp., assembly GCA_005778115.1. Lineage (GTDB taxonomy): Bacteria > Planctomycetota > Planctomycetia > Planctomycetales > Planctomycetaceae > SXKJ01. The sequence continues at coordinate 2,346 of SXKJ01000372.1, read as the reverse complement.
AGGCTTGGCAACAGCGACTGCAACTGCGCGTCGTCGAAGTTGGAGAGGTTCAACTCTGGCAACCAGTCGCGCAGGCTGCGAACGCGCGCGAGGAATCGTGCGGCGGGCGAATCTTCCTTTGGCCGCACGTCATCCCAATGTGTCGTCGCGGCCTCGGCCAGCATCCGCGAGACCGAGTCGCCTTCAGGCAGCGGGGCAGGGGACTCTTCCAGGATGAGGTCATCCCAAGTGACTCGCCGCCGAGCTTGGACTCTGCCGCTTGGCTCATCGAAGTAGACGTCGGTGCCGACCGTCAACAACTCATCCGTCAGCCAACTTCGATCGACAGCGGATGCGGAGCGGACGAGCGCTTCGCTGCCGCTCCCTTCGACGTCGAGACACAAGAACAAATCGGGTTGAGTGACTCGGCTGCCGGGGGCCAGCTTGATCCCGCGACCGCCAACCATCACGGCTCGCGGACTGTTTGCTTCGCGCCGCTTCGCCAAGCGATCGGGGAACGCGGCGAGAAGGGCGCGAAGCAGTGCCTCGTCGTTCGTAGTTCCGCCTTCAGGCGGTGACTTCATTGGCCGCCTGAAGGCGGAACTACGAACCAACCGCAGCAACTGCTCTTTCGTCTGCACGACAAACTGCGCCGCTCCGCGATTGAGCCGACCATGTGTCGTCGCTTCGCGGCCGGTTCGCTCGAACTCTTCCAACGCTTCGACTCGGTCGAGGACATCCGACTGGCTCGCCGCCGCGTGGCGCACGCGGCTCGCGTGCGACTCAAACGGATCGCGTTCCGACAACAACGCCGCTGCCAGCGCCGCTCGTTCCGGCTGTCCGAGCCGTGCCCCCTCGATCAACAGCCGCCCCAATCGCGGATGCACCGGCAGCTTTGCAAGCGTTGCTCCCAGTTCGGTCACGTTGCCATGCAAGTCGATCGCGCTGAGCCGTCGCAACACCGACTCCGCGTGTTCGATCGACTCGGCTCGTGGCGGCTCGAACCACGGAAACGCGAGGACGTCGGTTTCGCCCCAAGCTTTCAATTGCAGCACTGGGCCAGCCAGATCGACTCGTTGAATCTCTGGGGTCGTGTGCTCCGGCCGAGCGCGATGCGAGGCTTCGTTCCACAGGCGAATGCACAGCCCCGGTTGCTGACGTCCCGCTCGGCCAGCGCGTTGCTCGGCGCTCCCGCGCGAGATCGGGAGCAATTCGAGGCGATCCAAGCCGACGTTCGGATCGAACCGCAGTTGCCGACTGAGTCCCGTGTCGATGACCAACGTGACTCCGTCGACCGTGACCGACGTTTCAGCGACGTTGGTCGCAAGCACAATCTTGCGTTTCGATTGTCGCTGCAACGCCGCGTCCTGTTGCTCCGGCGACAGCTCGCCGAATAGCGGCATCACCAAGAGATCATGCTCGCGTGCGAGCGATTCCAACTCACGAGCCGTCTCACGAATCTCACGCTGCCCCGGCAGAAAGACGAGGATGTCACCTAAGGGGTCGGGAGTCTTTTTCCGAGCGGCCGATTCTTCGCATGACATACTGAGTCCAGTGACGGCCGCTCGGAAAAAGACTCCCGACCCCGTGGCACGCATCCGCTCTTCGATCGCACCAGCCACCGCCGCTCCGAGCGGAACGCGATCACCACGAGGCTCATACAAGACATCGACCGGAAACAACCGCCCTTCACTAGAAACGATCGGAGCATTTCCCAAGAACTTCGACACCGCTTCCACGCCGAGCGTCGCCGACATCACGACCATCTTCAGATCGGGCCGCACCGTCTGTTGAACTCGCCGAACCATGCCCAGCGACAGATCGGTATCGAGGCTCCGCTCGTGGAACTCATCGAAGACGACCGCCGCGACCGAATCCAGAAACGGATCATCCTGCAACATCCGCACGAGCGTTCCTTCGGTCACGACCAGGATGCGTGTCCGTTCGCACCACTTCCGATCGAACCGCACCTGATAGCCGACTTCGTCACCCAGCGTCCCGCCGCGTTCAAACGTCATGCGCCGCGCCGCCGCTCGCGCAGCGACGCGCCGAGGTTCCAGCACGATCACGCGCCGTCGATCGGGGGTTGTGAGCGGAATGGCGCTAGCCACCGGTGACCGGCGGCTAGCGCCGTGCCGCTCAGAGTCACGAGTTTCAGTCGATGTAACGACGAGGGCATCGAGCAGCGCCGGAGGCACACGCGTTGTCTTGCCGGCTCCGGTTGGAGCACGTAGCACAACGGAAGAGGTTTCACGCAGCGCGGCGACAACCTGCGGCAAGACATCGTCAATCGGAAGCGGTTCGAGCATTCGCGGAGTGTAGACAGCTTTGGCTGGCACCCAACCTCACCAGCGACCTAGGCGAGCG
>SXKJ01000371.1 GCA_005778115.1 Planctomyces sp. | reverse complement strand
TTACGGACGACCGGCTTGACCGCTCCGCTGGTGATCGACGGCGCGATGAACGGCGAGTTGTTTCTGGCGTATGTGCAACAGCAACTCGTCCCCACACTGACACCCGGCGACATCGTCGTGCTGGACAACATCAGCAGCCACCACCGCGCCGGTGTCCACGAAGCCATCGAAGCGGCTGGCTGCACGCTGGCGTACCTGTCCCCGTACAGCCCCGATCTGAACCCCATCGAACAACTCTTCTCGAAGCTGAAATCCCGACTCCGCAAACACGGCGAACGCACGCTCGACTCCCTCTGGACCCGCATCGGACAACTCGTCTCCGAATTCCTCCCCGACGAATGCCGCAACTATCTCAACCACGCCGGATACACTGCAAACTTACCACAGAATTGCTCTAGAACTCGGCGTGAGAAAGAAACAGGCGAGCGGGAACTACCGTTGCGGTCTCCGCTCGCCTGAATGTCGTACCGATCACTGTGCTTGAATTAAGTGTTTCGCACGGGCGGTTGAGGACGACCATCGTCACGATCGCGTCCGCAGTCGTCACCACGGCCTCTGGGCGGCGGTCCGGAGTTTCCACGATCTCGGTTCGGTCCATGGAATGGAGGCCGGAAGTCGCCGCGTCCACGATCGGAATGGCGCGGTGACGGATTCATGTGATTCGGACCGCGATCCGATTCGCCGCGATGGTCCCGAGGCGATGGCCTCATGCCACTTCGACCGTGATCAGGTCCACCGAAGGGCGGGCGGAAACTGCTGTGTCCACGATCGTCACCGCTGCGATGTGGGGGAACGAATCCACCGCGGTCGCGGCTGGGACCATGTTGCGCCGGACCAGCACCACCGCGCGGCGGACCGAACTCACCTCTTCCACGTTGCGGCGGCTGGAAGTCGCGTCGCCGATCATCAGGTCCACGAGTCTGGGGGCCAGCGTGATCTGGCCCGCGATGGGGCTCCCCACGGGGCGGGCCAGCGTTCTCACGTCCGCCTTGCGGCGGTTGCGCATCACGACGTCGATCATCCGATCCACGCGACGGTGGACCGCCACGGTCAGGCCCGCGATTGGGTTCACCGCGCGGCGGACCGGCTTTGTCGCGTCTGTTTTGAGGCGGTTGAGCGTCGCGACGTCGATCGTCCGATCCACGATTCTGTGGGCCGGAGTTGTCACGTCCGCGATCCGGTGTGCCGGGACGCGGGCCTGCGTCTTCGCGACCACGACCTGCATCGCGGTCTGGACCGTCCGATCGAGGATCGGCGTTGCCGCGCCGGTCGTTTTGATTGTTGGAGTCGGGGCGACGGACTGGCCCGCGGTTGCGTTGATCGCGATCCTCGGCGAACGCCAAGGTGTCACTCGGAGTCGCGTCGATGACGTCTCTCGCTTTTCTTGGCTCATCGGCGGACACAACATTCGTCGCGAACAGTGCGGCGGCAACGGTCGCTGTCAGACTCAGAATCGTGAGACGCATACAATGACTCCTGATTAAGAGGTACGGGCTGGGAGGAGGCCAGGCTTAAGCCACATGGTTCGTCGCCCGCGATAGTTGACGACCTGCCGAGCAGAGAGGCAAGTCACGAGACTCATCTCTAGACCGCCGCAGATTCGGCCGTTTGCACTCGCTCATGGGATCGGACTCCTAAAATCCTCCCCACACAACGGCGGTTTTTGTTCGCAGCAGGTTAGTATGTCCGAGAGCACATGACGCGCAAGGTGACACACATGACTGGGGACGTCGGACGTTGGATCGAGCAGGCCAAAGCGGGGGACAACGCCACGCTGGGGCAATTGCTGGAGTCGTATCACAACTACCTGCGCCTGCTGGCCCGGATTGAGATTGGCCGGCGGTTGCAGGGCAAGGTCGATGCGTCCGATGTGGTGCAGGAAACCTTCCTCGAAGCGCATCGCCATTTCCCGAACTTTCAAGGACACGCCGAAGGGCAATTCACACAATGGCTGCGCACGATTCTGGCGACGACGCTGGCCAACATCGTGCGGCGGTATCTGGGGACACAGGCACGCGATCTGCGCTTAGAGCGGCAGCTTGCCGAGGACTTGGATCAATCGACGTGTGCTCTCGGACAATTGCTCGTCGATCCGCACAGTTCGCCGAGCGAGCAAGTGGTTCGCGGCGAGCAGAGTTTACTGGTGGCTGAGGCGTTGGCTCGGCTGCCGGAGGATTATCAAACGGTGCTGGTGCTGCGGCACCTGGAAGGGCTGACGTTTCCGCAAGTCGCGGAGCGCATGGAGCGCAGCGTCGACAGCGTTGAAAAACTGTGGCTGCGCGGCCTGACGAAACTCAAGAAGGAATTCACTGACACGAGAGCGTGATCATTTTCCGCCCCACATTTTCCGCCAGCTTGTCATCTGAAGATTGGAAGCGAGAGGACGAGCAATGGAGGGCGGAAGATAATGAAGATGGCAGACAAGGCTGAGATCATGAAGAACACATTCGACGAAGTGAACGATGATGATCCGAGGATCTTGGAAGCGTCGCGCGAATATCTCGCTGAGTTGGAAGCGGGGCGGCGGCCAGATCGGCAGGCGTTCCTCGCGCGGTATCCAGAATTGTCTGAGCAACTCTCCGAATGCTTCGACGGAATCGAGTTGGCTCAATCGTTGCGTCCTCCAGTTCCGCAGTCGCAGTTGCAGCCAGAGTTCACCGCCAGTCCATTGGGCGATTTTCAAATCCTGCACGAGATCGGCCGCGGCGGCATGGGAATCGTGTATGAAGCGATTCAGCTTTCGCTCGGCCGCCGCGTCGCGCTGAAGGTGCTGCCGTTTGCGACGGCGTTGGATGCCAAGCATCTGCAACGCTTCAAGAACGAAGCAACGGCGGCGGCGCAATTGCATCACACGCACATCGTCCCGGTGTATGCGGTCGGCTGCGAACGCGGCGTTCATTTCTACGCCATGCAATTGATTGAGGGCCGGTCGCTCGCGGCAGTGATTCGCGAACTGCGCGGCGAGTCGCCCAATGATCCGAGCGCTTCATCGCTGGCGACGACGGTCGATTATCACGCCAGCAAGACGATCGCGAACTCGCAGGTCATTACCGCGACACAGCATTCAGGCCGCAGTCGCGAAACCTTTCGGACCTCCGCCCGCATCGCCGCACATGTGGCGGATGCTTTGGAATACGCCCACGAGGCGGGGATCGTGCATCGCGATATCAAGCCAGCGAATTTGCTGCTCGACGCGAAGGGTAAGGTATGGATCACGGACTTCGGTCTCGCTCAAGTCGCGGCGGATGTCGGCGTGACGCAGACGGGGGACTTGGTCGGCACGCTGCGTTACATGAGCCCCGAACAGGCATCGGGCCGCCGCATCCCAGTCGATCATCGTGCCGACGTTTATTCGCTGGGCGCGTCGTTGTACGAAATGCTGTCGTTGACACCGATCTTCTCTGGCTCCGATCGCCCGACTTTGTTGTTGCAAATCCTTAACGACGATCCCCGTCCTTTGCGGCAGATCGACCGCGCGATTCCCGTCGAACTGGAAACGATCGTGCTCAAGGCGACCGCAAAGAGTTCGTTCGAACGCTACGCGACAGCCGGCGAGATGGCAGCCGATCTGCGGCGATATCTCGACGAACGTCCGATTCTCGCGCGACGTCCGACGCTGGTGGACCGGACTCGAAAATGGATGCGACGGCATCCGTCGTTCGTGGGTGCGGCGGCGTTGCTGCTGATCTGCGGAGTCCTGGGCATGGTCGTCACGACCGCACTGGTCGCCCGCGAACAAGCCGCGACGAAAGCGGCCTACCAACGGGAAAGCCAACGCGCCGTCGAAGCCGAAGCCCGCTTTGAATTGGCTCGCCGCGCGGCCGACGAAATGATTCGGATGGCCGAAGAAGAACTGTCCGACAACCCGTTTCAAGAAGGCTTGCGCAAACGGCTGCTCGAAGCGGCGTTGGAGTACTATCAGGAATTCATCCACCAGCGTGGCGAGAAGCCGGAGGCTCAAGCGGAGCTGGCCATCACTCGCGACCGCGTGAAAAAGATCCTGGATGACCTGGCGGTGCTGCAAGCGGATCGTCAGTCCTTCCTGCTGCGCGATCCGGCCGTGCTGGACGATTTGGAGGCGTCCCCGGAACAACGCCAGCGATTGGCCGCGATGACCGAACGCCCCAATGAACCGCGCCGCGACCCAGGTCGCGGCGGCCTGCGTGTCCTGCCCACCGACGAGCAGCGACAGCTCCTCCTGGCCATCGCTCGCGAGCACGATGCAACGCTGGCGACGATTCTCAGTGCCGAGCAGCGTCAGCGAATTGGACAAATCGCGCTGCAATGCCAGGGATCGCGAGCGCTCCGTGAGCCGGATGTCGCCCGCACGCTCAAACTATACGCCGAACAGAAAGAACGTCTGCGAGCCATCGAAGTCGAGACATTCCGCGCATTCTTCGACCGATCTCGCAATGAGGCAACAACGACAGAGTCTTATGAAGATCGAGCCAAAGCCGCAGCGGATCGCGCCAAGGCCACGATGCAAAAGATGCTGGCGGTGCTCACCGCCGAGCAACGCCAACAATGGCAAGTGATGACAGGCAAGCCGTATCTCGGCCCGCTTGGGCGACAAGGCCCGCCTCCGTCTGGCGGTCAGTCACGCTGATCATGACGGATGAGTTGATTCTGCGGACTGGAGCCTCAACGGTTCTGGCGATGCTTCCGGCTCGTCGCGGGTTACGGTGAACCGCGACAAACCTCTGCTCGAAAAATCTTCGAGATACAGCGACGGCTTTCGGTTGTTGTTCGTGACTCTTTAAAATTCGAATTCACCATTGGGGTGATGCGTTGCGGGCCAGCTTCGCTGTTCGATCGGCGTTTTCTAGGAGAAAGTGATAATGCAATTGGTTTCGATGGAGTTGGTGCTGGCCTATTTCGATCCCGGCTCTGGAAGTTTGGTTCTGCAATCGCTCGTCGGCGGGACCGCCGGCTGTATGGTCTTCGGCAAATATCTGTGGGCTTTCGTGAAAGAACGGTTCCGTGGTCGCAAGTGAGTGAGAGTTTCCGACAGTCGCTGAACTCGCCCCAGAACACTTGATGCCCATGACACTACTTGCCGAGTCGAGTTCGTATCGGGATCGCGAAGCGCGCGTCTTCTATGACGCCGCGGGCGGCGTGTGTCGCGCGCTCTCCGCGCGCGCATGGAGTGAATGGGACGCCATGCGGCAGACGCGATTCTTTCAGCAGGCCATTGAGAGCGGAGACCTTGTCCGGACGGAACAACGGTTGGATTCGGAGATCGCTCCCGAGAGTAACACCGAGCAATGGGCCGGAATGTTGCAGCACGAAGTCATCCCCTTCGTGTCGTATCCCTTCGAATGGTCGTTCGGCATGTTGAGAGATGCCGGCTTGCTGCACCTCGATCTGCTGGACGCCGCGCTGGCGGAAGATTTCACGCTCAAGGACGGCACGGCTTACAACGTGCAATGGCGGGGAATTCGGCCGGTCTTCATCGACGTGGTTTCCGTGGAACGACACACCGCGGGGCAACCTTGGGCGGGCTATCGGCAGTTTTGCCAGACGTTTCTCTATCCGCTGTTGTTGCAGGCGTACAAGAACGTCCCCTTTCAGCCTTGGCTGCGCGGTCGGCTCGAAGGAATCTCGCCACAAGAGTGCTGGAGCTTGATGTCGTTTCGGGATTTCTTCCGTCGAGGTGTGCCCGCTCACGTTTTTCTCCACGCCTGGTTGCAGTCGCGCCGCGCATTGGATGACGTTGATTCCACCAAGGCGCTCGTGGACGCCGGGTTTCGCAAGGATCAAATCCGCGCCAATGCGCAAGGACTGAAGCGACTGTTGAGTGGTTTGCTCTGGTCCCCTCCGGCCTCGGTTTGGTCCGAGTATGCCGACGCCAACAGTTACTCGGCTGCGGATCGCCAGCAGAAAGAAACCTTTGTCCGTTCGGCGGTCCATTCACGGCGCTGGGGACTCGTCTGGGATGTCGGGTGTAACACGGGCAACTATTCTCGGATCGCGGCGGAGAATTCGGAACAGGTCGTCGCGTTCGATGCCGATCCGCTGGCGATCGAGCGTCTCTATCAGTCACTCAAGTCCAACCACGATGCTCGCAGCGCGCCGATTCTGCCCCTGGTCAACAATCTGGTGGACTTATCGGGAGGCTTGGGATGGCGCGGGGCCGAGCGTAAGGCTCTGGTCGAACGTGGCCGACCGGAACTGACTCTGTGCTTGGCGCTGGTCCATCATCTGGTCATCGGCCACGGAGTTCCGCTGCGCGAACTGCTGACTTGGTTCGCCGAACTGGGAACCAGTTTGGTGATCGAGTTCGTCTCCAAGGACGATCCGATGGTCCAGCAATTGTTGCGAGGGCGGCGAGACAACTATGCGGACTATGAGCCTGCGGTCTTCGATCAGTTGTTGTCGCAAATGTTCGACGTCGTTCGTACGGAAACTCTGGCATCAGGAACGCGCAAGCTCTATTTCGCCAAGTCACGGTCAGCATCATGAGTCGCTGGTTTTCACGCAGGCCAAACGCAGAGGCGGCTCCCGTCCCATCGCCGGACAACCGACGCCAACTCTCCACCGACGTTCTGCACCTTTTTGTTCTGACGAGCTTCGCGATCGCGCAACCGGTGTATGACCGGCTCAGCCACAAGTTCGGATTTCTGATGGATCAGAGCATCACACCCGCGACCGTGAGGTTCTTGGTATTTCTACTTTCGTGCGGATTGCCTGCCGCGCTGGCCTGCGTGGCGATCGTGACGGTGCGAGGAAAGCGACAGCTTCATGATGTCTTCCATTCGATCGTTCTCTTCGTCTGCTTGGTGTTATTGGCGCTGCCGGTCTGTTCGCGGATCAATTTTCTGCCGGGGAGCGTGATGCTCGGCGGGGCACTCACGGCGGCCGGCTTGGGTGTTTGGTGTTACTTCCAGTTCGCGTGGGCGCGAGCGCTGGTCACTTGGTCGTCTCCGGGCGTTCTGATCTTTCCGGGACTTTTTCTCGTTCAATTCTCGGCAACCACTGCGGTCACTGGAATGCCCGCCACCCGGTCGGAGCGCTGGGAACCGGTTCCCGTCGTGTTACTGGTCTTCGACGAGTTTTGTGGCTCGACGTTGATGACTCCCGAACGGGAAATCGATGCCGATCGGTTCCCGAATTTCGCGGCCTTAGCGCGGCAATCGACTTGGTTTCGCAATGCTTCGAGTGTCAGCCCACTGACGGTGCAGGCCGTGCCAGCCATCTTGTCGGGGCGGTATCCCACGGCGAACGACACGCCCAGCCCTGCGGATTTTCCGCACAACCTGTTTACGGTCTTGGCCTCCGCCGGAGGTCACGAAGTCGCAGCCTTTGAGCCAGTCTCCAATCTGGGTTTTTTGGGGCGAGCGGCTCAGGGGCACCGGCCGTTCGGTGTTTGGCAGCAGACCCAATACTTGATGGGATTTCTGGGGCGTGCCTATTTGTTTCACATCACTCCGCCCGACTATCGCGAGAACCTGCCGACGATTCCTCCCATCTGGTTCGGCATGCATGACTCGCGCGATGTCGATCGAACCCAGCGGCGAGGTGTCTTCTCTTATGCCTGGAACGATCAACGGGACGACCAGTTTCAGCATCTGCTGGATTGCGTCGACGGATCGCCTCGCCCCGTGTTTTACTTCGGCCACTTTTTGTTGCCGCATGTCCCTTGGTGTTATCTGCCGTCCGGCCGTTGCTACTCCGAAGACGCTCAGAATTCGGAACTCTTGTGTTTGGGATCGGACGGCGAGAAACCGATCGACGAACTGGCGGCGACTCAAAACCAGCAGCGTTATCTACTGCAACTCATGTATGCCGATCACTTGATTGGCAAGTTGATGACTCGGTTGGCCGAGACGGGGGTTCTCGATCACTGTTTACTGATCGTGACCGCCGATCACGGCATTTCCTTTCGTGCTCAACAGCCTAGACGCTCGCAGGTGCCTGGGAACCAGGACGAGATCCTTTCGATCCCGCTCTTCATCAAACGCCCTCATCAGACCAGCGGCACGATCAGCGATCGTGTCGTCGAATCGGTTGACATCCTGCCGACGGTCGCCGATGTGCTGGGATTGACGCTTCAATCCCCGACCGACGGCTGGTCGGTCTTTGACCAATCACGACCGGCCCGTTCCCAACTGACGGTCAGAGACAATGAAAAGATCTTGCACGTTGATCCGGCCATCATTCCTGAGTCGCACGTTCCTGCCGTCTTGCGGCAGCGCTTCGGCAGCGGTGCCGATCGTGAGGCGTTGTTTCGGATCGGACCGTATCCTGAATTGATCGGTCGCACGGTGCAAAGTCTCAAGCAATCATCCGGCGCACCCGTTGAGATCAGTCTGCTTCGCGCGGCGGATGAATTCGACGATGCTCCGGAGTCAACGGTCCCGTGTTACTTTGAGGGATTGGTGCTTTCGCGGCGATCCACTGAGCCAGTCAACGTGGCGATCGCGATCAACGGAACGATTCGCGCCGTCACGCGGACCTATCGCGCCTCAGACTTTCAGAACCGTTGGGGAGCAATGGTGCCCGAATGGTCGCTGCAACTCGGCCGAAACGACATCCAGTTCTTCGCGGTGGATGATACCGACGGAGGACTGACACCCTGCGTCGTCGTGAAGCCTTGAACTGACCTGAGAGCGGTTCGATCCGTCGAACTCTTTGTCACGAACCTGCAAAACTCCGACACCCAGGCGACGGACTTGGGTTTGAGTTCGTGACTAAATTCCAATCGCCCAAGCTGAAAGCCCGGCTTCTTCCAGGAGACTCTCATGCGTTGGCGAAACGTGCTGTGGCTGGGAATGTGTTGTCTGACGCTCGCCTCGAGCGTGCTGGCTCAGGGCTTTCGAGGTCTAGGGCCGGGTGGTCCGCGCGGTCCCGGATTTGGCGGGCCAGGCGGCGATCCCCTGGGGTCGATCTCACTGCTCGGCATTCCGGAAGTGCAGCAAGAACTGAAACTCTCCGATGAGCAGAAGCCCAAGGTCGCAGACGTCCTCAGCAAGATGCACGAGCAGGCTCGCGCGGTCTTTGAGAGCTTCAACCCCCAAGAGCTTTTCGGACTGGAAGAGAAAGAACGGAATCAACGCTTCGCGAAGATGCGTTCGCGGATGGACGAGATCACCAAAAAGTCCGAAGAGCAACTCGGCAAAGTTTTGGACAAGCGGCAGACCCAGCGTTTCGCCGAACTGCAATTACAACGGGGAGGTGTCGGTTCGCTGATGCGAGAGGAAGTCGGCAAGCAACTCAATCTCAACGACGAGCAACGGGACAAATTGCGTGACTTGATCGAGCAGAATCCGCCGTTCTTTCCGTTTGCCTCACCGGAACAGCGCAAGAAACTGGAGACCGACGCAGTCGCGCTGCTCAATGCGAAGCAGCAGGAACAGTGGGCCAAGCTCAAGGGAGCCGACTTCGAGTTTCCTGAACAAGGTTTCGGCTTCGGACCAGGTGGCCCCGGCGGCTTCGGTCCTCCCGGCGGAGGTGGCCCTGGCGGGCCGGGTGGTCCGATGCAGCGTGAACGACAACTCGTCAAGCAGTTCGACAAAGACAACGACGGCCGCTTGAACCAAGACGAACGCCAAGCCGCGCGCGATTCGATGAAGAGTGAAGGAGGCCGGCGCGGCGGCGGTTTCGGTGGTCCAGGCGGTGGCGGTCCCGGTGGCCCAGGAGGTCGTGGCCCGTTTGGTCCGCAATCCGAGCCGGGCAAGCCGGGCCCGCGCGTCTCGCCCGATGACGTCACTCCCACCGATGGGCCGCTGTATGACCCGCAAGTCTTGCGCACGATTTTCATCGACTTCGACAACAAAGACTGGGAAGCGGAACTCGCCGACTTCAACAACACGGACGTCGAAGTGCCGGCGACACTGACGGTGGATGGCAAGAAGTACTCCGACGTCGGCATCCACTTCCGAGGCATGTCGTCGTACATGATGGTCCCGGTTGGCTCGAAACGCTCGCTGAATGTGTCGCTCGATTCTGTGGACTCGAAGCAACGGCTGTACGGCTACAAGACGTTGAATCTGCTCAACGCTCACGAAGACCATTCGTTCTTGAGCAGCGTGCTGTATTCGCACATCACTCGGCAGCACATGCCGGCACCGAAGGCGAACTTCGTGAAGGTCGTCATCAATGGCGAGAGCTGGGGCGTGTACGCCAACGTGCAACAGTTCAACAAGGAGTTCCTCGCGGAGACTTTTCCCTCGACCAAAGGGACTCGCTGGAAGGTCTCTGGCTCACCGGGAGGCGGCGGCGGTTTGGAATACATCGGTGACAACGTCGAGGACTACAAGCGCCGCTACGACATGAAGACCGAGGACGACAAAGCCTGGAAGCAGCTAATCAAGCTCTGCAAGACGCTGAATGAAACTCCGGTCGATCAACTGGAAGCCGCGCTGGAACCGATGCTCGACATCGACGGGCTGTTGTGGTTCCTCGCGCTGGACAATGCCCTCATCAACTGCGACGGCTATTGGATTCGAGCCAGCGACTACAGCATCTTCCTGGATGCCCAAGGGAAATTTCACATCCTGCCGCACGACATGAACGAAGCGTTTCGCGCCCCGTTGGGACCGGGCTTTGGCTTCGGACCTGGCGGCCCCGGTGGGCCGGGCGGTGGTCCTCTCGGTCGCGGTGGTTTCGGTGGCGGCCGGCCGGGTGAAGGTCGTCCCGATGGTCCTCGTGGAGAACCGCGCCGGCCAGACGATCGCGGCCCAAATGGACCGCGGCCCGGAGACAACGCTCGGCCGGGTGGCCCCAGCTTTGATCTCGATCCGCTCATCGGACTCGATGATGCTCGCAAGCCACTACGCAGCAAAGTGCTCGCCGTGCCGAGCCTGCGGACTCGCTATCTGCAACACGTTCACACGATCGCCGACAAATCGCTCGATTGGAAAACGCTCGGACCGGTCGTCGCGCAGTATCGGTCGCTGATCGAGAAAGAGATTGAAGCCGACACGCGAAAGCTCAGTTCGCTCGCAGACTTCCAAAAGGCGACGGCCGATGAGGTCGCGAAAGAATCGGCCGAAGAACCGCGCCGCTTCGGCCCGCAGCACTCGCCGCTGCGAACGTTTGCCGATCAACGCCGTCAGTTTTTGCTTAATCATGAAGCAGTCAGGGCGGCGGTGAAGGAATGACATGTCGACATTACTTGTGGATGCCGCCAGTCTCATCAGCCGGAACGCGCTAGCGTCCGGTTCTGCCTCAACAAACCGGAACCTAGCGCGTTTCGGCTCATTCGCCGACGCGGATGTCGGCCAATCAAATCCTTTTGTGGCGAGCGGGTTTGGTCTCGTGTTGCAAATTGAGTATTGTGCTGATGCCATGAAAATCGTCGACGCACAACCGGACCCACTTGCTGCCGCAGTTTCGCCGTCGCTCGGTTCGTCGCAGGGTGCGTTCGAGACGAAGTTCCTGGTCGAGCAATCGGTCGCCGTGACGATTCAAGATTGGGCTCGGCAGCATCTCAACGCGGACCCACATGCCGGCGGAGAGGACCACGACGGCTATCACGTCAACAGCGTGTATCTCGACACGCCGAACTTCGACACGTTTCGACGCAATCCCTTCTATCGGCGACGCAAGTTTCGACTACGACGTTATGGAGACGAGGCCACAATCTGGCTGGAACTCAAGCGGAAACTCAAAGGTCAGGTGCGCAAACGCCGTGTCTCGGTGACGGAAGCTGATCTCTCACAGCGGCTCGCTCAGCCACACGATCCGGAATGGGACGGAGCTTGGTTTCATCGCCGTTTAGAGAAACGGCAACTCCGCCCGGTCTGCCAAGTGACCTATCGCCGCTTCGCTCGCATCGGGACTTCGGCGACGGGGCCGATCCGGCTGACGATCGACGGGGACTTGTTCGCGAACGGCGCGGCCGAGTGGCAAGTCCCTTCCGCACCACTCAGCGGCGAACCGTTGTTGAATGGTCGGCGAATCGTCGAATTCAAATATCGCGAGGCAATGCCAGCAGCCTTTCGCAGCTTGATTCAGGATTTGCAATTGGTGCCAACCTCCTTCTCGAAGTATCGTGCGAGCGTGGCGGCCTGCGTCCCGCTCGCTCAGTTGTCGAGCGAGTCGACATAGGGCCTGCGAGCAAATGGTTCCCTCTCCCCCGCCGCGGGGGAGAGGGTTAGGGTGAGGGGGTCGAATGTTTCACCAGCGCCGGCCCCCTCACCCCAGCCCTCTCCCCCGCGGCGGGGGAGAGGGAGCCGGACTGCGGGCGAAGCCCGCGCTAGGAACGACCGATGCCTGACTGGCTGCAACAGACGCTGGGCAATGACGACCCCGTCTCCTGGAAATCGCTGGCCGTTCGGTTGGTGGCGGCGGTGATCCTGGGAAGCGCGGTGACCGGCATTCATCGGATGACTCGTGGCCGTTCGACCGGTCCTGCCTCCACGTTTCCCGCAACACTGGTGCTGTTGTGCGTGCTGATCGCGATAGTGACACAGGTCATTGGCGACAACTCGGCTCGTGCTTTCAGCCTGGTCGGCGCGTTGTCGATCGTTCGCTTCCGCACCGTGCTCCGCGACACGAAGGACACCGCGTTCGTGATTTTCGCCGTGGTGGTCGGCATGGCGGTCGGAGCGGGACAACCCTTGGTCGCAGTCCTGGGCATGGTGGCGTTCACAATTGCCGCCGCGATCTATCACGACCGCCCGCACGACGATTTGGCCGCGCCGCTGCTCAATCTGCTCGCCGTGAAATTGGCGTGGACTCCGGAACTGGAGACGCAACTTCGCGGCGTGTTGTCCAAGCACACGTCTGACCTGCAATCGCTCACCGCGGGCACGATTCGGCAAGGCTCGGCGATGGAATTGACGTACCGCATCGCCCTGTTGCCGACCGCCTCGTTGCCGCAACTGGTGTCGGATCTGAATCGCATCGAGGGCGTACTCGCCGCCGAGGTGCGTCCAGAGAATCGCGAAGACTGAGGCAATGGTAGGGTGGGACCAGCGGCGCATCGCCGCGCCGGCCCACCAGTGGGACATCGCCATCATTGAACGCGAGTTTGGTGGGCCGGCGCTCGAAGCGAGCTTGTCCCACCCTACGGAGGATTGCATCAGCCATACAGCGCCGCGATCGGCTGCCCCGCGCTGATGGGATAGGGGCGGTTCGAGCTGTCGTAGAAGTGTCCAGCGGGGTCGATGCCCAGTGCGTGGAAGATCGTGGCGGTCACATCCCACGGTGCGTACTTCGTGCTGATCGGATACGCCGCCTGCCGATCGGTCGCGCCGATAGTGGCACCACCGCGGACACCGGCTCCGGCCATCACGATCGAGTACGCGGCCGCCCAGTGCTTGCGGCCGGGTGACGCTCCTTTGAACCTCGACTCCAGCGCGACCAGCGGTGCGCGGCCAAACTCGCCCATGCAGATGACGAGCGTAGTCTCTAACAATCCGCGCTGGTCGAGGTCTTCCAGAAGTGCCGAAAAACTTTGATCGAAGCGAGGCAGCAGCGAACCGCCCAGCACATCGAAGATATCGTTGTGCGTGTCCCAGCCGAATTGCTCGACTTCATCGGGAAAACGATCCTGGCCGCGGTTCGAGTGATTCCACATCACCGTGACGAGCGGCACTTCGGCCTCGATCAGCCGCCGCGCCAGCAAGCACGCTTGCCCCGGTCGATGCCGTCCATATCGATCGCGCAGCGATGCCGGTTCAGACTCTAAATCCAACGCCTGCCGCGCGGCGGGCCGGTCGAGCATCTCGTAGGCTTGTTGATAGAGCGTCTGCATGTCGATCGTCGGTTGCGCGGCTTGTGGTCGGCTCGGCTCCAATTGATTGAGCAATTGCCGACGAATCTCCTGTCGCCGCGAATCCATTTCTTCGAGGCGCTCCAAACCGGGGATCGCCGGCTGTCCGGTCGTCATGTCGCCGATGATGAGCGAATCAAATCGCCGGCCGAGCAGTCCCGCGAATTGACCGGGACCAGGCTCGAACGGAACCAAGGCCGGGCCATTCACGAGCACCGACGTGCGCAGGAATTTCGATCTCGGCCGAACTTGTTCCAACACCGAGCCGAAGAAGGGATGATCGGTCTCACGCGGCGGCGGGTTGGAGGACAGCCGTTGGTGATACTGCCCCGTCAGCATCAGATAGAGCGCCGATCCGTGATCGAGATCTTCGTGCGACATCGACCGCACGATGGCATACCGATTGGCCAGCTTCGCCAGCCGAGGCAGATGTTCGCACACGAACGTGCCTGGAACGGAAGTCTCGATTGCTCCGAACTGGCCGCGAACTTCCAGCGGCGCATCGGGACGCGGATCAAACGTCTCAAGCTGGCTCTGGCCGCCACTGGCGATGACCACCAAGACAGACTTCGCTCGGCCGAATCCCGCGTCGCGACTTGTGGCACCGTGTGCCTCTCGCGCCAGAGCAGGCCGCTGCCGCAAGACCTCGCCCCAATAGGCGAGACCGGCAGCACTCGTCAGACTCAGCCAGTCGCGGCGACGCATCGGAATTCCTCTTCGCGATTACCATAGCCGCGTGCGTGTCTGCCGCAAGAGCTTCCTCGAATTGAGACCTTTCCACACGTTTTGCACAGCGTCGATCGGCATTGAAAATAATTCAAAATTCTGGAACTGCGAAACCCGCGAGGAATTCGCCAAGTTGCCGTCTGTCAGAACGGTGTTGGCGGTATGTCGAGAAGTTTTTGATTTGACTCTCGACCTCACGAAGATAGCATCCGCCCCCTCTGAGTGAGTGACGGCCGAAACGTCGTGGTGCCAACAGCGAACGCCGGCTAATTCTAACTGTCTCCCAACAGACTGCGCGATTACCGCCCGCCCATCCCTCACCACGGCAACGGAGTGCCTGTCCGCTTTGCTTGGGGGAGTGCTGATGGATCACATTGCGGACACGGTGCGCGCAGAGGGGTTGCAAGATGCTGCCCACCGACTTGGTGATGGTTGCGCCACCGTTGTCTCATGACAACACGGCAACGCGGATTGGAGCTGGGGTGGCTCCAACCACGGACCGAACGGATTTTGAACCCCAGCCAACCCAACAGCACGCTGCGCTCGAGTCGCTGCTGCGAACTACCATCGGAACACAGAGCTATCAACTTTGGTTCCGCGATCGGACCGAATTGACGATCCGCAACGACGAACTGGTCGTGCGAGTCGCCAGTCCGTTCCTCTCGACCTGGTTGCAGCGGCAGTTTCGTGAGCCAATCGGTGCTGTCGCCATGAGCGTGCTCGGCCCTGCAGCGCGTGTCTGCTTTGAGATCGACGGCGAACTGGCCATCGCGGCCTCGAATGGGATCGCGTCGCGGCGTGACGCCGCAGCTACCGCGCCACAACCGACGACGAACCTCACACGGGCAGTCGCGTCACCTCGCGAGAGTGAACTTCGCATCGCCGGAGCAACACGCTCGGAAGCCGCGCCACGACCGTCGGCGAGTTCTTCGCGGCGTTTCGCGAAGCTCGACGACTTCGTGCCTGGGCCGTGCAATCAGCTCGCGATCACGGCGGCCCGGCAGGTCTGCGAAGCACCGGGCGAGCGGCTAAATCCGCTGTATCTCTTCGGCGGCGTCGGTCTGGGAAAGACGCATCTGCTCGAAGGGGTGTATTGCGAACTGCGGCGGAGATTCCCCGTTTGGAACGTTTTGTTTCTGACCTCGGAACAATTCGCGAACTACTTCACGCAGGCTCTGCGCACGCAATCACTGCCAAGCTTTCGGCAGAAGTTCCGCAGCGTCGATGTGCTGCTGGTGGACGACGTCGATTTCTTGGACGGCAAGCGGGTGATTCAGGAAGAGTTTCTGCACACGATCAAGACGCTCGAAAGTCTGGGCAAACAATTGGTCGTGACGGCCGATCGGCATCCGCGATTGCTTTCGCAAGTCAGCGAAGAACTTTCGACACGCTTTGTCTCCGGTTTGGTTTGCCGCATGGAAGTCCCCGATCTCGACACGCGAACGAGGATGATTCAGCACAAGCTGACGCAGCGCAAGCTCGATCTGACGCCCGATGCGGTCGCCTTGGTCGCGCAATGGTTCCGCAACAACGTTCGCGAATTGGAAGGCGCGCTGAACTGCCTCGAAGCGCACTTCGCGATGAACCCTCAGCGAATGAACGGAGCGGTCGCTCGGCAGATTCTGGCGGACTTGCAGCGCGATTGCGTGCGGATCGTCCGGCTGGCCGATGTCGAACGAGTCATCTGCGATTTGTTCCGGATGATCCCGGACGAATTGCGGTCGAGCAGTCGCGCTCGCAACGTCGTTCAACCACGAATGCTGGCGATGTTCCTGGCTCGCAAGCTGACGCAGGCGGCGTACAGCGAGATCGGCGCATTCTTCGGCGGCCGCAATCACAGCACAGTGATCTCCGCCGAGCGACAAGTTCGCGAGTGGCTGACGGACAACACGCCGTTCACGATCGCGACTCGCGAGTGGTCGGCCGGTGAGCTGCTGCAAACGCTGGAGCAACAGTTGTTGGCCTCATGACGCCAATGGGAGGGCGAGGCTCCCGCCAAGCCACAATCGAGGATATGCGTTATCCGCGTTCCGGCTCGGCGGGAGCCTCGCCCTCCCAATGGTGTTCAATCCAATTCAGCAACTCGCGTGCGACAGTTTCTTTGGGGCCGGTCCAGCTTTCGATAGGCTCGCCGGTGTCGTCGATCAGTTCGACGGAGTTGTTCGCCGCTCCGATGGCGCTGGGATCATTGAGCACAACGACGTCGCAATTCTTGGCTCGGAGTTTTTGCAGCGCGTTCTCGCGCGAGTTCGTGGCTTCCAGCGCGAAACCGACGATCCAGCGGCCGCTCTTTTTTCGTCCAAGTTCGGCCAGTACATCGTCGGTCTCGATCAAGTCGATGGTGATTGGCCCGCCTGTTTTGCTCATCTTGCCGACGACACGCTGCATTGGCTTGTAGTCGCACACGGCCGCCGCCGCGATCACTCCGTCGCAGGTCGCGAAAGACTGCTCGCAGGCGATTCGCATCTCTTCGGTCGTCTGCACGAAATGGAATTCGCAACCTTTCGGTGGAGACAACTCGACCGGTCCTGAAACCAAAACGACGTGATGCCCGCGCGCGACGGCCTCGGCCGCCAGCGCGTAACCCATGCGGCCGCTGCTGGCGTTGGAGAGATAACGCACGTCGTCGAGGTACTCTCGCGTCGGGCCGGCGGTGATGAGGATTCGCATGAAGTGTTGGCTTTCGTTGACGGTGAGAGTCTGGTCAGGACGGAGTCCTAACCTACGCTTGATTCGATTTCTTTGGACCGCCGCGCCACCAGCGGACGACTCCCAACAACAGCAGCAGCAAGACCAGCGAGACGCCGGCGAGAATCCCCAAGCTCGGCAGATCGCCGAACAGTTTACGAATCGAGACGTGCGGAGTCGGCTGCCAAGACCAGATCCATCTCCAGGATAGCATCACGATCACCGCCGCGACGCTGAGATACGGACCATACGGAACGTACGGACGATTCAAGATCGCCTTCACCGCCAACCCAACAAAGATGCCGCAAAACGGCGCGAACAAAAACACGAACAGCACCGCCTGCCAGCCCAGCACGCTGCCGATCAGCGCCATCAGCGTGACATCTCCCAGCCCCATCGCCTCCTGACCCAGCACGGCGGAAGAAATTCCACGCGCGAGCCAAGTGACTCCGGCTCCCGTGGCCGCGCCGGCCAGGCTCCATACTAAACCATGCAGGTGCGGATGGTCTTTGAGCCAAGTCGGAATCTCCGGCCCCTGCATGCTGACCAACGGATGATTCCAGTCCACCCAGAAGTGGATCAGTTGCGTGTCTCCCGATGCGGTCGCCAACAGCACTCCCACTACGATTCCGGGGAGCGTGATTTGATCGGGGATCACGTACTCGCGCAGGTCGGTCGCCGTCGCCACGATCAGCAGTGCGAGCAAACCGAGATGCGCGATCCAGCGGCCAAAGCGCCACGCCGGATCGGGCAGAACTTCGCTGACATACTGTACCTCCAGCGCGATGATGACGAATGTCACCAGCGCGAACAGCGTCGCCGTGAGCAGCACCGTCGTGCCGGTTTCTTTTCGTCGTGGAGGAGACTCGCATAGCCGATTCGCCCAGCGGGCTAAGAATCCTCCGGCGACCAGTCCGACGACGAAAGCAACGACCGTCAGCAGCCAAGCCTGCTCGGTGGTGACATGAAAGAACGAGCGGCTCGGATCCAAGAACACAGGGCTTCACCTTTCGAACGATCCGCTCAACGGATTGGCGGCATGTCTGCCAGCCAGCCCAACCAGTGGCAGATCAACAGCAACGGATAAAAGAGAATCCTCAGAGGAATATGGCACGCGTTTGGAATAATCCAGCGATCAAAAAAGCGCGTCTTCCAGACTTCCGAGTCCAGAAACACGATCCCAAAGACTCCGACATAGATCGCTAACCCACCCGCGATGCTGGCCACGAGACCGGAAGCTCTTCGCGAGTCGCCGTCGGAGTGGTCCACCGCATCGGAGTGGGTGTCAGACATAGTGCGGGACTCGCAGCGCCGGATTGAGTTCTTTGCGATTTGCCAGGTCCGCGAGCGTTGGCATCGCGGTAGCAAAAGGTAGTCTGATGCGCAAGTCGGTTCCATCGCCACAGGGGCGGGAAGGCGATTCCAAAAACGAGAGCGGGATGCTCTGTGGATGACGCGTTCTTCGTCGACCACACGAAGGAGGTTGGACGCGAATGAAGACACAGGTCTGTGCTCGGCTGATTGTCGCGGGATTGTTGTTACTCGTGATGAGTGACCTTGCTCCGGCTCAAGAGAATTCACCTGAGGGGACAAATGCGGTGTCCGTTCCAATTGCCGCTCCG
This sequence comes from Planctomyces sp., assembly GCA_005778115.1. Taxonomy (GTDB): domain Bacteria; phylum Planctomycetota; class Planctomycetia; order Planctomycetales; family Planctomycetaceae; genus SXKJ01. The sequence goes on along the minus strand of SXKJ01000371.1, from coordinate 8,770 downwards.
GCGATTGAGTCCCCAGCGGTTCCATCAGTGCCGCTCGCCAAGCAAATTGACAAAGGAGACACGGCCTGGATGCTGGTTTCCTCTGCGCTCGTGCTGATGATGACCGCTCCTGGATTGGCGTTGTTCTACGGCGGCTTGGTCCGCAAGAAGAATATCCTCGGCGTGATGATGCAGTGCATCGCCCTGATGGGAGTCATGTCGGTTGTCTGGGCCGTATGGGGCTATAGCTTGGCGTTCGACAAAAGCCTTGGTGAGACCGGCATGGGCCGCTTCTGCGGTGGGTTCGGACTACTGATGCTCAAAGGGGTCGGTGCCGGCAACACTGTGAATGGAAAGACGATTCCCGATCTGCTGCACATGGTCTATCAGATGATGTTCTTCATCATCACACCCGGCTTGATCTGCGGCGCGTTCGCGGAACGGATGAAGTTCAGCGCGATGCTGCTGTTTTGCGTGCTGTGGGGCACGTTCGTGTATTGCCCGGTGGCTCACTGGGTCTGGGCGGCGGATGGCTGGCTCGCCAGCGGCGATCACTTGGCGTTGGACTTCGCGGGAGGCACGGTGGTGCATCTGATTTCTGGAGCCTCTGCGTTGCTCTGCGCAATCATGTTGGGCAAACGCCTGGGCTTTGGCCAAGAGCCGATGCCTCCACACAATCTGACCTACACATTCATCGGCGCGACGATGCTGTGGGTCGGTTGGTTCGGCTTTAACGCGGGGAGCGCGCTAGAAGCCAACGGACAAGCGGTGTATGCATTCGTCGCGACGCACCTCGCGGCGGCGACGGGAACGCTGACTTGGGCGGGACTCGAATGGCTGAAGCGGGGCAAACCGAGCATTCTCGGCGCGTGCTCCGGCGCGGTGGCCGGATTGGTCTGCGTCACTCCGGCAGCCGGATTCGTCACGCCCGAGTCCGCCATGATTCTGGGTGTTGTGGCCGGAGCAGTCTGCTACTTCGCCTGCACGACAATCAAGTTGAAGTTCGGCTACGACGATTCGCTGGACGCTTTCGGCGTTCACGGCGTGGGAGGCTTCGCCGGAGCGATCCTGACCGGAGTCTTCGCCAACAGCACGGTCTCAGGCAACGATGACTACAAAGGGATGTTGCAGGACAGTGGGAACTTGCATCAGGTTATCAATCAGTTGGTGGGAGCAGGGGCGGCATTGGCCCTGACACTCGTCGGCTCATTCATCCTTCTGAAACTGATCGACGCCGTCGTTGGTCTGCGAGTCACCCAGGATGAAGAAATTCAGGGCCTCGACCTCAGCCAGCACGGCGAAGAAGGCTACATCTTCTACTAACCTACGACTGTCAGGGCCTTTCAATCGTACGGTGGGTCGAGTCATCGAGACCCACCGACCCAATCGTAGATCGTGGCGAGAAGACATTCTGAGTGGTGGGTCTCGATGACTCGACCCACCCTACATTGGGGGGCTCAATTTGCCGGCCCCTTGCGGAAGTCAACCTTCGGTGTTCTCATAATTTCTCGAAGACCATTCACACACTCATCTTCAACCAGCGAACTCTCGCCAGCGCCGGCGGGCCAACGCGGTTTCCAGGAGCGGCAGTCATGAAAAAAATTGAAGCAATCATTCGACACTACAAGCTGGAAGAGGTGAAGAACGCACTCACCGAAACCGGCATCCAGGGCATGACGGTTTGCGAAGTCCGTGGCTTCGGCCGCCAGCGTGGCCACAAGGAAACGTACCGCGGTGCGGAATACACCGTCGATTTCCTCCCCAAGGTCAAACTGGAAGTCGTGGTGGATGACGGCGACCTGCAAAAAGCCATCGACACCATCACCAGCCATGCGCGCACCGGCCAGATTGGCGACGGCAAGATCTTCGTCTCGACGTTGGACGAAGTGATCCGCATCCGCACCGGCGAACAAGGTGGCGGCGCGGTCTAAGCCTTTGGCTGACCATCCGCCGACAAACAACCAAGTCGATCGGAAAGAGCCCGACGAATTGAAGGAGACGACGAATGCCGTCAAAGCATTCGTAGCCTGCTTTCATTCGTCGGGCTCAGTTCTTTTTACGGCCTGCGACTCTTCGCGTTTCTCTGCGTCACGCAGTTTGGCCAGCAACCAACGGCCCCAGACCAGATACTGCAAGACGACTGTCAGCGCCAGTCCAATGCCGATCACGACCATCCACACCACTTGCGGCAGCACCAGCGCCACCAAGGTCAGCAGGCCGCCCGAAACCAGCAACACCATCGTCAGCGCGGCGAAAGTGGCGGAGTTACGTTGATCGTCGGACGGTCGCTCGGACATCAACGTGCTCCCGCCGACGATCCGAACCGCTTGGCGAGTTCGTAATGCCGATGCTCGAAGCCTTCTTCCAGCGACTCGCGAATCTTCCGCTCGTTGACGATCAGCCCCAACATTCCGCTCGGCGGCGAGAACGTGATCCGATCGGTAACCCGGACGCCAGTCGCCGTCTGCTCGAAGAGATGCTCGTGCTCCCACGCCCCCAACGGGCCTGAGACCTGGCGCTCCACGAACTTTCGCGGCGAGTCCCATTCGGTCACATCATGCACGGCCGAACGAACCACTCCCTGAGCCTGCACTCGAAACTCCATCCGAGCCCCCAGCGACAGCCGATGCGGAGCAGCATCAAACACCAGCATCATCGCCGACGACGTAATCAGCCGAATGTTTTCCGGCTGAGCCAAGAACTCGAATGCCACTTCCGGCGAACAAGTCAACTCGACACTTGCTTCAAAGATGGCCATGAATCATTGCTCCCAACGTAGATTGCGGCATGGAGCATAGTCGAACGCGCGCATCGAAGGTACGTTGTCACGAGAGAGTCTCCTCCCTTTTTGATCGCGACATTGAACCCATGCGATTCGCTCCCGAACTTCTCCGCCGCTGTTGGTTTCTCGCCGGTCCTACCGCCTGCGGAAAGAGCGGCGTCGCGCTGGCGCTTGTGGAACGACTGCGCGGAAAGTCACTCGAAATCGTGTCGCTCGATTCGATGACGTTGTACCTCCGCATGGACATCGGCACGGCGAAACCGACCGTTGATGAGCGTCGCCGAGTTCCCCATCACCTGTTCGACCTGCTGGAACCGTCGCAGGATTTCAGCGTCGCCGAATATGTCGTCGCGGCGGAGTCCGTCTGTCGTGACATTGTCGCTCGCGGCGGGACGCCGCTGTTCGTGGGCGGCACTGGGCTCTATCTGCGTAGCCTTCTGCGAGGCATTTTTGCCGGCCCTCCCGCGAACGATGAGATTCGTCAGCGGCTGGAAGCCGACGCAGCGAGCGGCGGTGCCGAATCCCTGCACCGCCGATTGCAACAGCTCGATCCCGTCACAGCGTCACGTCTACATCCCAACGATCTTCGGCGTGTTGCGCGAGCCCTCGAAGTCATCGAACTCACCGGCCAGCCGATGTCCGCACAGCATTGCGAAGAACCGCTCGCCCCCGAAGAACGGCCGAAGAATGTTGTTTGGCTCTCGCCGCCGCGTGCATGGCTCTATGCGCGGATCAACGCGCGTGTCGAGAAAATGCTTGCGGCCGGCTGGCTCGACGAAGTTCGGTCGCTGCTCGCGGAACCGCAACCGCTGAGTCAGACCGCACAGCACGCGCTAGGTTACCAAGACCTGATCGAACACTTGCGCGGCTCGCGATCGCTGGCGGAAACCATTGAGTTGATTCAAACGCGAACGCGTCAGTTCGCGAAACGGCAGCACACCTGGTTTCGGAATCTCGAAGAATGCCGACCGCTGTCGATCACTGGCGATGAGTCCGCAGCCGAGGTCGCCGCCAGTTTCATGAGACTGATTTCGCACGACTCCGTCTGAAACAGGCGAGCGGGGCGGCGTCAGCACCCCGGTGGAGTCGTCGCCGGACCGGGGGGCTGACGCCGCCCCGCTCGCCGAAAGGACGCACTCGCAAGCGACCGATCAGAAGTCACAGGTCACCCATCTCGGCGGGCGGTTCGTCCAGGGAGATGTTCCAGTCGTTCCAGATCACCCAGAACTGCGGCAGTTCGTCGCCATGCGTTTCGACGGCCAGATCGAACGCCGCTCCCAGCGTGATCCCTTCGAGGTCTTTCAGCGATCGCTCGCTGGCTTCAGCCAGTTCTCGCATGGCTTTCAGCAAAGCCTGTGATGCGGACTGAGAATGGAAGATGTGATCCGCGGCGGAGTCGGTGTCCATGAGAGGCTCGCAATAAAGATTCCGAGAAACGGCGGGGCATCGTAGCGAGCCACACCGCTGCGCAAAGCCGGATGATGCCGATTCGCCACGATGTTGCCGATGAACGGTGCGCCGAGTCTTACCAACGACTTGCAGCGAGATGACCAGGATGACGTTGTTTCTCGGCAACGTGAGCCTCGGAAGCAAACTCTGACGCCGCCACAAAGTTGCAGAATTCTTTGGACATTCTTTTCCGGCGAATTGCCAACGACTTGCGCTTCGTTTCATTAACGCGAGCGTCAAGTTTTCGATGTGTAAAGTTTGTTTGGCATTCAGATCGCTTAACACCTCTCTCGTCAACGACGCCAAACAACAACAACAACAACAAACCAAACACACGGCGTCACTAACTACTTCAATCTAAGGGGAGAGAGAATCATGAAGAATTTGTTCAACGACGAAAATGGTTTTGTGGTTTCCGCCGAATTGATCCTGGTCGCGACCATCGTGGTTCTCGGCCTAGTGGTGGCACTCTCTGAAGTCCGCCAAGCGGTCAGCGAAGAACTCGAAGACGTCGCCGCCGCCATCGGTGCCATGAACCAGAGCTAAACCTACGCCGGTCTCAAGACCTCGAAGTCCTGCCTGTCTGGGTCACGCTTCTTCGATGACCGCGACTTGTGCGACAGCCAATTTGACATCGTCGGCACACCAGCCATCGACGAAGATTTCTAATCAACTCTCGTCAACCTCGATGCTCCTTTTCTCTTGATGCCGCCGAACGCTCTCAACGGCGGACCGACAACAATCAGTGGGACTCTCTCTCCCAACCCTCACTGCCTTCGGGCGGTGGGGGTTTTTTGTTGCGCCGGCACTTGTTGAAATGCCTCGCCTTGGCAACCACGGCTCAGGAGTTTCCACATGCCCGCTCAATCTCTCGTTCGACGTCTCGTGACTTTGTTGCTCGCGATCGTGTCCTTCACCCTCGTGCCAGTTTGGGCCGATGAAACGCCCGCTCGTCCGGTCAAGCTGATTTTTGACACCGACATGGGCAACGACATCGACGACGCTCTCGCGCTGGGGGTCATACACGCTTTGCAGAGTCGCGGTGAATGCGAGTTGCTGGCCGTCACGCTGAGCAAAGACAACGAGCTCGCCGCTCCGTTCGTCGATGTAGTCAACACGTTTTACGGTCGAGGCAACATTCCGCTGGGAGTCGTCCGCAAAGGCAAGACGCCAGAAGACAGCCGCTATCTGACTGACACGGTTCGAGCCACCTACAACGGTCAGCCGCTATACCCACACAAACTCAAGAGCGGCAAAGACGCACCGGAGGCGGTCGGTTTGCTGCGGCAGACTCTAGCTGCTCAACCGGATCGCTCGGCGGTGCTGGTCGTCGTGGGCTTCTCGACCAACATCCTGCGGCTGTTGGACTCACCGGCCGATCAGCACTCGCCGCTGACTGGCAAAGAACTGGTCATTCGCAAAGTGCGACTGCTGTCGATGATGGCCGGCATGTTCAGCGAGAAGAATCGGGTGAAAGAATACAACGTCTGGATCGACTCTCCGTCTGCTCAGCGAGTCTTCACCGAGTGGCCGACGCCGCTCGTCACCAGCGGGTTCGAGATCGGCGTCGCGATCAAGTATCCGGCCTCCAGCATCCAGCGAGACTTCGGCTACGTGAAGCATCACCCGCTCAAGCAGGCTTACGAGCTGTACCAGAAGATGCCTTATGACCGCGAAACCTGGGATTTGACCGCCGTCCTCTACGCCGTCCGCCCGGACCACGGCTACTTCGGCCTGTCCCCCGCCGGCCGCATTTGCGTTGATGCTCAAGACGTCACGCAGTTCGACGTCGCCGAACAAGGCGGGCAACGCTACCTGACCGTCAACGCCGAGCAGATCGCGCGCGTCCGCGAGGCGCTCATCCAACTCGCCAGCCAGCCACCCGCCAATCGCTAAGAGTCTGGCGAGCCTTTGACCAACGTTGTCGGAAGATTGACCGAGTGACTTTTACGTTCGCCGCCTTTTCCGCGGCTATACTCGGCGACCGGACGTAGGCGTCCGGTCTACGGAACGATATGGTGCAAGGAACAAATCATGCCTGAAACTACCGATCCCGTTTTCGCACGACGCGAATTCTTGAGCACTCTGGCTGCCGTCTCCGGCGTGGCACTGCTCGCCGACCACGAATCATCGGCGCAGGAGTCCGCCAAAGACGGGAGGAAGTCAAAGGAACCGGTGCCGCTCAACAAACAGGGGACGGTGTTGCTCGACGTGGACGGCAAGCGGCTGCTGTTGAAGACCAAAGTCTGTCTGCGTGAGGGGGTGCTCGAAATGTTCTGCTGCCTGAAGCAGACCAAAGAGCACGAGTCGATCCTGTCGCTCGATTCCGAAGCGTATGTTGTTCACACGGGCCTGCTCGCTTTGGGGGCGAAGCCGGGGGCACCGGTGAAGTTTCAGCCGGAGTATTCGCCAGCCAGGGGGACGCGCATCCGCATTTTCTGCCAGTGGACCGACAAGGAGGGCAAGCCGCTTCGTGAGCCGGCTGAGAAGTGGGTCCGCAATTCGTCGAAGCGATTCTTTGTGGAGCTGTTCGATGACAAGCCGGTGGGGCTCAACCTGAAAGAGGAATCGGAACTGAAGTGGGACGAGAAGAACAAAGAGCTGTACTGGTTCGGCCACATGTCCGAGAAGCAGCGGGACTCGTTCCTGGCGATGTCCAAGGACGAGAAGTACCGCAAGGCGATCAAGAAGTTCTTCGACCTGACGCAGCCACGACAGCTCGATTCCCCGTGGGTCTTCGCAGGCAGCGGCTTCTACGTCGATGAGGCCAACGGCACGAAATCGTATCTGGCGGAAGGGGGCGATGTGATCTGCGTCGCGAACTTCCCGTCTGCCATGCTCGACCTGGCGGTGAAGAGTTCTTCCGAAGGGGAGACTAACTTGATGTGGGAAGCCTGGGGCGATCGCATCCCACCACGAGACACCGAAGTCTTGCTGGAACTGGTGCCGGAATTCGATGAGAAGCCGGCAGACAAGCCGGCTAAGCCGTCGGATAAAACGGACAAGCCGAAGTAATCGCTGCCGATTCGCAGGCGCTTTGCAAATGGCCTCTTGTCGCGTTCGTCGCAGCTCGCAGAATGACCGGCAGAGATTGCTGGCTGTGCGTGGGATGCGAGACGCTTCCGCACCAAAGAGAAACTCTCACGATCACACCGGTCCCGCAGGCGGCGGGGACCGATCATGGGACGCCGAATCGTCTCAACATCCGCGGCAGGATTGTCGCGACGGATCACGCGACGGCGGTAATTCTCGTCACCGCAACGCAGGCGATGCGCCGATCTAGGTTCTAACTGCGCCCCGCGCGGACGGACTCTGCGGGTTTCTGGGATTCATCACGTCTCTCTCGCACACTGCGGTGTCTCGTCGGTTCGGCGACCTCAGAGGACTGAGGTCTTCGCTCCGCACCGGTTCGCCCGGAACGCAAGGCCGTTCGTCGCATGAAAAGCCTGTCTTCGCTCTTCAGCCGGTCTCATTGGCTGACCAAACCTGTTCGCAAACTTCCGCACGTCGCTCGCCGGATGCGGCACTCGCCGCACCGCCACAACGCGCTGGGATCACTCGTTGTCGCCACGGCGCTGGGCTTCTTGTACTTCCACGCTCAGCCGACGACCGCCGGGACCGATCCGGTCTCCCCCAATAGCCAGCAGACGATCGCCGGGCTTGGCCAGGACTTCGGCGTCGATGCAGCCAGCAGCACGACGACCGTCGCGGAAAACAAGACCGCCGGTTCCAACGACACTCCCACGCTGACCGGCAAAGAGGCTCTGACGGAAAGTGACCGAGTCCTTGCGGAAGCTCAGACCAAGCTCGAAAAGGTCCCCGCCTACGCGGCCACCTTCGTCAAACAAGAACGGATCGGCGACTCGCTGACCGAGCTGCAAATCATCCAGATTCGCCTGTTCCACCAGCCCATGAAAATCTTCATGAAATGGGAAGGCGGGAAGAGCGCCGGCCAGCGAGTCATCTACGCCGAAGGGGAGAACGACGGTGACATGCTGGTCCGCATGTTGACCGGCATTGAGGCTCGGCTGGGAGTCATCTCGCTCAATCCGACCGGTGCCTTGGCGATGAAGCACTCACGCTATCCCGTGACCAAAGCCGGACTGCTGGAGCTGACCAAAATCACGCGGCAGCACCGCCAGACCGATCTCAAGGCGGCATCGGGAGTCACCGCGAAGTTGCTCGAACACCAGAAACTCGACAACCGCGACTGCCAATGCTTCGTGATCGAGTACGACAAGCCCGAATTTGCTCCCGACGAAAAGAAGGAGTACCGCAAGTCGATGATCTACATCGACACGCAAACCAAGCTGCCGATCTGCGTCCGCTGCTACGGCTGGCCAGAGAAGATCCCTGGCGCGGACCCGAAGAAACTCGACCAAACGACACTGCTGGAACTCTACGCCTACCGCAACATCGACTTCGAGGCCCAAGTGCAAGCCGAAGACTTCGGCAAAGCTCGGCTGCAATAGCCCGCGCTCGTAGTGACCCGATTCATCGGGTCAGGATCGCAAGTTCGACCCCATCAATGGGGTCACTACAAGCGCTCTACTTGATGAC
>SXKJ01000370.1 GCA_005778115.1 Planctomyces sp. | reverse complement strand
GGCCACCAACGCCTGCCGGGCTTCGCCCCCGCCAACCCGCGATTCCAGCAGACCGACGTCGGCTTGATCCCGGAGGACTGGGAAGCAAAAGCGATTGGAAATGACATCGACCTTCTCACCGGCTTTCCCTTTGGGAGTAGCGGCTACACCACGTCGGGCATTCGGTTGCTTCGTGGTTCAAACGTGAAACGTGGCCAGACCGATTGGTCGGACGATTTGACCCAGTGCTGGCCAGCGATGACGCCAGATATTGTTCGCTACGAACTCCGCGACGGCGACCTCGTGATTGCGATGGATGGTTCGCTTGTTGGTCGCAGTTTCGCACGCCTGAAGTCGGAAGATGTGCCCGCAGTCCTCTTGCAACGTGTCGCACGCATTCGGTCGACGCGGCTCGACATCGGGTATTTGACGGCGTTTGTTGGCAGCGATTGGTTCGTGAAGTACTGCGATTCGGTTAAGACCGTCACGGCAATCCCACACATCAGCGCACACGATATCCGCAGCTTTGTGATCCCTGTCCCACCAACCCTCGCCGAGCAAACGGCGATCGCCGAGGTGCTCTCGGACATGGACGCAGAGCTGGCCGCGCTGGAACAGAAACGGGACAAGGCCCGCCTGCTCAAACAGGGGATGATGCAGGAACTCCTCACCGGAAGGACGAGGTTAGTTGAGAGTTGATAGTGGAGAGTTGATATGGCGAAGCCTGTGGTGCGGGAGAAGTCGTTTGCGTTTGCGCTTCGGGTGGTGAAGCTTTATCAATACTTGGTGGAGACGAAGCGGGAGTTTGTGCTGTCCAAGCAGTTGCTGCGGTCGGGAACAGCGATTGGGGCGTTGGTGCGAGAAGCGGAGCAGGGTGAAAGCACCGCGGACTTCATTCACAAAATGGCGATCGCTTTGAAGGAAGCTCACGAATCCGAATACTGGATCGACCTACTCCACCAATCCAGCTACCTCGACGACAAAGGCCACGACTCCATCAAGACAGACCTCACCGAACTCCTCAAACTCCTGACCTCAATCATCAAAACGACCAAAGCCAACCGATCGTAGCCATCCTCCCGCTATCAACTTTCAATTATCAACTCTCCATTTCACAGATCGCTGACGGCATCCCGAATATCGTCGTCCGTCGGGTCTTCCCGCCGATCAAACGCCTGCGCGATCACGACTCGCTTTTCGTCGCAGTACGCCACGACGACCAAACGCAGACTGCCGCTCTTTCCACAGCCCGGATAGGCCCATCGCACTTTCAGAACCTTGCCGCCGCTCGGCGACGCTTTCACCGGGCAAATCGAATTGCCTTGGGAGTTGCGACAATCTCCCGACGAAAAGTAGCCGCAGAGGAACTCCTTCAATGCCTGCTTATCCTGCTCGTAGTCCTCGGGAGTCATCTTCTGCCGCAGCTCATTCAGGAGCGTGGCCTTCTCACCAAGCTGCCACTTTCCATCGCCGGGCGCGTAGTGCATCACCAATCGACTCCGACTCCAGCATCCGCAGCGGCGAGAATCTCATCATCGTTCAGCAGCGGCAAATCCATCCACGGATCATCTTCAATGATCTGTTGCAGCGCCACTCGCATGTTGATCGCACACGGTCTGCCGGTCCGCCGGTATTCGTTCCAGGCCAATTGCCAACCAGGATTCTCGTGCGAGTAATCCGAAGCCCAGCGGGAAGTCGAGTCTGCGAAAAAGGAAGTCACCACTGAGACCAGAGCCATCGCCTCGGAATCGAGGAACTGAAAATGTTGAGGGCTTGCCTCCAGGAAGATTGGCCTGGAGCCGTCCCACTCGCTGATTTGTTTCGCGATCCCGCGTGACTCCAACTGGCCGATCAACCGCTGAGGGTACTTGGCAACCACCGGCCCCTGTTGAATGCCGATGAAGGTGTTCCCCGTAATCGTCTCGGCACGGTCTCGCAGTGCCGCAAGGTCGAGATAGAACAGCGTCTTGTTCAACACGACCGCGTTGAGGCGATGGCTGGGCGCAGCGTTCAAGACTGCGCTGGCAGCCTCAATCAGCCTTTCACTTTTTTCGTAAACATCCATCGCACGACCCCTCTGAGAACGACGTTTTCAATGCTACCGGTCCACCGATATGTCGGCAATGTGGGAGCCCCTGGCTTGAATGACTCTCCAAAACGGTTGGTTGTCGCATCGCCGAAACCATTGTCGTAGAGTGGCGATCGTGGTTCCTGACGTTATGTTCGCCGAGATTGCCATCCTTCCTAACGTGACAATCGAACTTGATGCCCTTCTCCATGCTGCAACGCCAGTTACTGGAAGGAGAACGAGACCCATGAGCGCCGTCGGGCAGATCGAACGCAAGACCCAGCAGCGCGTGGTCAAGCTGTTCCGTGACACGCTGGGCTATGAGTACCTCGGCAACTGGATCGACCGGGAGGGAAACTCCAACGTCGAGACGGAACTGCTGCGGGCTTATCTCAAGCGACGGGGCTACGACGACAATCTCATCAGCAGGGCCTTGTACCTCTTCCAGAAAGCGGCTGGTGACACCAGCAAGCATCTGTACGACCGAAACAAAGAGGTCTATGAGCTGCTCCGCTACGGCGTGAAGGTGAAGCCCGATGTTGGCGAGAACACGCAAACTGTCATGCTCATCGACTGGACGAACCCTGAGAAGAATGACTTCGCGATCGCTGAAGAGGTCACGGTGCTCGCGGCCAACGCCAAGGCCCACGACAAACGCCCGGACGTCGTGCTCTATGTGAACGGCATCGCGCTGGGCGTGCTGGAACTGAAACGCTCAACGGTGTCGATGGCCGCAGGGATTCGCCAGAACCTCGACAATCAGAAGAAGGAGTTCATTGAACCGTTCTTCTCAACCATGCAGCTCATCATGGCGGGCAGCGACAGTGAGGGGATGCGGTATGGCTCGATCGAGACGAAAGAGAAGTATTACCTGACCTGGAAGGAAGACAGCGACGTCGAGAATCTGCTCGACCGGCACCTGATTCAGGTCTGTGCCAAGGCCCGCTTTCTGGAACTGATCCACGACTTCACGGTCTTCGATGCCGGAACGAAAAAACTCTGTCGCCAGAATCAATACTTCGGCGTGCGTGCGGCTCAGGATCACGTCCGCCGCCGCGAAGGCGGGATCATCTGGCACACACAGGGCTCTGGCAAAAGCCTGACGATGGTCTGGCTGACCAAGTGGATTCGTGAGAACGTCACGAATGCGAGAGTGCTCATCGTCACCGACCGCACCGAGCTGGATCAGCAAATCGAAACCGTCTTCTCAGGGGTCAATGAGAGCATCTACCGGACAAAAAGTGGAGCCGACCTGATCGCCACGCTCAATGCGACGACCCCCTGGCTGATCTGCTCGCTGATCCACAAATTCGGCGGCAAGGAAGATGACGAAGAGGTGGGAGACATCCCCAGCTTCATCCAGGAACTGCAACGTGCCCTGCCCGCCGACTTCCGGGCCAAGGGCGACGTGTACGTCTTTGTGGACGAGTGCCATCGCACGCAGTCCGGAGCCCTGCACGACGCCATGAAGTCGATCCTGCCCAATGCCATGTTCATCGGCTTCACCGGCACGCCCCTGCTGAAGAAGGACAAACAGAAGAGCATCGAAATCTTCGGCCGCTACATCCACACCTACAAGTTCACCGAAGCGGTCAAGGACGGCGTGGTACTCGACCTGCGCTACGAGGCGCGGGACATCGACCAGAACATCACGTCTCAAGCCAAGATCGACCAGTGGTTCGAGGCCAAGACCAAGGGGCTGACCGATCTGGCCAAGGCACAGCTCAAACAACGCTGGGGCACGATGCAGAAGGTGCTGAGTTGTCAGGACCGGCTGGAGAAGATCGTCGCCGACATCCTGATGGACATGGAAACTCGCGACCGCCTGAAGAGCGGCCACGGGACCGCGATGCTGGTCTCGGCCAGCGTTTATCAGGCGTGCAAGTTCTACGAACTGTTCGACAAGACGGATCTCAAGGGCAAGTGCGCGATCGTGACCTCGTACAAACCGTCGCCCGCCGACATCAAAGGGGAAGAAACCGGCGAAGGACTGACCGAGAAGCTCCGGAAGTACGACATCTACCGCAAGATGCTGGCCGACTGGTTCAACGAACCCGAAGACAAAGCCATGAACCGGGTCGAGGACTTCGAGAAGGCAGTCAAAGAGAAGTTCATCAAAGAGCCGGGGCAGATGAAGCTCCTGATCGTCGTGGACAAGCTCCTGACCGGCTTCGATGCGCCGTCCGCGACGTTTCTCTACATCGACAAACAGATGCACGACCACGGCCTGTTCCAAGCGATCTGTCGCGTGAACCGGCTCGACGGCGACGACAAAGAATACGGCTACATCATCGACTACAAGGACTTGTTCCAGAGTCTCGAAGGGGCCGTGAAGGATTACACGTCTGGCGAGTTCGACGCCTTCGACAAGGACGACGTCGCCGGGTTGCTCGAAGATCGTCTGGAGAAGGCCACGGAGCGGTTGGAAGAGACTCTCGAAGCGGTCCGAGCCCTGTGTGAACCGGTCGAACCGCCGAAGGACCAACTGGCGTTCTTCCGCTACTTCTCATCCAAGGACCACCGCAACACCGAGCAACTCAAAGAGAACGAACAGAAGCGACTGGCCCTCTACAAGCACGTCGCGGCCCTGGTCCGTGCGTATGCCAACATCGCCAACGATCTGCCCGAAGCTGGTTACACGGACCAGCAGATCGCCGCCATCAAGGCGGAAGTCACGCACTACGAAAACGTCCGTGACGAAGTGAAGCAGCACAGCGGCGACGCCATCGACTTGAAATCCTACGAGCCGGCGATGCGGCACCTCATCGACACATACATCAGGGCCGAGGAAAGCGAAAAGGTCTCCGACTTCGATGACATGTCGCTCGTGGAACTGATCGTCGAACGGGGGCCGGATGCCTTGCAGGCCCTGCCCAAGGGAATTCGTGAAAGCAAGGAAGCTGTCGCCGAGACCATCGAGAACAACGTCCGCAAGCTCATCATCGACGAGCACCCGATCAACCCGAAGTATTACGAAAAGATGTCGGAACTGCTCGACGCCCTAATCGAGCAACGCAAGCAGGACGCCCTGAGCTATCAGCAGTACCTGGACAAGATCGTGGAATTGACGAGGCAAGCCAAGAACCCGTCATCCAGTGGCGCTTATCCCAAGTCATTGAGTACGCCCGGCAAGCGAGCCTTGTTCGACAATCTCGGCAAGGACGAAGCGTTGGCCCTGAACGTCGATCAGGCCGTCCGTGACAGCCGACAAGCGGATTGGCGAGACAACTCCTTCAAGGTCAAACGGGTCCGCCTAGCGATCAAGGCAGTGCTTGGCGACGACGACGGTCATGTCGATCAGATCTTGGAATTGGTGAAAAATCAGCATGAGTACTAGGACTCGCCAACTCTCGATCAGCGGCATGGCGGTCGATGTCGTTCGCAAGGACATCAAGAACCTGCACTTGGCCGTGTACCCTCCTGCCGGACGGGTCCGCGTCGCCGTACCTCTCACCGTGAACGACGACGCCGTCCGCCTGGCAGTGATCGGCAAGCTGAGTTGGATCAAACGCCAGCAAGCCAAGTTCGACCAACAACCTCGCCAGTCCCAACGCGAAATGGTCAGCGGCGAGAGCCACTACTACCTCGGCAAGCGGTATCGGTTGCGGGTCATCAAACACGACGGCGCAGGCAAGGTCGCGATCCGCAACAACTCGATCATGGAACTGCACGTCAGGCCGGACACCAACGCCGAACAACGCGAGCGGGTTTTGCAGGGCTGGTATCGCGATCGCTTGAAGGCCCTGATTCCATCCCTGATCGAGAAGTGGCAGCCGGTCCTGGGCGTTGACGTCGCCGACTGGGGCATCAAACGTATGAAAACCAAATGGGGCACCTGCAACATCACCGCTCGAAGAATCTGGCTCAACCTGGAGCTCGCCAAGAAGCCGGTGAAGTGTCTGGAGTACATCGTCGTCCACGAGATGGTCCACTTACTCGAACGACACCACAACGACCGCTTCGTCGGGATCATGGACGAGCACTTACCCGCTTGGCGATCGCGCCGCCAAGAACTAAACGCCGCCCCACTGGCACATGATTCGTGGAGCTACTGACAGACGCCGGCTCGGCTAACAGAGTTGTTCAGCCTGCAAATCTTCAATCCGCGGTCTCACTGAGTCCAAGCCCTGCGAGCAGGACCGAGAGCGCGGCGTCGTAGCCATGCTCCACCTGATCAAGCAGGGCCGCGTGACGTGCAGCGAATTGGGGACCGTGCGGCCTTGGGAACCCCTTCACAGGGCCGGTCGGATCGTAGTCCCTGAACCACTCCACGCATTCGCTGAGCGCAACCGACCTCGACATGTGCGATACATCTTCTGGTACATGACTGAGGACGCCTTCACAACTTCTGCCTCGCATGGATCGTTCGACGATCAGACATAGGCTCCTGAAGCCGACGCTTAAAACGAAACACCAATTATTTGCTTTTCGGTGGCATTTGCTGGCATCAGCCTCGCGTATTCGTCCGAATTCAACTGTCAGAAGTTGCCGGAATGTACCACTGCCAAATCAGTACCACAGAGGACAATTGCATGAACAAAACGATTGCTACTTCCATCGAGCGCATCGACGGGCCGAAGTCGCAGGCCGACGCGACGAACCTTTCCTATCTCCGTGATGTCGATTGTGGG
>SXKJ01000369.1 GCA_005778115.1 Planctomyces sp. | reverse complement strand
TCCTCGAACGCATCCTCACCGTCTCGGAAACCTGCCGCCTCCAAAACCGTTCGATCTACGACTACCTGGTCACCGCCGTTCAAGCTCATTTCAAACAACAGCCAATTCCGTCACTGCTGCCGTGCTCGTGAACGATTACGTGTGGGATGAGGACGCGCGGCCGTGGACGCCAGAGTTGCATGCGGAGCGTGAGGCACTGAGTCTGAATCACTTCGTGCGTGACCAGGGCCAACCCCAGTCCGCATGGTTCGCCGCCATCGCGGGCGACCAGACGAGCAGCGAACCCGTCCGCCAACGCGCCCTGCAATTCGCTCGCGAATGGAAGCCGTAGGAGGCGTTGATTCAATTCACTGACGATTCTATCGTGGCTTCATACCGACTCCACAAATCGTCATCGACACCAATGTGCTGGTTGCTGGTCTGCGATCGAAACGTGGCCGGGCATTCGAATTGCTGTCGCTTGTCGGAACGGGAGCCTTCGACATTCACCTCTCTGTGCCCTTGGTGTTGGAATACGAAGAGATATTGTTGCGAGAACGGGAGAGATTGGGGATTTCGGAGTCGGCTGTGCAGACTGTGATCAACTACCATTGCGCAACGGCGACGCACCACGAAATCTTTTTCCTGTGGCGTCCTTACCTGCCTGATGCCGACGACGACATGCTGCTGGAACTGGCCGTCAAAGCCGGTTGCCAATTCATTGTGACCTATAACTCACGCGACTTTGCAGGGATCGAAAAGTTCGGCTTGCAGGCCGTGACCCCCGCCGAGTTCCTGAAGCTGATTGGAAGCCTGCCATGAGCACTCTGGTCGTTCGTTTGCCCGAATCGCTTCACAAGAATTTGCAGTCCGTGGCAGAGCGCGAAGGCATTTCCATTGATCAATTCGTCTCGACGTCGGTCGCCGAAAAGATGGCGGCCCTGATGACGCAAGACTACTTGACCGAGCGAGCGGCCAAGGCCAATCGCGAACAATACCTCGCCGCTCTGTCCGAAGTCCCGGACGTTGAACCGGACGACTTTGACAAGTAGCAACTCTCGATGGCAAAACTTGAACTTGCGGTTCCGCGTTTCATCCACCTTCGCTCGGCCGTGGACGCTGGAGTTACGCGGAGCGTAAATCCATCAACGCGCCCTGCAATTTGCTCGTGAGTGGAAATCACGAATTGGGGATACAGCGTCGGCTACGGCCGCTCCCAAATCGCGGGCAGAGTTTTCGACATCTCTCCGTAGGTCTGCGAGACCACAAAGCCGCTGGCCTGCGACATGTAAAAGATGCGGCCGTTGGAGACGACTGCGCCTAAGCACTCGCGGGAATCAATCGCGGGGCCGGTTGAGACCAGTTTGCTGTCTTGCGACAGGTCGATCATGTCCATGTTCGCGCCGAGGATGTAAGGCTCGGACAATGTGAAGCGGCAGCAGGCGTAGTTGTGGCCGACACCACCGACGACTTTGCCGGTCTCACGATCAAAGACGTTGCCGCGGCCTCGCAGGGCGTTCGAGAAGATGAAGTGTTCTCCCACGCTGACGACGTTTAGCGCGGAAGTCACGGCTTCGGACTTCCAGATCAGTGAGCCGTCTTTCGCGTCCAGGCACCAGACGAAGCGATCCTTCGTGGTCTCGACGGCTGGGTTGTAGCCGCCGATGTAGATGCGACCGTCGCGGGCGCTCAACGTGCATTTGGCGGTGACGTAGTACTTCGTCGTGAGCCAGTTCACCTTGCCGGTCGCCGGGTCCATGCAGGCGGTCAAGCCGTTGTTCTCCGGCGGCAGGCCGCGACGAACTCGCTGACTCGCGGCGAAGCCGAAGAACGTTGAGTAGAAAAGTTTTCCATCCAGCAAGCAGATGCCGCAGTCGTTGCCGCCTCGGCCGTACTCGGAAAAGTCTTTTCCCCAGACCAGCTTACCGGTGTCCAAGTCCCAGGCCCAAAGCAGCGGGTGATTGTCTTTCGGGTAGTAGGGATTGTCGTTCGAGTAAATCCAACTCATGACCTCTTCATTGTCGCGAGCCGCTTCGGGCGTCCCCTTGAACGTGAAGGGCTTCTCGGTCCCTTGCGGAGCGTAACTGCCGGAGCCCGACGCATAGATCGCGACATTGCCATGCACCAGCGGCGGGAACTGACGGCTCCAACTGGGTGAGCCGGTGAATGGAGCCTCCCACAGCAACTTCCCGGTGGCCGCATCGAGGCAGCGCATCAGCGAGCGTTTGATGCCCGCCTGCGGGATCAGCAATTTGCCATTCACATACAGCGGCGAAGTGAATGACAAATAGACGTCGGGCCAATGCCGTCGCCAAAGCAGTCGGCCGGTGTCTTGTTCCACCGCAATGATCTGCCCTTCGGCCGTGTGCGAGTACAGCCGGCCTCCGCCGCAGACTGGCAGATGCTTGACGGTCCCTTCGAGGCGTCTCGCCCAGCGCATTCGCAGCGGTGGCTTTAATCCCTGCGCGTTCGAGTTTGTGCCGCCGAAGTCGCCGTAGTTCGTGTACCAATCGAACTTCGCATCGGCGAACTTGCCCGTGATCGGACTGCGAACCTTCCACACTTCTAAATCCTGCTTCGGTAGCGATGCCTTTCCGTCGGGACCGAGCACGTAGAGATAACCGTCTTCGCTTCCGACATAGATCCGCCCATCGGCGACCGCCACCGGAGCCGTGATCGGTGCGCCAAACGCCGTCGCGAACGAAAACGTTTCGCCGCTGGTCAGCGGCACGACGTACAGCTTCCCATCCAGCCCGCCGTAGATCACGTGATCGCGAGTCAGCACCGGCGGACAAATCGAAGCCGCCGGGCAGAGCACCTCTGGCTTCTCTTCGCCCGCTTTGTGTCGGCACAGGCCGAGTCCCTCTTCAGGCTTCACTCGATACACATCGCTGCCGCGAACACTCACCGACGCGAAGCTCAGCAAGCCGGGCAAGTGGATCGCGGTTTGAGTCCCCTTCACGAAATCGGTTTCGATCGCATCCTTGTTGAGCTTCAGAATCTCGACGCGCCCCGCGTTGTCGCGGCGGTGCCATTGGACATACACGTTGCCCGCCGCATCGGCGCTTTGACCGAACGTCGCGGGGAACTCGGACCCATCGTAAGCCGGGATCTGACCGATCACCCGAAGTTGCGGATGATCGCCCGCATCATCGAGGAACACCGTTCGCCCACCCGCCGGAATCACGACCGTCTTGCCGACCAGACATACGTCGCGCGAGCACACAAAGTGATCACGCCACGTCACGCGATCTTTGCGTTGAGCCAGCCATTCCTCACCGCTCCAACGATTGCCATCGAACTTCACGACCTCTTTCACGAAGTCCCAAGTCCAGGCGAAGGTCCCGTTGGGTTCCACCGCATAGACCTGCGCGCCGAGCGTCGCGAAGTAAACGCGACCCGCTCCGGCGGCGGGCGAAGAGAGGATCGGTTCGTGGCAGTCGATCTCACGAACAACGGCCCCCGTCGCTCGATCGAGCACATAGTAAAAGCCAGCCGCCGTGCCGACGTGCAGATACTTCCCGACGACCGCCGGAGCCGCCACGTTATTGCAGTTCCCCGCGCCACCGCGCGACGCGAACTTCCACTGCACTTTGAGCGTCTTCGCATCCAGTGCGAACACGACGCCCGATCCGTCGATGACAAACACTTGGCCGTCGCTGACGACCGGCGACGCAAAGATCCCATCCGTCAGCGGAATCGCGGCAACCAAGCCCACTGGAGTCTTCACCGACACTGCCGGCGCATTCCCAGATCGCAAGGCATCCCCTTGCAACTGTCCCCAATCGTCGGCAGCCAAGGCGCCACTTACGGAAAACACTAAGAACATCAACGCCGAGATTGCTCGCATGAGATGTGTCTCCGAATCACTCTGGGACAGAACCGTTAAGGCCACGACGAACCTCATTTCAAGGTGCTTGTAGTGCTCGGTCCGAAAGCTGACAATCAACCGACAAGTGCTTGAGTACCGCTTGTCTGTCGGGTGAGCCGGAGCGCGCTAGCGTCCGGTTGACGCGGCGGAATCCGGGGCTAGCGCCCGGCGGCTGATTCGTTGATTTCACTGTCCGTCGAGCGGAGAGATGCTATGGCCAAGTCTCGCAAGTGGGTCGGCGTTGGTGTGAGGCTGCTGAGCCTGACGATCGTCACCGCATCGCTCTCCACCGGTAAGGCGGATGATCCCAAGTCCTTCGAGGATCAATTCCGGCCGCTGCTGACTCAGCATTGCGTGGAGTGTCATCGCGGAGACAAGTCCAAAGGGAATCTCCGGCTGGACAACTTGAAGTTGGACCTTGCGGATGTGGCGACTCGCAAGCATTGGACTGCAGTCGTTGAACGACTGCGTGCGGGAGAGATGCCCCCCAAATCGAAACCGCGTCCTCCGGCAAAGGAAGTTCAGACGCTGGTCGATTGGTTGGCCCCACGCGTGGCCGATGCGGATGCCACCGCGCGGGCGACCCAGGGACGTGTGATCCTTCGCCGGTTGAATCGGATCGAGTACGAGAACACGATCAACGATCTGCTGGGGATCAAGATCAACCTGAAAGAGCAGTTGCCGGCGGATGGCTCGGCCAACGGTTTTGACAATGCCGGCGCGGCGCATCACACGTCGAGCTTCTTAATGGAAAAATATCTCGAAGCGGCCGACACCGCTTTGAACATGGCCATCGCCAACCGACCCAAGCCGCCGCCGCGGATCGACAAGCGGTACAGCCTCAAGGACGGGCATCCGGTTCGAGGCACCACCGAGGACGTGTATCGCTTCCTCGATGATGGGGAAGTCGTCTGCTTCTGCTCGTCCGAATGGCACAACGCCAGCATCTCGACGTTCTATCCGCCAGACGCCGGCAACTATCGCTTCCGCATCTCTGCATCCACGATTCAGGGAGATGGCAAACCGGTCACGTTTCGAGTGACCACCAGCGACACGCGCCTGACCGGAACGCACGGCTTGATCAGCTACTTCGACGCTCCGCCCGATAAGTCGACGGTCTTCGAGTTCGTCCGCTACATGGAGCCGCGCACCACAATCCGCATGCTGCCCTACGGTTTGGCTGGCGCGAACATCGTCAATCAAGTCGGCGGCGAATACTGGAACGGCCCTGGACTCGCCGTGCAGTATGTCGAGGTCGAAGGCCCGCTCAACGAGACGTGGCCTCCCGAAAGTCATCGCCGTCTCTTTGGCGACATGCCGCAGACAAAGTTCCCGATCTACAACTTCTCAGACCGCGTGGAAGTCGTCTCCAAAGAACCACTCGCCGATGCCGAACGCATTCTGACGAAGTTCACACGCCGAGCGTTTCGCCGGAACGTGATCGCCGATGACGTCGCTCCGTTCGTGGCCATCGTTAAGTCCAAAATGGAAGGTGGGTACACGCACGAGTTGGCGATGCGAGCCGCTCTGAAAGGGGTGCTGATCTCTCCCGAGTTCCTGTTCCTTCGCGAGCGACCCGGCAAGCTCGACGATTTCGCGTTGGCGAATCGGCTGTCGTATTTCCTCTGGAGCACAATGCCGGACGAAGAACTCTTTGAGCTTGCCGAGAAGGGCGCACTGACCGGCTCGCCAATTCATCGGCAGGTCGAGCGAATGCTCAAAGATCCCAAGGCCGAACAGTTCACAACCAACTTCGTCGGCCAATGGTTGGCCCTGCGTGACATCGATGCGACCGAACCCAGCCACCTCGTGTATCCCGAATTCGATCACCTGCTGAAAGTGTCGATGATCCGCGAGACCGAACTTTTCTTCGACGAAGTCCTCAAGCACGACCTGCCGCTGACGAACTTCGTGGCCTCCGATTTCACGATGCTCAACGGCCGCCTCGGAAAACATTACGGCATCCCCGGTCTGACCGGTTGGGAGTTTCACAAGACGCCGTTGCCGCCGGACAGTCATCGTGGCGGCGTCCTGGCGATGGCGAGTGTCATGAAGGTCACGGCCAACGGCACCACGACCTCGCCTGTCTTGCGCGGTGCGTGGGTGCTCGACCGCATCCTGGGAACGCCGCCACCGGGGGATGTCGTAGCGATCGACCCCGACATTCGCGGCGCGACGACGATCCGCGAGCAACTGGCCAAGCACCGCACCGACGTTGCCTGTGCCGGTTGCCACTCGAAGATCGACCCGCCGGGTTTCGCCCTCGAAAGCTTCGACTGCATCGGCGGCTGGCGGGAGAAGTATCGCATCTCCGGCTGGCGGCGAGATGCCGAAGAAGTGGTCTTGGACGGCCGCAAGATGAATTACTACCGCGGCCCGCGCGTCGATCCTTCCAGCGTGACCGAAGACGGCCAACGGTTCCAAAACATCGACGAGTTCCGCCAGTTGCTGCTGCGCGACAAGGACCAACTCGCCCGATCGCTCGCCACGAAGCTGTTGACCTACTCCACGGGCGGAGCACCGACCAAGACTGATCGCCCACAGATCGAAGCCATCGTGGCCCGCGTGCGGGACAAGAATTACGGCTTCCGATCGCTCCTGCACGAAGTGGTGCAGAGCAGTCTATTTCAGGATAAATAACTTGGAACTTTTCAGAACGATGAAGACTTTTTTTGATTTGTCTTCCCATCGTTCTGCCAAATCTTCAGTGAGTACACCATGCCCATCGAAGTGGACTCTGAAATCCGCATCTTCGATCGCGATGAATTCCACTCGCTGGCCCATCGCGTGTTGGGGATCGCGTTCGACGTTCACAACGAGTTCGGGCGGTTGCTGGACGAGTCCATCTACAAGCGGGCAATCATGCTGCGTTGCGCTGCGGCGGGTATTCTGCCGGCGCGGCAAGAGATGCAGAGCACCGTTCGCTTCGAGGGATTTGAGAAGAGATACTACATGGATTTGCTATTCGCACTCGGCTTGATGGTCGAAGCCAAGACAGTCGAATTGCTCGCGAAGGCTCATTTTGCGCAGACGCTGCATTACTTGATGTTGACTGGAATGCCGAACGGTCTGCTGGTGAATCTGCGAACGGAGCGAGCCGAGCATCAGTTTGTGTCCACGACTTTGAACCTCGCGGAACGCCGACGGTTTACGATCCATGATGCCGACTTCCGACCAATCAATGAGCAGAGCCGATGGCTCCGAGAGACGGTCGCGAGGCTGCTCGCCGACTGGGGCGCATTCCTGCAAGTGGCCCTGTATCGCGAGGCCATCATTCACTTTCAGGGCGGTCCCGAAGTCGCCCTGCGAAAGATTCCCATCTTGGATGGCGACCAATCACTCGGATTCGACGAAGTCTGTCTGCTGTGCGATGACACCGCGTTGGCCTTCACGGCCCTGACCGATGGCCAACAGCGGATGCGAGACCACTTGCAGCGATTCTTCGGCCACACACGACTGGCCTGCATCCAGTGGATCAACCTGAATCACCACGACATCGAGTTCACGACTCTGCCAGGCCGCAAGCGGGGCCTTCCAGCCGATTGACAAACCACAGCCGGAATGAGACGTTGATTCACCAAGCGAGCGGTGAATCCATTTCAGTCAGCCCGTGATCGCTCGCGCGGCTCTGTTAGATTGCCAACCATGTCGTGAGTGTCCGATGAGTATACCCGACCTAGCCCGCAGGCGCGGCGCACACATTGTATTCATCGACGAGGCCGGATTCATGCTGGCACCGCTCGTATGTCGAACGTGGGCTCCTCGCGGCTGTACTCCGACGATCAAAGTGGCTGACGATCATGCACGCATTTCAGTCATTGGTGCAATTTCGGTTAGCCCAACCAGGCGGTGTTTTAGATTTCATTACCGTCTACTCGCTCAGGGCGAACGCACATGAAGTCACGAATTGAATAGGACTTGCAGGAGGTAGTTGTCGTCCCAGGCGGCGTTGAGGCGTTTGTTTTTGACACCGAGTTTTTGGGAGTGGTTGTTTTTCAGAAGGCTCAGTGCGGCGCGGCG
>SXKJ01000368.1 GCA_005778115.1 Planctomyces sp. | reverse complement strand
GTGCGCCGTCTCCAACAGGCCGGACAATTCAGATGCTGCGACGAGCGCGACATCATCCGCCCCTCGGCGACTGATCACGACCACGTCACGATCTGCCGTGACTTGGTCGCACAAAACGGCGAGGTTTGCCTGGGCTTTGGCATAGGTTGTTTGGCTCGGCATGATCGGTCTCTTCTTGGCTCTTAAGGAGGTACGGGTAAACTCTATCACAGCACTTCCACTCCGGCCAACAGCGGCGACGCTCACCTCGCTCGACAGATCGAACGAAGCCCCGCTGGTTATCCACGCCCCAAGTAATCCTGATTGCGTGGCAGGACGATCGCTTCGAGAAAGTTCACATCGGGCGGAACCGACAACATCGCAAGAGCGGCGTTGGCGATGGTTTCGATGCTCATCATCGGTTCGTCGTCGCTCTTGAGTCCGCTGTCGGTGCGGCGTTCCACCTGGACGTTGCCGGGGTGTAGGCAACTGACGGTGATGCCGAAATCACGTCCGTCGATGGCGGCGGCTTGAGTCAGCCCCGTCGTTCCAAACTTCGCGGCCGCATACGGCACGCCTCCAGCGCGCGGTCGCTGAGCCGAGATCGAGCCGATGTTCAAGATGCGTCCGCTGCGTCGTGGCTTCATGCGCTTGAAAGCTTCGCGGCTGCATAGGAACGCGCCGGTCAGACAGGCTCCGATGACGTTGTTCCACGCTTCCATCGACAGTTCATCGAGCGGCCCGCCGTCGAACGCGCCGGCGTTGTTGATCAGCACATCGACTTGGCCGTACTGCCGGTCGATGGCGGCGAAGAACGCGACGACGTCCGCTTCTTTCGAGACGTCGGCCGGGACCGCGAGGACTTCCGCTCCTTCGCCGCGCAGTTCATCGGCGGTCGCCGTCAGCTTGGCGGCATTGCGAGCACAGATCGCCAGACGGCATCCAGCTTTGGCGAGCACTCGCGCGATGCCTTTGCCGATTCCTTGATTCGCTCCCGTGACGACGGCCACTTGGCCGGACAGACTCGACATGAAGATCTCCCTTAAGAACTGACTAGCGAGCGGCAGGGCGCCAGCCCTCCGAGTCTCAGCCTCTTGAAAAACGTTGCGATCTCAGCCGGATAAACTCGGAGGGCTGACGCCCTGCCGCTCGCCTGAGTCGCCGTTGATTCCATTTCAACGGTTACTCGATCTCAATTCCACCCTGCGAGTCGATGATGTAGAACGCCTGAAAACTCAGTGATCACGGTTCGACACACATCATCGACTCGATGGTCTTTACTCCGTCGATAGAGTCGTGTCTTTCCGTCGCATGGCTGTGGCCACTACAAATTCGGTGGAGGCCACACATGGATTCATCGCCCAATCAACCAGAGTCGACGCCGAACTCCCCGTTGCCCGGCGTCACCTTACCGACTGTGCCGACGGGAAAGCTTTACGTCCGAGCGGTCACGCCGGGACTGCGCAAGTTGCTGTATGTTGTCTTCGGATTACTGGCGTTGCTGGGAGCAAACTCGCTGTACCTCGTGGCGATCACCGCGCTGGAGGCGATCAAGCAGCAGACGTATCAAAACTATTTCTATCAGTTGATGTTTCTGGGGCACCTGGTGCTCGGCCTGTTGCTGATCGGGCCGCTTGTCGTCTTCGGCACGTTGCACATGCTGTATGCCAAGAACCGCCGCAATCGCCGAGCGGTTCGAGTTGGCTATATCCTGTTTGCCGTCTCGATCATTGTGCTGATCAGCGGCTTGTTGCTGATGCGGATCAGCGGGTTTGAGCTGAAGCTGCCTCTGGCGCGATCGACCGTGTATTGGCTGCACGTCATCACGCCGGTCCTGGCCGGCTGGCTGTATTGGCTGCATCGGCTCAGCGGCCCGCGCATCAAATGGAAAGTGGGAGTGAGTTACTTCGCTGTCGTCGGAGTGGCCGTCGTCGGGATGGTGATGATGCACTCGCAAGACCCGCGCAAGTGGAACGTCGCCGGGCCGAAGGAAGGGGCGAAATACTTTGAGCCCAGCCTCGCGAAAACGGCGTCGGGAAACTTCATCCCGGCCAAGACGCTGATGATGGACGACTATTGCCAGAAGTGTCATCCCGACTCACACGCTCAATGGGCCGAGAGTTCCCATCGCTTCAGCTCGTTCAGCAACCCGGCCTATCTGGCGTCGATTCGCGAGACGCGCGAAGTCAGTCTCAAACGCGACGGCAACGTGCAGGCGTCGCGCTGGTGTGCCGGCTGTCACGACCCCGTGCCGTTCTTCAGCGGCGCGTTCGACGATCCCAAGTTCGATCTTCAGAAACATCCGACGGCGCACGCGGGGATTACTTGCACGACGTGTCATGCCATTACGAACGTCAACAGCACGCGCGGCAACGCCGACTTCACCATCGAAGAGCCGACGCATTACCCGTTCGCCTTCAGCGAAAACTCCGCGTTGCAATGGATCAATCAGCAATTGGTCAAAGCCAAGCCGTCGTTCCACAAGAAGACATTCCTGAAAGATCTGCACAAGACCTCCGAGTTCTGTTCGACGTGCCACAAGGTGCATTTGCCGTATGCCCTGAACCACTACAAGGATTTCCTGCGCGGCCAGAACCATTTCGATTCGTACTGGCTCAGCGGAGCTGGCCACGGAGCACGCAGTTTCTACTTCCCGCCCAAAGCGATCTCGAACTGCGCCGGCTGTCACATGCCGCTCAAGGAGTCGAACGACTTCGGAGCCAAGCTCTTTGCCGACGCCAAGAAGCTGAGCATCCACAACCATCTCTTCCCCGCCGCGAACACGGGCCTCGCCTGGCTGCGTGACGCGAAGCCGGAAGTCATTGAGGCTCATCAGAAGTTCCTGCAAGAGATCACGCGCGTGGACATTTTCGGCGTCAAGGAGGGAGGCACCATCGATGGCCAATTACACGCGCCGATCCGGCCAAACCTCCCGGCTCTCAAGCGAGGCGAGAAGTATCTGCTCGAAGCGGTCGTCCGCACGCTGAAGATTGGACATCACCTGACGCAGGGAACGGTCGATTCCAATGAAGTCTGGCTGGAGGTCACGCTGACCTCGGGCGGCCAAGTGATCGGCAAGAGCGGCGGACTCGACGCCGAGCGCGAGGTCGATCCGTATTCTCACTTCATCAACGTCTTCATGCTCGACAAGGACGGCAACCGCATCGACCGGCGCAATCCACAGGACATCTTCACGCCGCTCTACAACCATCAGGTGCCCCCCGGTGCCGGCCAGGTCGCGCACTATGAGTTCGCGGTTCCCGGTGACATCGCCGCGCCGATCACGGTGGAAGTCAAATTGCAGTACCGCAAGTTCGACAAGCAATTCATGGACTTCGTCACACGCACCGCGAAGCCGGGCGACAACCCGATCAAATCGCATCAGCCGGGCGAGAAGTACCTCAACGATCTGCCGATCACCACGCTGGCCAGTGACTCGGTCACACTTCCGATTGAAGGTGTCACGGCCGACATCGCGGAGCAAAAGCGTGACATTCCGCCGTGGCAGCGTTGGAACGATTACGGCATCGGGCTGTTCCTCGAAGGAAAGGCTGAGTTACGTCAGTCAATCGCCGCGTTTGACGAAGTCGAGAAGCTCGGCCGGTACGACGGCCCGTTGAATCTGGCGCGTGTGCTGCACCGCGAAGGGCGATTGGAGGAAGCGGTCGAGGCGCTCAATCGCGCCGCGAAGCATGGAACTTCTAAGGACGATCCTCCCGCGCCACGCTGGACGCTCAACTGGCTGATCGGCACCGTCAACCGCGAGCAAGGCCGGCTCAAAGAGGCGGAAAACAATTTCCGCAGCGTGCTCGATGATCGCGAACCGGACCGCAACTTCGACTTCAGCGGCGACTACGACGTGATCAACTCACTGGGCCTGACGTTGTTCGAGCAAGCCAAAGGGGTGCGAGTGGAAGGCGATCCCGAACGCGATCGATTGCTTCGAGAAGCTGCGAAGACGTTTGAGAAGACACTCAACATCGACAAGGAAAACGTCACCGCCCACTACAACCTGCACCAGATTTACGAAGAACTCGGCGACAAGAAGCGAGCCGAGTTCCACAACGCCGAACACCTTAAGGTGAAGCAGGACGACACCGCTCAAGGACGCGCGGTGGGACTGGCCCGCCAGAAATATCCGGCGGCCAACCTCGCCGCCGAAGCGATCGTCATCTACCCGCTGCAACGCGATGGTGCTCCCGGTCTCAACACCAAGACCGCAGAAGTTCAACAGCCGCCCGCGCCAACAACAACCAGCGGAGGCGAATAAACTTGAAACCTGAGTCCCCTTCGTGGTTTCTCTTCGCGACCTCTGCGCCCTTCTGTTCAAAATGACTTTTGTTTGAACAGAAGGGCGCAGAGGACGCGAAGGGAATACCTCAGGCCATGAGTTGGTCGATCGGCTGAGCGGTGTCGGCAAAGCGAATAATTTCTCGCGGGACTTGCGGTTCGAGACGCAGGCGGCCGACGTCGAAGAGTGTGTGCAGGATGGTCCCCAAGAGATGCGTGGGGCGGTACGAGTCGCCGACCGCTTTGCCGGCATAACGGTCTGATTGGCCGATGACTTGGCCCATCTTCAATCCGCCTCCCGCCACGAGCAGCGGTGTCAGTTCGCCGTAATGATCGCGGCCGCCGTTGTTGTTGAGTCGCGGTGTTCGTCCCATCTCGCCGGTGACGACCAGCAAGATCTTGTCGCTGAGTCCCCGCTCGTGGATGTCTTCCAGAAACGCGCTGACGGCGTGATCGACTTGCCCGCCCATCGGGTAGATGCCGGCCATCCGCTTCGGGCTGTTGCCGTTGGCGTGATAGTCCCAGCCGCAATCGGAGACCGTGACGAAGCCGCATCCCGCTTCGCACAATCTTCGAGCCAACAGCATCTGCCGTCCGAGCAGATTGCTGGCACGCTTCATGTCGTACCAGCGGGCCAGGTCTTCCATCTTGAAGAGCTTCGACGTGTCGTACCGATCGACGGTGCCCGGCGATTCCTTCGTGAGATCGAACGCCTCGGCGACTCCGCGAGCGATGATGTCGAACGCTTGCTGCTGATACGTGTCGATCCCCGCCAGCATGCCGCGTGAGTCCGCTTGCCGGCGCAATTGGTCGAGTCCTTGCAGCAGCGATCGTCGGTCTTCCAGGCGTGCGGGAGCGATCGCCAGTTCCATGTCTCGTTTCAGTTCGCCACCGCCGCTGGGATTGAATGCGGAATAGGTCGGACCGAAGGAGCCGGATTGAGTCAGCGTCGGCAACGCCGATGTCTCAAAGTTGCTCCCCATCACGAGTCCGTCTTTGACCGCTTCAGGCAGCACGAGCACATTGGTCGGCAGACCGGTCTCCGGATGATTGTTGCCGCGCACGCGAGCATAGATGGAGCTGATCGACGCCCCCGATGGATTCCGCGCGCTGACCACTTCGCCATAGGTGTGCCCGGATTGTCCCGATCCATAGGACCGTACGATCGTGAAGCGGTCAGTCATCGCAGCGAGCTTCGGAAACGTGCTGCCAAACGTGATGCCGGGCAGCTTCGTCTGGATCTCGCCACTGACGCTGTGAATCTCCGCCGGTGCGGTCATTTTTGGATCAAAGAACTCGATATGAGGAGGACCACCTTGCAAAAACAGCAGCACGACCGAGCGGCCGCGCAGGATGTCCGATCCGGCTGCTTGCGACTTCGCTTGCAACAATCTCGCCAGCGAGCAGGCTCCAGAGCCGATCGCTCCGATGCGAATGAAGTCGCGGCGTGAATAACCCTGGCAATTGTGCGTCGGCAGGTGATCGCGAATCGTCAGCATCGTGGCCCCCTTGGGTGAGCTGGATTCAACATCGGCGGGAACAAAGGCGAGACGGAACAGATTCTCGCGGGTGTTCGGAAAATGAGGCTATCGACCGCCGTAGAGTGGGTCGAGCATCGAGCCCCACCGTATCAAACTAACTCATTCACGCTCGCTCGAACCGAAGCAACGAAATCTGTTCGGGTAACGCGGCTTGTTTTTCTGATGGTCGAGCGTAATTTGGTCCGCCACAGCGGGACAGCGCTGGTGTCATCACTGCCCCTTCCTCGGATTCAGAGAGGCCACCATCATCATGAGTTCCAGAATTCCTCGTCGTCGCTTTCTGCAATCGTCACTGCAACTGGGACTCGCCGCCGGGATGTTGCCGTTGCTCAAGCCGTCGCGAGTGCTCGGCGCGAATGAGCGATTGAATATCGGTGTGATTGGAGTGGGTGGGCGTGGGGCTGGTGATCTCGCGGCCGTGGCTGGCGAGAACATCGTCGCGCTGTGTGATGTCGACGAGAACCGCTTGAACGCGGCTGGCGGTCAGCACTCGGCGGCTAAGAAGTATTTCGACTATCGCGAACTGCTGGAGCAGAAAGATCTCGATGCGGTTGTCGTCGCGACGCCGGACTTTCATCACGCTCCGGCGACCGTCCGAGCCTTGCGGCGCGGGTTGCACGTCTACTGCGAGAAGCCGTTGACGCACACCGTCGAAGAAGCGCGGCTCATCACGAAGCTGGCGGCAGAGAAGAAAGTCGCCACGCAAATGGGGACGCAGAATCACGAGCATCCCGGCTATGTGCGGCTCGTCGAATTGATTCAGAGCAGTGCGATTGGCAACGTGCGTGAGGTGCATGTCATCACCGATCGGCCGGGCCGCTGGTGGAAGCAGGGACTGGATCGGCCGACCGACAAGCCGCCGGTTCCGACGAATCTCAAGTGGGACTTGTGGCTCGGCCCGGCGGCCGAACGGGACTATCACCCCGCCTATGTGCCGTTCGCGTGGCGCGGTTGGTGGGACTTCGGTTGCGGAGCAATCGGCGACATGGCGATCCATTTGATGGACCCCGCGTTCTGGGCGTTGGAGCTTGGCGGCCCCGTGAATGTGACGTCGGAGGGGCCGGCCCTGCATCAACACAGCGCCCCGAAGTGGATGGTCACGAAGTTCCAATTCGGGCAACGCGGCAAGCTGTCTCCCGTTGATGTTTACTGGTACGAAGGCGAAGCCAAAGCACGCGCCGACATCGCCAAGGAACTTCCGATGAACGGTTCGCTGTTCATCGGCGACAAGGGCCGCATTGCGATTGCTCACGACGGACAACCGAAGCTGCTGCCGGAGGACCAATTCGCCGACTTCAAAGGGCCGGAGCCGTGCTTGCCGAAGTCACCCGGCCACCACGCTCAGTGGATCGCCGCGTGCAAGACCGGCAGCCGTACCGGCAGCAACTTTGGATATTCCGGTCCCTTCACCGAGATTGTGCTGCTGGGCAACGTCGCGTTCCGTGTCGGAACGACAATCGGATTCGATCCCGCGACGGGCAAGATCGCCAACGCTCCTAAGTCCGAGCAGTTCTTGGCCAAGCCTTACCGTAAAGGTTGGGAAGTCTGAAAGACTGCCACGAGAGTTCGACGACCGAGCAATTCGGCGGGGCACTAG
>SXKJ01000367.1 GCA_005778115.1 Planctomyces sp. | reverse complement strand
GTGGACCAGCGCACCGCAACGTCGGCATCATGACTCAAAAAAACTCATCGCAGCCTCCTTGCTACGTGGGACTTGTTACATCCACACAGTCGCAGGAGGCTGCGATTTTGTTAATCCGAATTGAACGGTATTGGGGCTAGTGCCCTGCGGCTCATTTGCTCGATCCAAATCAATTGCTCTGTCAACTCACTAGCCACCGGTCGTCAGTGTTCAACGCTTTCCGCCAAATCACCGGCGGCTAGCGCCGTGCCGCTCACATAGCCAGTGCCATTTGGCTGACACCACCCCGCTCATCCAAATTGCTCACCGATGGCCATGTGAGCGATCCATCAGACTCCGCAACGTTTCCAAATTGATCGCATCCATCTCTCGTCCGTCCCGTTGCTCCTTCGCCGTTTCGAGATACATCGGCAGCGCGGCGAAGCGCGGGTCGTTGACGAGGTGCCGGAACGGTTCCAGGCCGAGGCAGCCTTCGCCGATGTGCTCATGCCGATCGACGCGGCTGCCGAGCCCTTTCTTGCTGTCGTTGAGATGAAAGCAGCGAATGCGATCGATCCCAATGATCCGATCGAACTCCGACATCGTCGCGGCGTACTCGTCGGGGGTCGCGAGCGGATAACCGGCGGCGAAGATGTGACAGCTATCGACGCAGACGGCCACGCGATCGGGATGCCTGATGTGCTCGATGATGTAAGCGAGGTGCTCAAACTTCGCGCCCAGGTTCGTCCCTTGCCCCGCCGTCGTCTCGAGCAATGTCAGCGTTTGGAATTTCGGAGTCGCTCGATGCGCGGCGTCCAACGCCAGGACGATCCGCTTCAAGCCGGATTGCTCATCGGATTCGACATAGCTGCCGGGGTGCATCACCACACCGATCAACCCCAAGGCTTCGGCTCGTTGCAGTTCGATGATGAACGCCTCCTGCGACCTTTGCCACAACTCATCCTTGGGACTCGCGAGGTTGATGAGATAACTGTCATGGGCGACTGGCTGTTGAATCCCCGCCCGTTCGATCGCCTCACGAAAGTTCTTCACCTCGTCGGCCAGCAGGGGCTTCGCCGCCCACTGGTTGTTGTTCTTCGTGAAGAGCTGCACGGCGTCCATGCCAAGAGCGGCGGCAGCCTCAACGGCATTGTGATAGCCCCCCGCAATGGAAAGGTGCGATCCGAACAACGGCATCAGTGTTTCTCCTGAGGAGCGGTTTCTGAATTCATTGGGCGTGGACTCTTTGTCGGGAGTCTCAGGCGAAATCCTTCGTCGAGCCAGGTGCCGTCCGAGGAGAGCACTCCGACCTGGCCTCCATCGTCGGCTCCATTCCACCCGACGCTGTAAATGATGAGTTCATCGCCATCTCGCTTCATCAAGAAAGTCTCTCCAGACCTCCCCAGTGGATCGGCGGGTAAATCCAAGAGGATCTCCGGCTTCAGGTCGTCGAGCCTCACGGGCCAGTCCCCCCGCAATCGGTAATAGATCTGGCAAGCCAATGCCAGCTTCAGAACCGACTCACGCGCGGCCGCACGTTGAAAGGCAGCGTTAACTTGACCCAAGGCGGGGAGAAACTCCCTGGCAAAGCACGGAGACATGAATCGCGCATTGATGTCTCGCGGAGGCAAGCTCGCATGTGTGCCAGCGGGATGCTCGAACAACCCTAAATGCCCCGGAGCCAGCGGGGCTTGTTGCCACCTGGGCTTGTCGCACTCTGAAAGCCAGTTGTCGAAAAAGTGCCGCAGCAATCGCTGCGAGTATTCGGGATCACCGAGCAAAAACGCCTTCGTTCGGAACAGCGGTGGCGACATGCTGGGTGGGCTGCTGACAAGCTCGTCGAGCCGATCTCGCCCTAATAGTTCGCGGAGCACGAGATATTCGCACTTCAAAGCGTCCGAGTTCGGCGTCGCGAGTTTGTCGGCGGCCCGTATGTCTTCCAATGCCGTTTGCAGTTGAACGGCGGTCACTCGTGGATCGTCCGCCCAGCGAGTGATCCCTTTGGCCGCCTGCTGAAAAAATGAAATGCCAATCAACCGCTGAATCAAGACTCCGTTTTGGGACACGTGCTGGCTAAAGCGGAGTGCCGAGCGATGCCAACCCCACGCCGATTCAACGTCTCCTTCGGATAAGCACTGATCCGCCTTCAAGAGTGCCAGTCGCGACATCGATCTCAAGTTTTCGATGACGTCGAGCCGCATGTCGATTTTCATGTCTTTGGGTTGAACAAGGACGGATTGCTTAAGCTCGGTTCCTTTGCGCCATTCGGCCAGTGCTGGCTCGTTCGCCGCGAGCCACTTCCGAAGTGGCTCGCTGGTTTGTTCCCAGCCGATCTCAAAAGCCTTTTCAGCTTCACTCGCGGGAATGCCGGTTAATCCCGCGTTCAGATACAGCCCGACGGCGGCCTTGTACTGCGTCATCGCGTTGTCGGCCGGATCGATGTCCACGGTTCCAAAGGCGTTGAGATCGAACGGCTCGGCAATATCGGGCACGCTGTTGATGCGGTGTGCGCGAAAAATCAGCGGTGAGAACAGAATGATCGCGAACAGCACCAACGGCAGAGCGACCTTCGGTTGCAGCCACCACAGCAGTCGGCTGAGCTTGGGAGTTGGTTCGTCGTAGGACGATTCCGGCGGAGAAGTGTCGGAGAGATGGGACATCGGCTGGTCTAGTGTTGACCGAGACAGGCAGCCTCGGCGAGTGACATCGGCCAACGTAACGGTTGGGATTCTGCTCGGAAAGCGGCTTAACACGAGATGCGTTGGTGGGGAGATTTGGAAACTCATTGATTGGACACCGAGTTGATGATTGCGCTTTAGGCCCGAAGGGACGAGACTCGGAAGCCCAGGGCAAAGCGACCAACTGGAGCGACGCCCTGGGTGACGATGACAAATAATTCGTTAGCCCTGAAAGGGCGAAACTCGTGTGCTCCGCCCTTACAGCGCTAACACGTTTTCTGAATCAACGACCTAGGGCGACGCGGATCGACTATGGCCGATCCGCTCTGCCCTGGGCTTTCGAGTTCCGGCCTTTCAGGCCAAACCGC
>SXKJ01000366.1 GCA_005778115.1 Planctomyces sp. | reverse complement strand
CGAATTTCGTGGCTCATGTTCGCCAGGAATTCCCCTTTGGCATTCGCCGCCTGCTCGGCACTTTCGCGAGCAGCCAACAGATGCCGTTCGGCCTGTTTACGAAGCGTGATGTCTTCGGCGACACCCAGGAACCCAGTGATCTCACCAGCCGCATTCTTTACGGCCGTGATGACGAGGCTGACGGTGAAGCGACTCCCATCTTTGCGGACGTAGGTCCATTCGCGGCGGTCGAAGCGGCCTTCGCGGGCATAGACCACGAAGGCTTCGAACCCCTCGACCTTGTATCCCAGCTCGCGGGTCAGTTCTTCTCCGCGAGCCACCACTTCCTCCCAAACATGAATGATCCTCGGCGTCTGCTTGCCGATCATCTCCTCGGCAGAGTAGCCGAGCAGATTCTGAGCACCCGAATTGAAAACGGTGATCAACCCATTCACGTCGGTGGAGATGATCGCCACCTGAGTCGATGCATCGACCACACCCGCCAGATGCGAGTTGACCGAGACTAACCGCGAAGCCAGCGCCCCGAACGATCGCGTGACCTGCCCCAGTTCGTCCTGCGTATCGACGCGGAAACTGACTCCGTCCAACTGCCCGCTGACGATCCGTTGCGACGCCTCATCCAACTGAGCGACGTTTCGCATCACAGCCAGATAGAACGCGACGAACAAGTACACAACCAGCAGTAAGCAGATCGATGTCACCGCGGCGACAAACAATCGCCAATTCGCATACTTGGTCACACGAGCTTGCAACAGCCGATCCAAGGCAACTGAGGTCAGCGAATACAGGTTGTCGAATTCATTGAGTGTCTCGCTTCCCTGTTGCCACACGTCATCACCCGAAACAGTTTCATTCTCATCGTCGAGCAATTTCAGAAATCGACTTGCCGCATCAAGACTGCGATCCAACGCCGGCTTCAGATCGTTCGGCAACTGACGATCATTTGTCTTATCAAAAACCACATCCAAGTGGCGCTTCAAAGTCACCACTTGGGATTCGATCGTGCTGGCCAAGATTTGCTGCCGCAGGCGATCGGACCGAATTGTTGTTTCTTTCCCCTCCGGCCTGGCCCGATAACCACCGGCCTGGCCAATCTGTTCGATCAACAGTGGCAGTCCTTTGACTGTCAATTCCATCAAGTAGAACGAGTCGAGTTCAGGATCGAGAATCAAATTCGATTCATCGCCCACTTGGCTCATCAACGCGACCAATTTGGTCACCAGCACTGTGTGAAGATTTTTGGGATCGACCGGTGAGGCGGTTTCCGCGGCACCTTTCTCGGTTTCCCATTGGCTCTTGATCTCGGTCCACAAGAGCGTGGTCTTAAACGCTTCTCCGAGTTTCCGATCGACAGCGTCAATATCCTGAATACCGCGTTGTATTCTCGCTTCGATGCGTCGCAACTCCTCGGCAGTGTTCGGCCGGCCCGTCCGAGCCCAGATCAGGCCCCGATGATCCCGCACGTCTGTCGCAAACTGCTGGACCGGGTGCAGATACTCGGTGCCCAACTTCTCCTTCGCCGAGAACGCGATGCGGTCGTTGAGTTCTTTGACCAGAAAGAAAGTGATCAACCCCAACGGCAACGCGAACAACAAACCGATCAACCAAACCTTGCGCGGATACGTCAGCCGATTCAGGAGTTTCACCGCTGGGGCGAAGACCATATTCATGAATTGAAACCTCTCGCGAGCGGACAACAAGTCTGAACCAAGTCGTGAGGCGGCCCCGCAAGAACCTAGGCGAGTCGCTCCCGCGACTCGCATTCGGAAATGTCAACGATTCCCAGTTGTTTGACTGACAGTCGTTGATCGCGTCATGGGAATCTCAGTCGCGGGAGCGACTGAGCTACGTTCGCTCGGACGCCCGTTTGATCATGGTGATTTCATTCCCTTGCGGATTATGACTGACCTCGTCCATCAGCGTGCGGATCAGGAGCAGCCCGCGTCCTCCGATACGGTCCATGTTGATCTCTTCCGTGGGATCTCGGACGTCGGCAGGATTGAAGCCTGGGCCATCGTCGTGTCTCAGCACTCGCACCTCAGTGGCTGACAAAGTTGCTTCAACACGAACTCGCCGCGCGGCGTACTCAGTCGCGTGGCGTCGTTCGGCCGCCAACCGGTAAAAGATGCTTTCGTCGTCCTGTCGCAACTCGGAGTCCAATTCGAGGTTTCCGTGATAGATCGCGTTGGCGATTGCCTCTTGAACTGCCACGCTGATGCGCGTCGTCTGCAAATGATCGAACAACCGCATGGTCAAGATTTGCTCCTGCAAATAGTCGATCAGCGGCGCGATCAAGGACGGATCGTTTTCCAACACAAATCGGGATTCGGCGGAATCCAACGTACTGAGCAACCGCCGCCGATTCACTTGCCGCGAAGAGACGGACAGCACGCTCTTGATGGTCGCAATCAAGTTCTTTTCGAGAGCCAGTTTTGGAACGTAACTCGCCGCTCCCGCCCGCAGCGCTTGAACGGCGATCTCTTCGCTGCTGTAGCTGGTCATCAAAATCACTGGCACGCCATAGCCATGAGCTTTGATGCTCTCCACCAACTGCAACCCATTCATCACCGGCATTCGCAGGTCAGAAACGACCATGTCAGGCATCGCGACCGTGATCGCATCGAGCGCGGCCTGTCCGTCGCCGGCATACGTGACCACGACTCCAGCAATTTCATTTTGCAACAACCGGCCGACGCGACGTTGTTCGATGAGCGAATCATCGACCACCAAGATTTGAGTTGCCATGACGATGGACTCCAAAAAGGACAGTTCCAGCCAATCAAAATGGCAACGATCACCTGACATCCAGATTAGCCAAGTCTCCAAAAGATTTCTCGTAACTAACTCGGCGCGAGCCATAATCTCAGCCTAACCCTGGAGCGTGCCGATTGAAAAACCTCGTTCAACCAAACCTCGCGACGAATCGGGCCAGAAATCGGCGAGTTGCTCAGTTCGTCCATTTTGGCGGCCGCTTTTCCAAAAATGCGGACATGCCTTCGTGCGGTTCGCCGGTCCGATAGCACTCCGCGAAGGCACGCACTTCGGCATCGTATTGAGCAGCGACGTCGAATCCATTCGCCGCATGATGCTGCAACAAATGTTTGACACGGCGTCGAGCTTGCGGACCTCGCGTCAGAATCTGAGCGACGCGAGCTTGCACCTCCTCCGAAAACGTCTCAGAAGAGAAGACGGCATCGACCAAGCCGACTCGCAAGGCTTCGTCCGCCGAGACTAACTCTCCAGTCAGGATCAGGCGTCGCGCCACAGCCGCTCCCAACAATTGAGTCGCGCGAACTGTTCCGCCCCAGCCGGGCAAAACGCCGATTGACGTTTCGGGCAATCCAATCTTGGCACCGTCGGCCGCGAAACGCAGATCGCAGGCGAGCACCAATTCGGTTCCACCTCCGGCGCACGCGCCGTGAATGGCCGCGACGGTTGTCTGCGGCAGAGACTCGATCGCGCTCATCAAGCGTTGGCCGAAGCGCGAGTCTTGCAGCGCGGAGCGCTCATCTTGAGTACGCAGTTCGTCGATGCTCGCCCCCGCGATGAATGTGCGGCCCTCGGCAGCGAACACCACCACCGAGCAGTTGGCCTTCGCGACTTCCTCGACCACCGCCAGCAACCGCTGGCGCGTTTCGGCCGAGAGGATTTGGATCCCCTTTACACCACGCATCAGAATTCGTGCGACAGAGCCGTTGATTGAGAGATCGACTTGAGTGGTCATTGTTCGTCCCCGCTCGCCAATCTATTTGACTCTTAACGACTTGAGGCTCGATGTCATGACTTCGGTTGCTCCGCCAAACGCCCATCGCGCATGCGTAGAATCGTGTCGTCCGGTTGGATAAAGATGGGATCGTGAGTCACCACGACCACGGTTGCCTGGTGCAGTTCTCGCAAATTGCGGAGCAGCTGAAAAACCTCGGCTCCCGTTTCGCTGTCGAGTTCTCCGGTCGGCTCGTCCGCAAGGACCAGTTTTGGCCGCTTGAGCAACGCCCGCGCAATGGCGACTCGCTGCTGCTCTCCTCCGGAAAGCTGATTCGGGTGGTGATCGAGTCGCTCGCCCAGCCCGACTTGCTGTAGCAGTTCGATCGCACGAGTTCGCACGTCGGCTGGCACACCTTTTGGCAGGAACGGGACCAAGACGTTGTCCACGGCGGTCAGGTTGCTCAACAGGTTGAAGCTTTGAAAGACGAATCCCACTTGCTCGCGGCGAAATTCGTCTCGCTGCCGAGCGGACATCCCGCGCAGTTGCGTGCCGGCAATTGTGATCTCACCCGACGTCGGCTCGTCCAACGCGCCGAGCAATTGCAGCAGCGTACTCTTGCCACTGCCAGAAGGGCCGAGCACGAAGGCGAACGAGGCGGCCGGCAGTTCAAACGATACGCCGCGCAATGCGAAGACGTCGTGCAGGCCACGGCGATAGACCTTCGTGACGTCTTGAAGCTGGATCATGCGGTCCCTTCAAGGACGGTCACTGAGCCTTGGCGGCTTCCTTTTTCTCGTCGGCCAACTGAGCCTTCAAGTGCGCGACAGCGTCATTGAGCTGCTTGTCGCTGTACTCGATCTTGGGGGCCGAGCCGCCGATGATGTCGCGCTGGCGGCGGTATTCGAGATAGTCCTGCATTTCCTTTTGAGTCAGCTCGACCTTGCGATCCGGGCCGACACCCCATTCTTCGTCGTCCTTCGCGCCAGGAAACTTGTGGATGTTCTTGCCGTTGGGACGCAGGTATTGAGCGGTCGTCAGCTTCAACGCGCTGGAGCCACCTTCCAACTCAATCACGTTCTGCACGCTCCCTTTGCCCCACGAGCGTTCGCCCACGATGACGGCTCGTTTGTGATCTTGCAGAGCCGCGCTGACGATCTCGCTGGCTGACGCGCTGAAGCGATTCACCAAGATCGCCATCGGAAAGCCGGCGAAGGTGCCATCCTTCTCGGCGGTCCAAACTCGGTTGTCGGTATTGCGGCCTTTCACGCTGACGATCGTGCCGCTTTCGAGAAATAGATCGGCGATCTTGGTCGCTTGGCCGAGCAGCCCGCCGGGATTGAATCGCAGATCAAGAACGAGACCTTTCAGACCTTCGTCCTTGAGCGATTCGAGCACCTCTTGCAGTTCCTCCGCACTGCGGCGGCCGAAATGCGTCAGGCGGATGTAGGCGATCTTGCTGTCGGCATCGAGGAAGAAATTCCAACTGTCGTCCGCTTTGTGCGTGTCGCCAAGGACAGTCGAGACTTGAATCAGCGCCCGCGTGATTTTGACCTGCTCGGTCTTGTCCGAGCCGGCATGCTGGATGCCGATCGTCACGTCGGTGCCGGGTTTGCCTTGCAGCGTTTTGACCGCTTCTTCCAGCGAGATCCCTTCGGAGGATTTGCCTTCGACTTCCATGATCAAGTCGCCGGACTTGATACCTGCCTTGTAGGCCGGAGTACCGGGGAGCGGTGTCATCACCATCAAACGGCGCGTCTTCGTGTCCATCTGCACCTGAATGCCGATGCCCCCGAATTCCTGCTCGACTTCCTGATTGAACCGCTTCAGCTCTTCCGGGCTGATGTAGTTGGAGTACGGGTCAAGCTGCGTGACCATGCCCCGGATCGCTGCCTGAATGAGTTGCCGGCGATCGACGTCTTTGACGTAATTCCGCTCAATCTGCTCGAACGTGTCGGCGAAGAGCCGCATCAGTTCGTAGTCTTCGTCCCGTTTGGCGTCGGCTTTTGCCTTGTCGTCGGTCGCCTTCTGATCGGCGGCCGACTTGTCCTTCGCCGGATCGTCCGCTTGCGAAGCTCCTAACGAGAACGCGAGTCCCAACAACAGAGAACTCAGCAACAACCAAGAGAGGCGACGCATATGAAAAGCCCCAGCGAAAGAGGAGAAAGATCGTGTCCCTGATCAAGTCGCGGCGAAGTCTAGGCCAAGCAAAACGGTGAAACAAGCGGGCTTCATCGGCTCACGATTCCGGTGCGGACAGCGACCAAACTTGAATCGAACCGGCAATGTCGGCGGCTGCGACAAGTCGCTGATCGGGAGACAACGCCAGTGCGGAAAACCAATCTTTGAACTGCCCGCCGCGCGGTGTGCCGAGCACCGCGACTTCTTTGCCGTCCTCGACCTGACAGATTCGGATTGTCGTGTCGCGACCGCTCGACAACAGATGTTTGCCGTCGGCGGAGAACTTCACGTCGGTCACTCCATTGAGATGCGCCGAGGCTGAGCGCGCTAACTCACCAGTCTCGGTCTTGATGAGATGCACTTTGCCGGTCTCGGTCTCACCTCCTTGGGCGAGCGCGAACAGCTTTCCATCGGGCGAGCCATCCGCCGCGATCAAGCCTGCGGCGACGAACTTTCGCCAGAGTTGAGCGGCTTCGTAGGAAGACTCGTCGGAACGGAGCTTCGGAAACTGCACCTTCAGCACGTCGAGCTTCATGCTGCCATCGGCGACCGACCACAGCTTGAGTCCTGCGGCCGGAATGTCGAAATCATCTCGCTTGTATCGGTGCTCGGAGACGATCGCTGTTTCGCCGTCGGGAGACAGCGCGGCGGCGGCGATCCAATTCCACTTGTGGCCCGACCAGCGCTTCAACGGCTGCCGAGTGGCCAAATCCCACACGATGACTTCAGCCGAATCGTCACCACTGATGAGTCGCTTGCCGTCGTGGCTCAGGCCGAGCGATTGAATCCAGTTCCGATGCGCATCGAGCGCATGGGCCGCCGTCTGCGTTTCGACGCTGACCCCCGGACGCTTCAAGACCTCGTCCTTGCGCGTCTTCTTGAACTCAGCCTGCCGAGCCTCGGCGTCCATCACGACTTCGGCTTTGCCGGTCGGGGGCGCATTCAAATCCCACAAGCGGAGCGTGTGATCGAGGCTCGCGGAGATCAGCGTGCCATCGGGCGTTGCGACCAATCTCGTGACGCCGTTTGTGTGTCCGTCCAATCGGCGAATCGGCCAGAGCGTCTTTGATTCGGTCGGTGCGGAAGGCAACTCCCACACGAAAAGTTGTCCGTCTTGATTCCCGGCCGCGATGCGATTTGTTCCGATGAACGACACCGCCATCGGCCACGCACTCTCGCTCTCGAACGGCATTTGCCAGAGGAGCGTTGGCTTATCGATCTTGAGTTCGGGCATTTCAGAAGTCTCGCAAAGAAAGTAGACGAGTCACTCCGTGACTCGAAGATTTCAGGTCACGGAATGACCGGTCTACTTTATGCAAACAACTTCGCGACCGGTTTTCCACCGTCCACGATCTTGATCGGGCGGCCGAGCGGGCTGATGTTTTCATGCGACGGATTCACATCGAGGGCTTGGCAAATCGAAGCGAACAGGTCGTGGACCGTGACCGGATCGTGATCGACCGCGCTGCCGTCCTTCGAGGAGGCACCGATGACTTGGCCTCCTTTGATGCCGCAGCCGGCCATTGCCGCGTTGAAAACGCGCGGGTAATGGTCTCGTCCGCTGCGTGGGTTGATCTTCGGAGTGCGGCCGAACTCACCCATCCAGACGACGAGCGTGCGGTCGAGCAGTCCACGCTCTTTCAAATCGCCGATGAGCGCGGCCATGCCAGGGTCGGTGGCTTGAATCAACGAGGCCGTGCGGCTGAAGACGTCTTGATGCGTGTCCCAGTTGCCACCGGCCCCTGGTACGCCGCGCGTCGCGATTTCGACGAATGGCACGCCAGACTCAACCATGCGGCGGGCGAGCAAACAGCCTTTGCCGAATTCCGAACTGCCATAGCGATCGCGAGTCGTCGGAGATTCATCGTCGAACTGGAAACGTTTGACTTCCGGGCTGAGAACCAGCTTCGAGGCTTTCGAGTAAAGCTGCTTATGGTTCGTCGCGACGACTTGGCCGCCTCGGTCGGAGAATTCTTTTTCGATCTGGTCGAGCAATCCGACTCGGCGGTTGAACCGA
The DNA here is from genome assembly GCA_005778115.1 of Planctomyces sp. Taxonomy (GTDB): domain Bacteria; phylum Planctomycetota; class Planctomycetia; order Planctomycetales; family Planctomycetaceae; genus SXKJ01. Next base: position 10,054 of record SXKJ01000366.1, on the reverse strand, counting down.
TCCGCGTTGGCGGACGCGGCGACGTTTTGCGGCAGATCGCCGGGACGATCGACGACAAACGGTTCGTAATCGACGCCCAGGAATCCGGCACCTTCCGTTTGCCCGACGGAGACAACGGTCGGCAGATCACGCTCCAGATCGCCGAGCATCTTGGCGATATTGCAGCCGAGCGACGGGTACTTGACGCTACTCGATGGGATGTAGCCGGTGTGCATTTGGAAGGTCGCGCGTTGATGTTGGCCTTCCCTGTTAGTCAGCGAACGAATGAGAGCGATCTCGTTCATCACCTTGGCAACGTTGTCCCAGCCGTTGGCGATTTGAATGCCGGGAACGTTGGTCGCGATGGCTTTGGTTTCGCCGGTGACTTCGGCGTTGTCTGGTTTTGGATCGAACGTCTCGAATTGACTCGGAGCTCCATTCATCCAGAGCAGGATCATCGACTTGCCCTGCTTCTTGAGTTCGTCCGCTTGCAGGCTCATTAAGTCCCGCAAGTTGAGTGTGCCGGCCGCGACCGCGCTGGCCGTAACCGTGTGCAAGAACCCGCGACGGCTGAGGCCGCGCGATGAGATGCGAACTTGTTCGTGAAGGCTGAGCAAGATTGGCTCCCGTTTGTAGTTCCGCCTTTAGGCGGTGGCAAAATGCGAATGAGATTCCGCCTAAAGGCGGGACTACGAACTATCGCTTCGAGATGAACTCGCTGCTGTTCAACAGGCTCCAGGCGAGATCTTCAAAGGCTTCGCGGCGGTTGCCGACTTTCGCGAGGTACTCGGTGGCGATGTTCAACTCTTTCTTCGACGGATCGCGAGCGAGGAACGACAAGTACAACTCGGCGATCGCGTCTTGATCGTCTTTGTTGTTGGTAAGAATTTGTCCAAGCCGCGTGTTGCCTTCGGCTCGCAATGAATTGGTCACGATCGGGAAGTTCATCAGAGTCAGCGCCTGCGGGACATTGCCGAGCAATTCATCCTGAGGCGTCGATGGATCGTAACCGAACTTGTCCTCGAATTGCCCGCGAAGCGTACGACGGCCGCGACCTGCCGGGCCTTCGAAGCCGCGCGGGCCTTCGTCAATGCCCAAGACCTTGATGATCGCATTGAAGACTTGGTCGGATCGCAGTCGCACCGGAATCGCCGAGGCGAACGGGATTGGATTCTCGGTCGGCTCGTTGTGGCGAATCTGGCGTTGATAGGCGTTCGTCGCCGTAATCGTTTGCAGCAGCCAGCGCAGGTCGTGATCGTGCTTGACGAACTCGGCGGCGAGATATTCGAGAGCGGCCACCATGCGCGGCTTTCGCTCCGGGCCCATGTCGTCGATTGGCATGTAGAAACCCTCGCCGAGCAGTTCGCCCCAGAGGCGATTGACCAACGACTTCGCGAACCACGTGTTGTTGGGGGACGTGATCCACTTGGCAAGCAGTTCGCGGCGGTCTTCGTCTTCCATGCCGACGCGGCCTTTCACGTTGGTCGTGAAGAGGGCGGGGGCCATCAGCTTGCCCTCGTCGTTGGGATGCTTGAGATCCGGCATGTGATGCTCGGATTTGCCGCGTCCCGGTTGCGTCATCGGTGCCGGCATCTCTTTGGCCTCCGCCAGCGACAACAGGCCGTCCTTGTCTTTGTCTGCGTTCTGCAAGAGTCGGTCAAAGATGCGGCTGAGGGGGGAATCGCCGATCTCCGCCTTCGACAGCTTGCCGTCGTTGTTGCGATCTAAGAACTGAAATGTCGGTTCCGGATTCTCTCCGAACGGCCCACCTGGCCGGTTGCCGGGGCCTCGGCCATCGAACGATGCAATAGTGAAGCCGGCCGGATTGTCTGGTTCGCGTCGCATGGTGATGCGCGGGAAGAACGCAGCCAGCGAATGAAATTGGTCGCGAGTCCATTTGTCGGTCGGATGATCGTGGCAGTTGGCGCACTGCATTTGGATGCCAAGGAAAACTCGCGAGACTTCCCCAGCGATCTCTTCCGGATTGGCTTCGTGGATGAAGATCAACGCCGTTTCGCCGTGCTCGGAAATGTCACCCAGGCCCGTGATGAGCGAGCGGGTGATGTCATCCCAACCGACGTTGGCCTGGAGTTGCTTGACCATCCAATCTTCAAACGTCCGAGACATGATGCGAGCCCGTTCGTTGGTGGCTCGCAGGAACAACACGTCGCGCCAGTAGCGTGCCCAGTTCAAGGCGCAGTCGTCGGTACCAAGCAGTTGCTCGACCGTCTTCGCCCGTTTGTTTGGGTCGGGATCGAGTCCAAACAGCGTGACTTCTTTCGCGGCCGGGATTGTGCCGGCGATGTCGAAGTGGACTCGGCGGAGGAAATCTTCGTCGTTGGCCAGACCAGCGGGAGCAATGTTGGACGCGGCCAGTTGCTCGTCGACGATGCGGTCGACTTCGGCCGCGGCGGTCTTCACATCAACGGAACTGCCGGTCGAACTCGGCTGAGCGGCTTTGAGGGCGACTGCTTTCGATTCGGCCGGAGTGGTTTCGGTGGCCGGCTTGTCCTCTTCTTCTTTTCCCTTGGCGGCGAATCGTTGCTCCATCACCCTCTTTTTGAGGGCGGCTTTCTTACTGGATTGGAGATCGAGGCCGAGCTTCTTGGCCTTGGCAGCGGCCTTGCCTTTGGCGGCCGGTTCTTCGGCGTTCGTCCCGGATGTTGCCGAAATGCCTCCGGCCACCAGGGCGGCACAAAGAACGGTCCAGAACCTGTGTTGCCAACCGAACCGCGTCAGAATCGTTCGCATCGGAAGGGCCTTTCTGCCTGAAGGGTGTTTGCCGTCATCGCCGGAAGCCATTTCAACTCTACCATCGCTGTCGGCCGAGGAACAACAACGGTATGAACCCCTCGGCCCGGCCAAAGGTTTCGTGAGATTTGTCGGAGAGTCGGGTTGGCCAATCGTCAGGGAAAATAACGCTGGCTCGGCGCGGCTGGGACCGGTAGCATCCGCATCTGAAATAACGTCTGCCGCCTCACGGCGGGACCACGCGGGCGACTCATGACCGCGATGGACTTCGATCGAACACCAGCGGGCCGGTGCCGTCGAAGTGAGTCGTCCTGGTGGCATCCTCCCGTGTCGAGGAATTTTCATGCGCATTGATTGGCTCGCGCGGATGAGAATCCGCTGGAAACGAATTCGTCGGCCGCGAAGGCTGACTTCCGGCATCCAATGCTTGGAAGAGCGTGCGTTGCTCACCACGTTTGTCGTGGACAGCTTGCTCGACACGATCGACGCCAATCCGGGGGATGGCGTTGCCGCGGATGCGATGGGGCGTGTCACTCTGCGCGCGGCCGTGCAAGAAGCCAATGCTCTCGCGGGAGCCGACTCGATCACGTTGCCCGCTGGCACATACTTTCTGTCTCGGTTTGGAAGTGGCGAGCAAGCTGCCGCGACCGGCGATCTCGATATCACCGGCGATCTGACCATCACGGGAGCCGGTGCCGACCTGACGGATCTGGATGGATTCGGCCAGGACCGTGTCTTCGATGTTCTCGCGGGCGTCACAGTGACCATCTCCGGAGTGAAGATTCACGGCGGGGCAGCCAACAACTCTCAAGAGGATGGCGGCGGAATTCGCAATCAGGGAATGCTGACTCTGCAAGACGTCAACGTCAGCAACAACACTGCGGCGGGCGGCGGTGGTGCGATCTGCAGTTTTGGAAACGGCAGCACGCTGACCATCAGCAACTCGAAGTTCGATTCCAATTCGGCAAATGGTCCGCTGGGTGGCGGTGCGATCTTCAACGGCAGCGTGGCCACGATCACCGGCAGCATGCTCAGCAATAATGCGTCTGCCGCCAACGGCGGCGCGATCTCGAATCTGGGGAACTGTTCGCTGACGCTGACTGAATCCACCGTGAAGGGAAACAACGCGACGACCGGAAGAGGAGGCGGGATCTACAACACGTCTACCGTCTCGATCGTTCGCAGCACGATCTCGGGGAATCTGGCCTCCGATGGCGGCGGCTTGGCGAACGTAAACTTCTCCGTCATGACTTCCTCGTCTTTGTTGCTGGCGACGTTGTCTGGTAACTCGGCGTCGAATCGCGGCGGCGGAATCTACAGTGACGTGGGAACAAGCACGCTCATCGTCGATAGCACGATCGCCTTGAATGGCGCAGCAGCCAGCGGTGGCGGGATCTTCCGGCAGGGGACTGTGACGATCGGTGGATCCATTCTGGCCACGAACACCGTCGGCACCACCGGACCTGACATTGCCGGTGCGCTCAACAGCACGGGGAACAACCTGATTGGCTCAACGTCCGGCGGTTCTGGCTTCGCGGTGAATGACCTGTTGAACGTGAACCCAAAACTGACCGCGTTGCGAGATAACGGCGGCCCAACATTCACGCATGCGTTACTTCCAGGCAGCTTGGCGATCGACGGGAACACGACCACAAGCTCGACAACCACCGATCAACGACTGCGGCCTCGTCCGGTCGATGGAAACAACGACGGCGTTGCTCGCGCGGATATCGGTTCCTACGAAGCTCAGGGCACACTGTTGCCCCTCCCTTCTAACGCGACCGACGTCACGATCACGCTCAATGGATTGAATGTCGATGTCACCGACAACACGACCGGGCTTGTCATCTTGACGGTGCCGCTCGACCCGGCCGGACCGCTGACGATCATCGGTACGGCGGTGGATGATTCGGTGACCATCGACTTTATCAGCGGAAATCCAATCCCGGCGGGGGGCCTTAACTTCAACGGGAACGGTTCGAGCGGTTCCGGGGATCAACTGATTTTGAAAAACGGCACGTTTGACAGCGTGACCCATGCTTACTCCAACTCGGCCGACGGCCGCATCACGCTGCAAGCGGGGACGACAACTTCGGTCATCAACTATCAAGCGGTGTCCGCGGCGATCATTGACCTGCTGACGGTCACGAACCGGATCTACCAATTCTCGGCGTCGAACGATGACGTCACGTTGGCAGATAACTCGACGACCGGTGATGGCGTTTCCAAACTGACGAGCGTGTCCACCAGCACTCCGACGGAGTTCTCTCGGCCTTCGACTTCGATGACCCTTCAAACGGGAGACGGCAATGATTCGCTCACGCTGTCGGCCGTTGATTCGCTGTTCGCGGCATCCGTGTCGGTCACGGGGGACAATGGCAATGATTTGCTCGACGCTTCGGCGATGACGATCAAGGTCTCGCTGCAAGGGAACGTCGGAGCGGACACGCTCAAGGGGGGCAGCGGTAACGACGACCTGAATGGCAACTCCGAAAACGATTCGATCGTGGGAGGAGACGGTACGGATTCGATCCAAGGGGGAGCCGGCAACGACGTGCTCATCGGCGGAGCGGGCAACGACACGATTCTCGGACAGGGTGGTGACGACACGGTCACCGGCGGGCTGGATAACGATTTGCTGGATGGCGGAACGGGCACGGGCGACCTGTTGCTCGAAGCGGCCGATGCCAACCTGACACTGACGAACACGCAGCTATTGGGGATCGGCACCGACACGCTGATTGGCTTCGAGACCGCGAATCTCACGGGCGGATCGGGCAACAACACGCTCACAGCGACCACGTTCTCCGGCCCTGTCACGCTCAACGGTGCGGCAGGGGACGACACGCTCTTGGGGGCAACTGCGTTCGTGAATGTACTCAACGGCAATGACGGCAATGACTCGCTCAAAGGGGGCAGTTTCAAGGACACGCTCTCCGGCGGTGCGGGCAATGATTCGCTGCTCGGCATGGGCGACAGCGACAAGCTGTTCGGCGAGGACGGCAACGACGCGCTGCTGGGAGGGACCGGCAACGACACGCTCGACGGCGGCGCGGGGACGGCGGATCTGATCGTCGATTCGGGTAACGTCAACTTCACGCTGACGAATACGCAACTCACCGGCAACGGGACCGACACCGTCATTGGCGTAGAAACAGCCTCGCTCACTGGCGGTTCAAGCAACAACAAACTCGACGCCAACGCGTTCTCTGGAAACGTGACGCTGATCGGGGGCAGCGGGAATGATACTCTGATTGGCGGTTCGGGAAATGATTCGTTGCAAGGGGATCTCGGCAACGATTCGCTCAAGGGACGCGACGGCAACGACTACCTCCACGGTGGAAACGACACGTTGGCCACCGGGACCGACAACGACACGATCAACGGAGGCAACGGCGACGACACGCTGATGGGCGGTATTGGCAACGATGGGCTCTCGGGCTTCGCTGGCAACGATCTGATCAACGGCGGAGCCGGGACCGACACTCTGTATGGAGGCGATGGAAATGACATGCTGCTCGGCGGAGCCGGTAACGACACCTGCTTGGGGGGCAATGGCGACGACACGCTCAATGGGCAAGGTGGCACCGACAAATTGAGCGGTGACGCCGGCACAAACACCTTCATCGACATCGCCGATCGCGTGGAAGGTTTTGCGATCAATCCGCTGCCGCCGTGGGTCAACGCGACGTAGTTTCCAAATTTGATAGCCGGCGAATTTCTCGTTCGCCGGGCCGCAATTTTTCAAAAAGTTCTTGGCGTCCTGCTCATTGAGGATAGACTGTGTTCGCCCTCCCCTTTCAGAAGGGGATTACCTCTCGGATCCAATGACAGGAGGGACAACATGTCAGATCCACCGTGCGAGCCAGAGAGCCGTCCAGGGAAGTGACGGCTCTCGGAATTCGGAAGCCAGGAACGGTTGAACGCCTTTCGTTCTCTTGTCCCGTCGAGCCACACAGCTCGACGGGTTTTTCTTTTTCCGGAGTCCGCAAAACGAGCACGCGGAACCGGACCTGCCAGTGAGACCGCGTTGTCTGCGTGAACCCTGCCGACTGCGGGGTCTGGGTTTTTCATCCAGCTCGCGGGAACAGCAAGATCGCCGTTGCCTGACAAGTCGAGCGTCAGTAATGTCCCGCCCTCTTGCCCAAGCCGTCTTTTCGGCGGCAATGGCGGACGAGCGGTGATCCGTGAGTTCCGCCGCCGCTGGTTTCTGGAATCCCGTTTCACTTTCAACTTAGGAGATCTTTCGTGGCCAAAGACAAAACTGACGAGACCGAAGTTTCCGCACCCGCTCCCGCCGCACCGCAGCAGACCATGACGGTCGATGATTCCGCCGCCGCCGCCGGCTACGCCAACTTTTGCCGCGTATCGAGCACCCCGGAAGAGCTGATTCTGGATCTCGGCTTGAACCCGAATCCGTATGCTCAAGGCAATGTCACCGTGCATGTCGCGCAACGGATCATCATGAATCACTACACGGGCAAGCGACTGCTGAGCGCCCTGTCGATGGCGTTGCAGCGTCACGAGCAAGCCTTCGGCGTGCTCGAGACCGATGTCCGCCGCCGCGTTAAGCCGTCCGTCACCGCGACGATGCCACGCAGCTAAGGAACTCGTCCTACAATAACGCAAAAAGCCCGGCGTCTTTTGACGCCGGGCTTTTTGTTGCGCTTGTGGTCAACGGCCAGCCTTCAGCAGTTGCCGGAGTTGCCCCTCCGACTCCGGCGTGACGGGATACACCAGCGGCGGCTCATTCGGCAGTCTGGAGAGCGTGATTCGCCAGCCGTCGCGCGACTTGGTGACCGGGATCAGCAGTCGGTCTCCCTTGGCGGGCTTAACGCCGTGCAAGTTCGACAGAACGAGCTGCTCATCCGAGATCGCCCCTCGCCAGGATTTCTCCACGCGGATGGTTTCGGCCTTGGGGTCTTCCACGACCGCAGTCACCACGTCGGTCGCAGACAGGATTTGATCGCGATTCAGCGTGGTCGGGTTCGCGGTCAGAAACGAGAGCACTCCCAGTCCGAACAACCACAAGCCCGCGAAGACCGAAGCCAGCGTGAACCGCTTTTTGGCGGATGACGCCTCGCGTGGAGCAATGCTATTCGGCGAATCCGTTCGCACGTCGAGAAGTCTCTGAGCGAGTTGAAGTCGGAAAGAAGACGCAGTTCATCGCCGGAATGCGGCGGACGTATCCAATTCGTAGTCACGATCGAAAGCGTCCTCGAACTCATAGACCCCACAAAAATCGCTGAGCTGATCGTGGTCTGTCTTGCGCATGCGATCGAGTTCGATCATGTTCCAGACGATGCGACCAAAGTCCTCGGTCGAGGTGATACCCCAATGCCGCAGAACGGGGATCGTCATCAGGCCAAACTCTTTCAAGGCCAATTCGCGAATCCCATCCAGCAACTGCCGGCCGGAGATGTGCGCGTCGTCGGGAGACTTGCCAAATTTCTTCTGCGAGAAGTGCAGCGCCTGATCCACAAACTCGTAAGCCGCAGGGTGGTATTTGCGTGCGGCGAGTTCGGCTTGTTTCGTGTGGCTCATTGTTGTTTCCTGAGCGGTGTCAATTTTCCTGCGAAGTCAGCGGCACTATAGCCGTGTCAGGCAACGCGACGAAACCCTGCTTCGGGAAGAGTGAATCAACAACAAGGCCCGACCTCGCGGTGAGGTCGGGCCAAGGTTTTTGCCGATCGTCGCGACGTGCGCGGCTACACCGCCTTCGTGATGCCTGGTGTGGGAATCTGGTATTCCCTGTTCGCATTCGGCTTCGTCGGCGGATCGGCGTCCCACGAGAGATTCTTCGCCATCGTGTCCACTTCCGAATTCAACGCCTGCTCCCAAGTGATTTCTTTGCCGGAGTACACCACCATGCGGCCGAGGACGGCAGTCAGCGAACTGTTCGCGCCGTTCTCGCCCTCGTTGTATGGCGTGTTGTTGCGGATCGCGGCGAAGAGATCGTCGTGCTCGACTTGATACGGATCGGTTCGCTTGACGCCTTTGTCACGGCGGAAGCTCCACTTCTCTCCGCCGGTCGTGATCGAGTGACCGCTGACGTCGCAATTGCCTTTCGAGCCATGAGCGTACTCGGACACGCTGTTCCAGACGTTCGGCTGATGGCGGCATTGGCTGAACAGCCACGAGCCGTCGGCGTATTGATATTCAACGGCGAAGTGGTCGTAGATCTCGCCGTACCGCTTATCGACGCGCACTTGCCGGCCACCCATGCCACGAGCCATCACCGGATGTCCCTGCTTGACCCAATTGGCCACGTCGAGGTTGTGGATGTGTTGCTCGCAGATGTGATCGCCGCAGAGCCACAGATAGTAGTACCAGTTCTTCATTTGGTACTCCATCTCCGACTTGGCCTGCTCGTGGCTGATCCGCGGTTCCCACACGCCGGGATTGTTCCAGTAAACACGTTGGGCGATGACATCGCCGATCGCTCCGTCATGGACTCGCTTCAGCGTTTCGAGGTATCCGTCCTGGTGATGCCGTTGCAGGCCGACGCCGACCTTCAGGTTCTTCTCCTTCGCCACCTTGACCGCTTCGAGCACCTTGCGGACGCCCGGCCCATCGATGGCGACCGGCTTCTCCATGAAGACGTTTTTGCCTTTCGACACGGCGTACTCGAAGTGCGTCGGCCGGAAACCAGGGGGCGTCGCGAGGATCACCAGATCGACCCCGCTGTCGATCACCTGCTTGTAGGCATCGAACCCAACGAACTTGTGGTCATCATCAACCGCGACGCGGTCAGCGTGACCTTTCTTCAAATTATTGAGACTGCCGTTGAGCGAGTCCGCGAAGGCATCTCCCATCGCGACCAGTTTGACGTTCCCTTCGGTGCTCAGAGCTTGCCCCGCCGCACCGGTGCCGCGGCCGCCGCAGCCGACCAAACCAACTTTGATGACGTCATCGCCCGCCGCGTACACGCCGGACGAAAGGCTGAGTTGAGCCACCGCCGCTGCCGAGAGGGCGATCGCCGAAGAAGTTTGCAAAAAATCACGCCGTGACTGAGTGGGAGTGCTCATGAGATGTCTCCGCGAAGAAAAGGAGGAAAAGTGGCCGCTTCGGGCGTTGCGGACACTCCCGCTTCCCGTGTGTGGCTAAACTGAGGCGAAGTTCTAAACGCCAAGCGTCGCGGGGAGAAGCGTGCCGCTGATTGACAGTTTCGCTCGCCGGGCCTGCATTGACGCGGTCAAACGGCAACATCTTGCGAACATTTGGCCGCCAGCCTCAGCAATGACCACGGGCCAGTTTCTTGTGTTGGGAGAAATGTAGGGTGGGTCGAGTCATCGAGACCCACCGCGAGCTGCAAGCATTTTGG
>SXKJ01000365.1 GCA_005778115.1 Planctomyces sp. | reverse complement strand
TTTTCTGCGGTTCTTGCTGCCGGAAGTGAAAGTCTATGTCTTCGGATACGATCACGAGGACGCGGGCCGTCTCGCCTTCTTCAATGCCGCGGGCCAGGACCGCGGCGGAGTGCGCGGCGAGGCCTTGCTCCAGCTCCAGCGTATGCAGGCCGTGCTGGCCGAGAACGGCGACGCCGTGTGGGGCGGTCGTCCCGAACCACTCGTGCCAACGTTCCAGGAGGGACTGCTCGCCAACTATTTCCCCGGCGAGCGTAAGAGAATCTGGCTGCTGTGGAATCGCGGGTCGAAGGCGGTCGAAGGCGATCTGCTCGCGGTGGATGTCCGACAAGGTGTGCACTACGTAGAGATGCTCGATGACGTGCCCCTCGATGCCTCGGCGCGGGACGGACGTTCGGTCATTTCGGGCAAGCTGGGATCGGGTCAGGTGGCGTGCGTGGCGGAGCTTCCTTCACTACTCCAGGTCCGCCGCGAAGGCAACACATTCCGGATTGCCGTCGAGGGCGCGAGCAAGAGCCTGCGTCTGTATGCGGTCCAAGGCCGCGAAGGAGCGACGCCCCCTGCGGCCATCCCATTTGCCGAAGGTCGGGCGGAGTTTGCCGCCAGCGCCGACGGCGAGACGGTGCTCAAGCTGTTCTCGGGCAATCACCTGCTGGACCAGGCGGTCGTAGGACCCGACGGGCGCTGATGACGACCAGCCCCACGGAAAGATCTCATTCCGACCAGAACGAATACAGCCGGGCGTTGCGCAGCGACAGTCGCAGGCTGACGGATTTTCCTTTGACGCTATTCAGATCGCCTGACTTCCAGCGGAGCACCGCGCGGGCTTGATCCCCCGTGACGGGTTCGGCGACGGCGACTGTCTGGCCGTCTCCGTCGAGCACCGTGACGTTGAGTTCGCCGGCCCTCGCATCGACGTTGACGTGCAGAGTTGTCCCCGCCATGACAAACGGTTTTGTCAGCAGCGTGCCTGGTTCGTCGCCCGCATCGAGCGAGACGAAACCGTCTCGTCGCAGCACGGCCAGACAGACGGCGCCCTTGTCGGGATAGTAGTCGTCGAAGCCGGGTTCGTTGCCGGACGCCACGAAGGCGTAGTGTTTGATGCCTGTGTAATAGAACCACAACTCGTCGTCGCGGACGACAGGCGCGGACGGCCCGATGATTGTTTGGGTGTCGTACGCTCCAGCGCCGAGCGGCGAGGCTTCCAGGAACGGCTGTCGCTCGGCCACGCGTTGCCAATGGACCAAATCGCGGCTGGTCACCAGTTGGATGTTGTAAAACCCCGTGTAATCACCGTACTTGCTCACCGCATCTTCCATGGCGGGCGACAGCCGCAGTTTCTCGAAACCCGGCCAGCCCGGAGGGACTTTGCCGGTATGGTGATAGATCGACGGCAGGCCAATGTACAGCCCTTCGTAGTGGAACACGCCCATGTTGTAGATCTGCACGCTGTAATGTTCGGGCGTGTTGTACTCCGTTTGCTTGAGCATCGGATTGGCCAGTCGTTCGGCAATTCGCCGCTTGCCGATCTCCTGGTCGAGCTCGTCGGCGTGGAACACGACTCCGTAGTCATTCCAGGTCTTGAAGTCCCGACTGGTGGCAATGGCAACGGACCTCCCAAACGGACCGCCTCGTTTGACGGAGTGGATAAACAGACCCTCGCTCACGTCGTAACTGAAGTTGCCTTCGTCGCTGCTCGGGATGGCGGGCAGATCGAGCTTCGTCCATTGGACGCCATCCGGGGAAACTGCGAAGCCCTCGTTGAGCAGCGCCGCCTTGAAGCGGCGCGCGGGGGCTTTGTCGTGCGGATCGTAGACCGCATGATCGATTCGCAGATTAGGTTTGGGTCCCGCCGTCCAATGCAGCCCATCCGTGCTGATCCGCAACGGTTCGTCCGTACTCATGACCCATAATTTGAAATGCTTCGCTTCTGGGTCCCAAATCGGCGCGGTTCGTGCCTGGATCGTCTGAGACGGGTTGGCGCTGCGAATCACGGCGCCCCGTTTTTCCGGTTGATGTAGCGTCCGTTTGAGATTCTCGACCTTCTCAATCGCGTCATCGTCCAGAAACAGTTGCCGCTGTCCCACGGGAATACTACGGGCGTCCTCAGCAGCCACGACCGATATCGATCCGAGCGAAAGCGCGAGCAACACAGCAGCGATCGCGCACTTGTGATTGTGAGGCAACATCCTGGACATTATTCGCCTTTCGCCTGAATGGTCAGTTTGCTGAGTGTGGCACACGCTTTGTCACCGTTCTCGACGCCAGAACTGCTGTGCAGCGTGACATGCACATCGAAGTCTTGGAGTGATCCCAGTTCGCCAGCCGGAACATCCAGCTTCAGTGGGCCGTTGTGGACTCCTTGCGTTGACGCGTTCCACTTCGGTTTCTCACCGCGCGGTCCGACGCTCAGTGTAACCGATCCCCCCAGATTTGGGCCGTTCGCCATGCAATCAGCCGTGACGACGAGCAGCTTCAATGGTTGCGGCGACGAGAGTCGCTGCACCAGATGAGTCGACGTGGCGAAGCCGCCCTTCATTCCTACCCAAAAACCGTGGTCACGATAGCCGCCGTGAGTTGGGTGGTCCGCTTCAAGTCGTCCGAGGTGCTGCCAGCGTTTCGTGGTGAAGTCGTCCTCGTAGGTCAGATTGCCGTACAAGTCCGACGACAACTTCGCCGCCGCGCCGGCCTGCGGCGGTTGATGCGTGCAACGAACACGCAGGCGATCGAGACGGTTTCCCGCCACACCGGCCTGCTGTGCCGCATTCTCCATCGAGACGCGAACGAAGAAGACATGTTTGCCCTTGAGCGATCCCTCATCACCCAGCCGGAGCGAATCAATCGTGTCCGCGTGGTCTTGCGTCACTTCCCGCGGCCAATCGCGGCCAAGCTCATCGGTGGAAATAGCCAGCGTGTTGCGGCACCGGGCGTCGGTGGGGGCAGCCGATTCCAGAGTGACTTCGATCGATTCGAGCGGAAAGTACGACTCAAAACGATAGACCAGGGACGCGCGCGATGTTCCCCCAGATTTTGTCTTGAGTAACAAAAACCCCGGTTCCTCGGGGCGGCTGGTGAGCTTCAGACCGAGAAACCCCCGTACATCGGCATCGTGCAGCCATTGGAATCCGGAGAACGTCTCTTCGTAAATGCTCGGTGCGTCGCGATCGCCCCCCACCGGCACGCTGCGATCTCTCACGGAGTAGTTCGCTGAAGGCAGCGGAAGCGTCCCGGGCCGCGTGTCATGCATCTCTTCTCGTTTGAGCTGCAGCGCAGCCCGCAACTGAATCATGTCGGCGGAATCACTCCCCATCCAATGGTTGACCGATCCGGTCGGACCAGCCACCGCGAATGCCGCGCACGAAACGTTGAATTCGCGAGAGGTATCGAACTGGTGCCACTCTCTGTTGATTAGAGCTTCCGCTGTCGGATACTGCGTGTACTGCGGCCAGTGCGGATCGGTCGCCCACGGGACGCAGATCGCCGGTTTGCCGAGGGCCACGAACTTCATCAGATGCTTGCGAAACCCGACTCGGTCCCATCCGTAGGAATCCCAGATCCAGCCATCCGAGGTGAGGTTTGAATCAGGTGGAAACGGGTCGGTGTACCATTGGAAGACAGGGATGCCGTACTTCTCGCGGACATACCGAGCGAGGCCGTCGAGCACCTCAACACGGCCGGCGGTGTTCTCTTCGCCCAGGCAAATGGCCGGAATCAACTCCGGATACGTCGGGCAATCCTTCTCCGCCGCCAGCCAGACATCGAGACGCCGCTTGACCGTTTCGAGGTCCGCGTCCCGTTCTCCGCAATAAACCGTCAATACGTCATGGCGATGTGCGTCATCGCGCACGCGGCTCGCCTTCACACCGGCCCACCACGCGGCCTTATCTGGAAACGTATCGCCCAGACTGAGCTTGCCCAGATGGTAGTCGAAATGGCGATCATCTCCGCCGCCATAAACACCCAGAAACCGATAACCAGGGTCCGGGTACTTCATGGTCGCGATGTTGACTGGCGGCGCGGCATCGTCGCCGACCGCGACGCTTGCGGAAAGCGAGAACAGAAGCGCCAGGATGATAAGATTGCCGAGAGTTGTCACAGTTGCCTTTGCCATGATGTGTCAGAGTGTGTTGCGTTGCGCGCTACTCTTTCGATACGCGGCCGTCAGGAACGAAAACATTCCGATCCATCACGCTGCGAGATGCAGGGTTGGTGTCATTGTGGGGCGATAAGATGACGCAATTCGACGTTGATATCGCGTCGAAGACTTTCTCATAACCTGTGACCATGGTCAGTTGAGCTGTGACATAGCAATCGGCATGTCTCTGTTGTACGACGAGCCGCACATGCTCGGAATAGCCGCCCAGTACGTCGTTGTTCGTGCCACGCTGTTGGTGTTCCCGGCGCGCCGGACAGAGATCGAATTGATAGCCTACGTCGTTACTTTCCAGTACTTGGCCGTGGAAGATGTTACCCGTGCCGTAACAACGCACAGCGATTTGGCACGAAGAAATGCGGCCACCGAAGATCTGATTGGCGTTGGCGGACTGAAGCTGGTCCGGTTCGTCGTAGTGGAAGTCGAACCCGACGCAACCATTGCTGCGGTGCTCGGCTGTGCCAGCCACATGGCATGCGGTAAAGACGTTGTAGTAGGGTGAACTCCCTTTTCGGATGCCCGGACCGAAGAAGCCACTCGTGTTCGGCTTCCGCAGATGGACGGTCACATGATCGAAACGGCTGTAGCTCATTCCGCGCAGATCGAGCCCGTACGCTCCTTCCGTATGCACGAACAGATTAAGTCGCGAAACGCCAAGCGCGATCGTGTGAGGCTCTCCGCGTACTTGCAGGCAGCCTGTTTTGGGCGGACCCTCGTAATGCAACTCGGAAAATAAGCCGTCGCCCTGCAACAGCACTCCTTGAGGTATTTGCAATGGGCGAGTGACTCGGTACTTGCCCGAGGGCACATACACCGTTCCGCCCGATTGTGCGGCGTCCAGTGCGGATTGAATGGCGTCGGTGGCGTTAGGGATGGAGGCCGCTCCAAACCAGCGGATGTCTAACGGAGCCGCAATGACGCGTCGCCATCGGCCCGATTTGGAAGACCGGCTCTTAAGAACCGTACCGTGATTGGGCTCTTCCGATGCGTCGGCCACCCAGTGGAACAGGCCGCCCCCGCCGTCGCCGGGCACCGTGTGACCGAGGGTCAGAGCGCAATTGGCCGACCCCAGCATGATGTCGGCCAACTCGATGAGCGTGTTGACTGAATAGACGTGCTGCATCGCAATGTCTTTCTCGTTGAGTGGAACTGCATGGTCATCAACCGACTCGATGTCAAGGAGGACTCCCCGGTACGACAGACGCAACGAGCGGTTCGGCGAAGTTTAGCCAGAGTCGGTTGGTCGTTGCTTCGGGCAGGTTCCCATCGTGAATGACGAACTGGTATCGAGAGACATGTGGTGTCCCGGGGGTGATCTCCCAGTCGCCGAGATGCGACGGCGAGTAAACCATGTACGGCATGGTCGGATGAATGCGGAGCGGTTCGGGTGATCGAAGGTTGGCTGGGTGCGTGAGGAACGCAATGCCGGCCGTCTGATCGCCGACAGGACCGAACAGATCGCACCAGCGCGGACGGGTGTGATTGCCGGCGACTCGATCCTTTCCCTCGGAGGTGACGAAGCGTGCGTGTTCGGCATCCCAGGATCTAGCACCGCGAAGCGCCATTCCGCCGTAGTGATACTTTAGCAACCGCAACGGGTCGGGTGAGGCACAGTTCAAGGTGGAAGTGAGATCGCAGATCCAGAAACCGGCGTCACGGCCACCGACGTTCCAGACGCGAACGCTCCACGTCTCGACGAGCGCCACCTTCCCCTCCGGAGCGGACAAGTCCACATGCTCGTGTTCTGCAAGCAGCTCGCCGAAGATCGGCCCGCTGGTTGTGCTCTTCACGGCTTTGAAGCGAACGAGTCCAGTCCCGCCGAGCAGATCCCAAAAATTCGGCGTGCGACCGGCGAACTCCGTCTTGGTGTGAGCCAGGAAAACACCGCTTTGATGCAAGTGGTCGGGAGGAAACTGATCGGTTGCGACGATTCCGGCCGGCGTCCACAACGGATGAATGAACGCGCTCCGGCCGTACTTGGCATCAGCACCGGCGGGCGGTTCGACGTGGGCCGAGTTGTATTGCAGCACGGAGGACTCGCCGACACGAACGACGACGGACTCCGCGCGACGATCAACCGAGACCTCTGGACTTGCGACCGCGGCACCGGTGTCGATGCGATAAGTTCGTTTCGCCCCGGCTGACAACTCACCTCGCACAATCCACCAAAGACGCGGCGGAGTCCCCGGCTCA
>SXKJ01000032.1 GCA_005778115.1 Planctomyces sp. | reverse complement strand
GTTGCCGCTGCCGAGGTTTGAGGTGATGAGGATCGTCGTGCGGTCGAGCAACGTGGCGTCTCCTTCCCTCGTGTTCTTCAGGTTCGTGAGCAGCGTTTTCAGCTCGTCGAAGAAGGCGAGTTCGACTCGTTTCAGTTGGGCAATGTTGCCTTCGTCCTGGCCATGATGAGAGAGGTTGTGATAGCCGACGTTCACACCGGGCACAGCGACGGTGTCCTGACGGAAGTAACCAAAGGTGATGACGCGGGTGCTGTCGGTCTTGAAGGCGAGATGGGTCAAGTCGCAGACGCCGCGCAGGTTGGTGATGATCTCGTCGGGAGCGAAGGGCGCGGGCGGTTTGGAGTTCACCTGAGGCTTCGGTTGGTGAATCCATTCCTCGGACTTCACGAGCCGCTTCTCGGTGGCGCGGACAGATTCGAAGTATTCGCCGAGCTTCTCGCGATCGCGTTGCGAGAGCCGGGTCTCAAGGTCTTTCGCTTCATCCAGCACGAGGTCGAGGATGCTTTTGCCGCGACCGATCTCGCCCAGAACCTTGGCCTTGTTGGCCGCGCCCTCCTCGGCAAAGAGCCTGGCGAAGGCATCACCGATGCTTTTCTCCGCTGGGACCATGCTGCCGCCGTCGGTCCAGCCGAAGTCATTGGCCCCGGCGCTCAACGCGAGCGAGTCGAAGCGCGTGTGCTGGCCGAGCGTCGCGGCAACATGCTGATCGAGCGAGCGACGGTTTCTCTCCGCTGACGGCACGCCGGTGAAGATGCGCGGCTGCGAGGCATGACCGCCACCCACACCCGGATGCTCGAGCCCGGAGACGATCGTGAAGCGATCCCGGAGATCAGCCAGCGGGGCGAGATACTCGGGCGATTCGTAGCCCACCCCGGCTTGCTTCGGAATGAGCGAATCCCGGTAGATGCCCAGCGGGAGACAGACCAGCAACAACCGTCGCGGCTCCTTTCCGGCCTCAGCGGCATGGACGACACCACCAAGCGATTCGAGCCACGGCAAACAGAGAGCGACGCCCGCTCCACGAAGGAAGCGACGGCGGGAGGCGAGGGCGGGTTGAGGATTCATGGGTATGACTCCGAGGTTGGGCCGATAGTCGCCTTTCGCTCCGAGGCTGTGATTTTTTGGGTAGGACGGCCTTTCCAGGCCGTCCAAGATCCCAAAATACAAGTAGTTTCTGACGCCCTGGAAAGGGCGTCCTACAAATAATCACAGCCTCTCCGCGAAAGGAAGCTTTTGCGGAGCAAAAGCCGACAATCACGGGCTGGCAAAAACAGGACTGGAAACGAGGTCGAGCACGAGCGATTTCATGCCGCTCTTTTGCTCTTGGACTTTGGTCGCGAGTGCTTTGAGCGGTTGGCGGTCGGCGAATCCGGGGGTTCGGCCGAGGGCGAAGGTCGCGAGTTGGTGCGTCAGGTTTTGCGTGACGAGGTCTTCTCGTTTCTTCACCAGCTCGCGGAACTCTTGGAAGCTGTTGAATCGCCCCACACCCGCCCATTCATCCGCGGAATCGACGGGCGGACCGTCGGAGAGTTTGGCGCGAGCACCGGGCCTCGGTTCAACAAGAGCGCGGTAATTATTTCTCCAGCCACCGATGACGTCGAAGTTCTCCAGGGCGAATCCAGGCGGGTCGATCTTGCGGTGACAGGAATTGCAACTGGCGTTGTCGCGATGCTTCGCGAGCTGTTCTTTGATCGTGGTGGCGCCGCGAATGTCCGGCTCGATGGCTGGCACGTCCGGCGGTGGCGGCGGCGCGGGAGTGCCGAGGAAGTTTTCCAGCATCCAAGTGCCACGTGCGACGGGCGAGGTGACGGTTCCGTTCGATGTGATGGCGTGAATGCTGGCCTGCGTCAGCAACCCTCCGCGCACTGTCTTCGACTTATCCAAACTCACGCGACGGAAGTCCGGCCCGCTTACGCCCTCGATGCCATAATGTTTCGCCAGCCGCTGATTGAGCATGGCCCAATCGGAGTCGATGAGATTGGTGAGCGGCAGATCGCGTTGAAACATCTCGGCGATGAAATGCTCCGTCTCCCCGCGCATCGCGGCTTCGAGCTCGGTGTCGTATTCGGGGTAGAGATCGGCGTTCGCCTTCATCGCGCCGACCTCGCGCACGCGCAGCCATTGGCCGGTGAAGTCGTTCACAAAGCGGGCCGAGCGAGGATCGGCCAACATGCGTTCTGCCTGAGTGCGCCGTTTCGTGGCATCGAGCAAGCTGCCATCTGCCGCAGCCTTCAGCAACTCGTCATCAGGAGTGGATCGCCACAGGAAATATGCCATCCTCGATGCTATGGCATAGGCGTCGGGACCGCTGGCCGGTTCTTCGTGATAGAGAAATCGAGGTGAGACCAGCATCGCGATCAGCATTCCACGGAGCGCTTCGTCGGGCTTCATTGTCTTCTCGAACATCTCAAACAACGATCGGTACTTCGCCACAGAGACTTCATC
The DNA here is from genome assembly GCA_005778115.1 of Planctomyces sp. GTDB lineage: Bacteria > Planctomycetota > Planctomycetia > Planctomycetales > Planctomycetaceae > SXKJ01. The sequence goes on along the minus strand of SXKJ01000032.1, from coordinate 4,285 downwards.
CACGGGGCGGCGAAAGAGCTTTGGCGCGAGATGCGCCGCGATGGCGGCGGCTTTCTCCGGTGTGGGCTGCGCGGGATCGATGTCGCCAAACAGCGTGCGATGACCCACCGGCGGCCACGTCTCATAAATGGGCCCTTCGATGATGAAAGAGCGGATCGCGATGAACGGGCCGGGCAGGTCAAGCATCGTGTTGCTGTGCGGCGTACCATCCATCATCGTGAACACCACGCGGTCGCCCGGCTCCAAGTAATAGCGGGCTTCGACCTCGCGCGGCTGCTCGTCGGTGAAGGCGAAGACGCTTTCCGCTTTCGGCAGCTTGCCTGAGTAACCCTCTTCGACGGTGAACTTCAGCCGCGCGGGCTTGCCGTCGTTCTTTAGCGCATAGGCCACCGCTTTCACCCGATACCAGCCGCGCCCGGCGGGAAGGCCGAATTGGGGCTCACCGCTAAAATAATTCTGCACCGTCATCACAGCGTCGAGCTGCGGGCCGTCGTCGGGTTTCGGCGGGCGCAGCACGCCATTTTCACGCACGGGGAAACGATAGCCGTAGGTGGGGTTGTCTTTCGCCGCGGCCTGTATCTGCAGGGTGTGCTTCTGCTCGAAGGCCCCGAGTTTGTCGAAGTTGGCCAGACGGTCCTCGAGGTTCTTGCGGGCGATTTCGATGCCTTTGCGATTGCCGTCATGAAGTGTCATGGTCTTGCTCACCGTCTCGGGCCGCTTGGCCGGGGCGATCGCCCGGGCCAGGACAAACTCCGCCGCCTTCATGTATTCCTGCATCTGCGCGGCGGAAAGCATCAAGGCACCGCCGTTGTTATCGAAGCCGTGCTCCCGCAGGTCATCGGGAAAACCCGCCGTGAAGTCGCCATGCACGTCGAAGAGATCGGCGATTGTGTTTTGATATTCCACACGGTTGAGCCGCCGCAGCACGACCTCGCCGCCGGTCCCTTTCAGCACCGAAGCGGCACGGGAGATCTCGCTCTGAATCCAACCGGTAACTTTTTCGACCTCCGCAGGCGTCGGCTGCTTGGCGTCCTTGGGCGGCATCTCGCCGAGTTGCAGGTTATCGAGCACAAGCTGCCAATTCTCCGCGTCGGCCTGATTCGCGGAGACCTTCAACTGTCCAATCTGAAAGTCGGCCTTCGGCTTCGTTGCGCCATGACACTCGACGCAATACCGCTTGAGAAACGCGGTGACTTGAGAATCGACTTCGCCAGCCATCACGCATTGCGCATCACCAACGCAGAATCCAATAGCCGCTACAACGAACATCGAAATGGCAGAACGAATCATGAGTTTCTCAAGCCTGCGTAGTTGGAAATGAGTGCCGTTCCAGTGTCGAGCGGCCCATGCGATCCAGCTCATTTTCTCGGCCCTCCCACCATGTGGAATCTGACCTTCGGCTTGGCGGCCTTGAGCGCTTCCAGATCGGCGTCGGACCAATCACAGGAGTTCCAGATTTCTACGACCGCGAGATTCGGTAACGCCTTCAGTGCCACCAATGCTCCGTCGTCAAGCTTCACAGCGCTGAAGCTCACGATTTTGACTGAGCCGATCTCCGCGAGTTTGCTCGCGGTCGCCCGATCGAGACTCGCGTATTGGATTCCGAGCCTTTCCAGGTTCGCCAGTGCTGCCAGGGGTTCGAGATCGGCGGCGGTCACCGGATTCTTCGGCTTGCCGTGACTCTTCGCGCTGGTGAACGCGAGCGTCAGCGACTTGAGCGTTTCTATCTTTGCCACAGCCTCGGTCAGATCGCGCATCGAACCTCCGGCGGGCGGGGCCTGTTCTCCGGCGTGCAGCGATTCGAGCGAGCGTAATCTGGCGAAAGCCTGAGCCCCGGCCTTGGTGAGCGGACTCTCAGGGACCGTGGCCCAGTGACCGAAGGAAAGCGTCTTCAGTTTCGGTGCGTCAGCCGCCGCGGCGACGATTTTGTCATCGGCAAAGACGCCGAGTCCCGCGTGCTCCAGTCCCGCCATTCCTTTCAGGAGAATGACCGCGCCTTCGACGGGCAGCATGACGTGGTCCAAGTTCAGGCGAGTCACCTGATCCAGTTCGGCGAGCGCGTGGTAGCCCTCGAGCGTCCCGGGCGAGAACATTTCCGAGAACTGACCAGGGCCGGTGCCACCCAAGCTCAGCTCGCGCAGCTTCGACAGCCCTTTCAAAGCGGAAAATCCTTTCCCGGTCAAACGGGTCGTGCCGGAAATGTGGATGGCTTCGATCTCCGAATGCGAGGCCAGCGCGGCAACCTCGTCGTCCGTCGGAGCGAGGTCGATGCCGCTGGTGTCCGCCGTGCCTCTCCAGGACGCGGTGACTTTGCCGCCCACAGGTTTGATGGTGAATTTCGACTCGGCCCCCGCAGCCGGGAGCGCGGCGGACAGGAACAGGATCAGCAGGAAGAATGGTCTCATGAGATTCATGATCTGGGGCCTTAAAAATCGGGTTCACACGAGTTCTTTGATAATGCCGTCGGCTTCGCCCCCTTGGAAGTTGTCAGGGACTTTGACGCCAAGGACCTGGAAGTAGGACTGCCACAGGTTGCCCAGGCGCGTGTCCTTTTGGCTGAGGTGGCCCTGATGTTTGACGCCCAGAGCCTTGCCGCCGAAGAGCATGGCAGGCAGCTCGGTGTTGTTGTGCGCGTTCAGCGTGCCGCCGCTGCTGCTCCAGGCGAGGAGCGTATGATCGAGCAACGTTTCGTTGCCTTCTTTGACGCTCTTAAGCTTCTCGATGAAGTAGGCCCACTCGGCCGAGTACCAGGTGTCGACTTTGGTAAGCCACTCCAACAGCTTCGAGTCCTCGCCGTGGTGAGTCATCTCGTGATAGTTGTACGGACATCCCAGGGAATTGAACGTGAAGGTTCCGTCCGACAAGTCCATCCGGGGCATGTAGGAAATAACGCGCGTGCTGTCGGTCTGCAGAGCGAGCGTGATGACGTCGTACATCAGCCGCTGATAGTTGCGGTAATCGAAGGTGTCGCCGCGGCCCTGGTTGGGATCGATCGCCTGCGTCTTGCCGAAGTTGATGGGATCGACTTTCGGACGCGGTTTGGACATCCAGTCGAGATCGGTCTGCATCTGCTGCTCAACTTGGCGGATCGAGGTGAAGTACTCGTCCAACTTCTGTTGATCGTTCTTGCCGAGCTTCGCATTCAGCCGCTTGGCGGACGCATCCACCATGTCGAGAATCGAGCCTCGGCGGTTCGAAGCCTGTTTGCGGGCAGCGATTTCCTCGGGCGTTTCAGCGCGGAACAGGCGATCGAAAATGATGTCAGGACGATTTTCGGCCGGCAGCGGAGTGCCGAATTTGGTCCAGGAAAGCGTGTGATCGACCGTGAGACCGAAGCCCGTGCCACGCCGAACTCCCAACACCATGGACGGGAAGCGAGTCTCTTTGCCAATGGCTTCGGCCAACTCTTGATCACAGGAGACACGCAGCTTGGCTCCACCCGCACGCGTGTTGGTGCCGGTGAGAAAGGTCCGATCGCCACCGTGTCCGCCGGAGTGGGTCAGTCGCAATCCGGAGATGATCGTGAACTCATCCCGCAGGTGTTCGAGCGGCTTCAGGATCGGCGTGACCTCCCAGTCCTTGCCAAAGGTCTTCGGGGTGTAGTCGCGACCGTTCACCCCCATGCCCCACATGCAGAAGACGGCTCGCTTCGGCCGCTCGGTGGCCGAGATGCCGCCGGCGTTCGCGACCGACTGGGACAGCGGGCTCATGCACTCGAGCCACGGGAGCGCGATAGCGACACCCGTGCCACGGAGGAAAGTGCGGCGGGACAGGATCTTGTTTTGAGTAAGCGTCATGTCGTCAGTCTCCTGGGGGATGGGTCGATCTTTGTACGACGGACTTCCAGTCCGACGGTCGGCGCGACGGACTGGAAGTCCGTCGTACCGCTTGGGGCGAATGTCGGCTTTTGCTCCGCAAAAGCACGTGCTTTCGCGGAGCGAAAGCCGACACTCATTTGGTCAAAAACAGGCGGCTCTGGGTGATGGCGTGGATGACCGAGTGGACTCGGAACTCGTCCTTCTCCAGTTGCTTGTAAATCTCGTCGACCGCATCCGCGTCAATGACTCCCACCGGGCGTGTCAGCGCGTAGGTGAGTGCAGTGGTCACGAAGGCCCGGCCGAAGCGATCTCGCTCTGCCAGGAGAGCTTGCTTGTACTCCTTCAAGGTTGAGAACGTGCGGCCTGACTTGAGACTGCCGCTGACGTCGAGCGGTCGCCCATAAGGATGGGGACGTCCCTCGCCATCCTGAGCCGTGCTCCACGCGCCGATGGCATCATAGTTCTCC
>SXKJ01000364.1 GCA_005778115.1 Planctomyces sp. | reverse complement strand
CGATCGTCCGCGTCAGCTTCTCCACCAACGCCTCGACCTCAGCAACTCGTCGCCGCAATCGCTCGACTTCATCCATGATTCGCGGAGATTACAATCCCCACGAACAGAGCGCAAGTTCAGTCCCTCGGTAATCAATCACAGATTTGGCACTTTCCTGGCACTAAAAGTGGCCCCAATGGCACTATTTTGGAGCAAAATCTGGAATTTTTGAGGTCGCAGAAAGTTGCGCAATCTATTACTAGTAAAGGATTTGTTGGGGCGAGTTTCGCCTAGCCAATTGAGCTAGGTGTGCAAATGCGACAACGCAGATGGTGGCGAACGGAGGGCGGACTTTAGTCCGCGACAGAACAAGGTCAAGGTGCGCCCGACAATGCGAGTGGGGCGAATTTCAAACCTTCGATTCTCAACTTCAATCGACGGGTTCCACAGATTGCCTCTGTTTAGACCGGAGAGATAGGTAACATTCGTTCGGGGACATAGGTAACACTCTTGGATCAAGCTACCTGCCGTCGCTCATTGGGACGATGCAGCCGCTTCAATACCGATCGTGCTTCATCAGCTATAGCAGCCGGGACGAGGAGTTTGATCGGCGGCTGTACGAGAAGATGCGTGGCAAAAAGTTGCGGGTCTGGTTCGCTCCGGAGGACATGCAGGGGGGCCAGAAACTCATCGAGCAAATCGACCGGGCCATCCAGTTCAACGACCGCCTGCTGCTGGTGCTCTCGGAGCACAGCATGAACAGCGCCTGGGTGCGGCGAGAAATCAAACGCGCCCGCGCGACGGAACGGGTCCAGCAGCGGCAGACGTTGTTTCCGATCCGACTCGTGAGCATCGATCGCATCCGCAACTGGCGCTGCGATGACGCCGATACCGGCGAAGACTTGGCCGAGAAGATTCGCGAATACCACATCCCGATTTCTCGAACTGGAAAGACCACGACGCCTTCGAGTCCGCCTTCGCCGACCTGCTCCGCGATCTGCGGGCGGAGGCGTAGAGTTGATCATCGCTCGTCAGCCCTTGATCATTCGCGCATGGCCTCTTCACTCCGCGAAACTGATCGTGCTCACGTCTGGCACCCGTTCTGTCAGATGCGTGAGTTTGTCGCAGATGACGCCCCAATCATTGCCTCTGCGGAAGGCTTTGAATTGATCGACACCGAGGGACGCCGTTATCTCGATGGCGTCTCGTCGCTGTGGTGCAACGTGCATGGACACCGCGTGCCGGAGATCGACCGTGCGATTCGCGAACAGCTCGATCAAGTCGCTCACAGCACGCTGCTGGGACTGTCGAATGTGCCGTCGATTGAGCTCGCCGCCGAGTTGGTCCGTCGTGCGCCGCATGGTCTGACGAAAGTCTTCTATTCCGATGACGGCGCGACGGCGGTCGAGGTCGCACTCAAGCTGGCGTATCAGTTTCATCGCCAGAAGCCGACACCGGAGCCACGCGATCTGTTTGTCGGCATCGCGAGCGCCTACCACGGCGACACGGTTGGGACCGTGAGTCTTGGCAACATCGACGCCTTTCATCGCAGCTACGAACGGTTGCTGTTCCCGACTCTGCGAGTCCCCTGCCCTACCGTAGCCACAGGCGGTCCGCCTGTGGCCGAGTCGCTCCATGAACTCGAACGGACACTCAGCGAGAACGCCGGCCGGATCGCCGCGTTTGTGATCGAACCGCTCGTGCAAGCGGCCGCCGGCATCTTGGTGCATCCGCCTGGTTATCTGCGGCGTGTGCGTGAACTCACGCGGCAGCACGGCATCTTGCTGATCGCTGATGAAGTGGCGGTCGGCTTCGGTCGCACGGGGACGCTCTTCGCTTGCGAGCAAGAAGAGGTCGTTCCCGATTTTCTCTGCCTCTCGAAAGGGATCACCGGAGGCTATCTGCCGCTCGCCGCGACACTGACGACCGACGAAGTCTATGACGCCTTCCTCGGTGAGCCGGGTTCCGGGCGGACCTTCTTTCACGGCCACACCTACACCGGCAATCCGCTGGGCTGTGCGGCGGCACTCGCGTCACTGAAGTTGTTCGACGAAAACCGCGTGTTGGACAACGTCGCGGAATGTTCGCGGCTGCTGACTCAAAGACTGGACGAGATTCGCGATTGGCCACACGTCGGCGAGATCCGGCAGAAGGGGATCCTGGTCGGCATCGAATTGCTCGCGGACAAAGCGACTTGCCAACCATTTGCTCCGCAACAACGGATCGGGCATCAAGTCACGCTGGCCGCGCGGCGGCGCGGGTTGTTCACGCGGTCGCTCGGAGAAGTGCTCACGATCGTGCCCGCGCCCGCGATGCCTCCTGAATTGGTCAGTCGAGTGTGCGACCAGTTGTACGCGTCGATTCAGGAAGTGTGTGCGAAACAGACAGTCGAGCGGGGCGGCGTCAGCCCCCCTGTGCAACGCCGTTAAGGATTTTGGATACTGTGAAACATGGCGATTTAGGCGTAGCCGAAGTCGTCAGACTTCGGCTGAGTCGCTCGAAGACTCCGAATTCTGACGAATTCGGCTACAGAAATCCTTAACGGCGTCAGCCCCCCGGTGCCTCTACCGCAGAACCAGAGGGCTGACGCCGCCCCGCTCGCCTGAATGTCTTACGAATGATCCAGCCAGGTGAAGTCAGGCGTTTCGGTTGCCTCTGAAGAGACGACGTCGCGACGGCGCAAACGTTTGCGGACGATCAATTCCACCGTCGCGCCGACGACAAGAAGCGTCACCAGAATCCCGATCGCCAAGTACGTCAGCGAACCGCTGTACCCGGCAGGTCGAGGTGCGGGTGACTTGGGTTGAGACAACACGGTCAATGTTTTCGCCAACAGCAACGGGGCGGTGTGAAAGTCATTCGCCGTCGCGTAGCTGTACCGTTTGAAGAAGTATCCCGTGACACGAACGCGGAGTGGCAGTTTCAGGTCGTCTCCGTGGGGAACGCCAGCCGGCAAGTCGGTGAGCACCACGCGATACGGATTGAGTCCGGAATCGGCTGTGAAGAGCCATGCTTCCGACGTCGGCGGTTCCTCAGACGCTGCGGGAATCGGTTGGCACCGGCGAATCTCTCCGACGACAGTCAGCACCTCGCCGCGATAGCGATTGGCTTCGAGCATCAGCACTGCGAACGGCACGTCGGACTGCGCGATTCGTTCGAGTTCGGTGAGCGGCACGTCGCGGACTTTTGCCAAGAATGTGTCGTAGGCAACTTTCTCCGCCGCCGTGACGCCAAACGTGTTGTCGGTGATGGACGCCAGCAGCGACTTGTCGATCGGAGTCGCTGACGAACTCGACTCGCCAACGACACGGACGGTGTCGTCTCGCAGCGGTGTGGAATCAGTTTCGTGCGGTTCGTTCAGCAAATGCTTGAGCCGCCGCGCTTCGTCGGGAGTCCGGCCGGCCAGCACCGGATCTCGCTTCGGTTGCCGAGGCTGCTTCAACGACCACGAGAGGATCAGCAGCGAAGGTGCGAGCATCGTCCCCCAGAGAATCAATCTCCAATTCGGCGCGAGCGGCGGGCGGTCGGAAGTTCCAAAACGCATGGCCCGATTGTAGCCACGCTTCGCCAAAACGCGGGTCACTCGCCCGTTTGAAAATCGAGAGCCCCGTCGTCACGATACCCGCCACTTTTCGCGAGATTCCTCAACACGGAGTTTGCTCATGCTGTCGAATGGGTTCGGGCGAGTGGCCTGGTGGGCCAAATGGCTGCTGCTGATCGGAGTTTTTTCAGCGGCGGGTACAGTGTTCTCACAGGAAGAAGAACCCGCGATGGAGGGAGCGGACCCACCGGCCGCGAAAGCCGATGAAGGGGCAGCGGAAGGTGACGCCGCCAAGCCAGAAGGGGAGGCCGAAAGCCAGTCGATGCTGATGTGGCTCATCGAGACCTCCGGACTCATCGGAGCGATCATCCTTGTCATTTCGATTTTCTTCGTGCATCGCGTCGTGACGCTGTTTCTGGAGTTCAAGCCAGAGATTGTTTCACCCCCCGACTTGGTCGAACAGATTGAAGGACTGGTGGCGAAGCGAGATTTCAACGGCGTTTATCAGGCGTCGAAGAAGAGCGATTCGGCGTTAGGACAACTGATGGTCGCGGGGATGACGGCGATGTCGTCGGGACTGGGTGAAGCTCGTGAGGCGATGGATCGGACCGGCGAAGCGATCACGGTTCACATGGAGAAACGGATCAGCTTGCTGGCGGTCATTGGCTCGCTGGGCCCGATGATCGGCTTGCTGGGGACGCTCAAAGGGATGATCGGAGCCTTTAGCGCGATCGCACTCTCAGGCACGCAATTGAAGGCGAGCCAGGTGGCCGGCAACATTTCGGAAGCTCTCGTGCTGACATTCGAGGGAGTGTTTATCTCGGTCCCGGCCATTTTTCTGTTCGCGTTGTTCAAAGATCGCGTCGCCACGCTGACGGTGGATGTGCAGAACATGTCGGACGAACTGATTCGCAAGATGCACGCCATGGCTCAGACTCGCTCAGCGACTCCACCGCAGGCGTAATCCTAACCCAACGCGTCAGCTTCCTTGGTGCGGGGCAAAGACGGAATCGCAGAGAGAACTTCAATGTCACACGGTTCATCCGAAGGGGCGGAACCCGACCTGACTCCCATGCTCGACATGGTGTTTCAGTTGGTCACCTTTTTCATGCTGGTGATCAACTTCAAGGGAGCGGCTTTGGATCAAACACTGCAACTGCCGGTGCTCGGTTCCGCTCGGCCGTTGGAATGGAAGGGGGAGTTCGAACCACTGGTCTTGAACATCGACCAGGATGGCCACATCAAGGTCTACGGAGCCGTGGTCGATCCGGAGAAACACATCGCCCGCGAAGCGGCCGAACTGAAGGCCCAGTTAAAAGCCGCGGGACAACCCACCACGGGTGAGTTACCGGTGCCTGTCGTCATGCGTTCCGACAAAGCGACGAAGTTTCATTTGGTCAACCGCATCATCCAGCTCTGCCAAGAGAACGGCTATCAACAGTTCTCGTTGAGCGCGATGACTGGCAAGGAATAACATGAGCCGCCGTCGTCACCGCCGCAAGAACAAAAGTGCGGTCAAACTGAATGTCACCGCCATGCTCGACATGGCGTTTCAGCTTCTTTCGTTTTTCATCCTGACGTTCCGACCGGCTCCCGTCGAAGGACACCTGTCATTGAACATGCCTCCTCCGGTGCCGCTGACGAACGTCGCTACCGAGGTGATCGCCGGCAAGGAAGGGGGCGGAATCGCTCCGCTGCACGCGCTGCATCTGTTTGTCACCGCGACGGAAACCGGCGAAGTGGCCCAAGTCCGCTTAGAGAGCGCGATCCTCTCGTCCGGCCGGCTGACTCCGGGAACTCTGGCGGGCATCGACCGCCGGCTCCAGCCGCTGTTCGCACGCGGCAATGCGATTTACGACCGCATCCAAATCGAAGTGGATCGCGACCTGCGCTACGAAGAACTCTTGAAGCTGGTCGATGTCTGCGCTCAACAGAAGTTGCCCGACGGCACATCGCTGGGCAAAGTGAGCTTCGTGGAAATGCGGCCGCGTTAGAGGAGATCACTCATGCGACGTCGCCTGGCCCGCCCGTTCGGTCATACCTTCTCTTCGTCCCGAATTCTGTCGATGCTGATGGCGATGGCGGTGCTCGCCATGCTTTATCAGCGCGTGAAGGAACCGCAGTTCTGGCGCTGGATGACGAACGAAAGCCGTGCTGATGCAGACGACGATCAATCGCGGCCGGTCGAGAAAGCAAAGTCGCCGGGGACGACCGCAAATGCTCAGGAAGAAATCGTCCCCGGACCCAATGAAACCGATCCGGATGAACTCGCCAAGCTGCGGTCCAACTTGAAGTCGATCCAGGATCGCCAACCGTTGCTGCCGCATGAGATGCCCGCCTACTGGCGACTACTCGGTTGGAGTCGTACTCGCCCGTTCGCGGAGTTGGAAAAGGGAGCACTCCGCGACATCCCGTACTCACGCCTGTGGGAAGAGCCGGACCTGTACCGCGGCCAGCCCATGCGTCTGAAGCTGCATGTTCGCCGAGTGATCGCCTACGACACGAAAGAGAATCCGCTGGGGCTCAAAAAGGTTTATGAAGCGTATGGCTTCACCGACAACTCGCTGTCGTTTCCCATCATCGTCGTCTTGCCGGAAAAGCCCCCCGGAGTGCCGATCGGCACCGATGTGGAGGGGGATATCATCTTCGTTGGCTACTTTGTGAAATGGATGAGCTATCGCTCCTTCGAGGATAAGAAGAAGAACGCACCGCTCCTGGTCGGCCGAGCTAGGCCGCCTGTTCGCAACGCGAACGCCGCGCAAAACGGCGGCTGGGAAGTTGCGTTTCTGATGTTGATCGGCGGCGTCTTTTTGTTGACCTTCCTCGGCTGGCTCAGCCTGCGGATGTTGCGTCGCTTGCGCCCGGTCCCCGCTGGTGCTAACGTGGACGCCCCCGAACGGTTGCCCGATAATTGGATGGCAAGTTCGACTTCGGAAGCTCGCTCCGAATCGCTTCCATCCGTTCCCGACTTCATCTCTGTTACGCCCATGATCGAGACTACGTCCTCCGCGAATCCGGCCACGCCACCCGCTTCGCCGAGTGCTACTTGATCGCCTCCCGCAGTCATTTCTCTGGCCCCATTCGCCTGCCAAATCCTTTCGGCCGACGAATGGGGCCAGAGGAATGAAGGCGGTCTTGTTCTTGCGAACGCTTGTGGGCTACCAATCGCCGCGATCGAAACACTCCGCGATACTTGGAAGCCCGATGGAATTGATCAAACAGTTGCTGGAGTTTCTGCTCCGTTTTGACCGGCATCTCAGCGAGATGCTGGATTGGGCAGGGCCTTGGACCTACGTCTTTCTGTTTGTGATCGTCTTTTGCGAAACCGGCTTGGTGGTGACGCCGTTTCTGCCCGGTGATTCGCTGCTGTTCGCGGCCGGAGCGTTGGCGGCGACCGGCAAGCTGTCGCTCGTGGTGGTGCTGGTCTCGCTGATTGTCGCGGCCGTGCTGGGGGACGCGGTGAACTATCTGCTGGGAGCCAAGTTCGGCGAGCGGTTCTTGGCCACACAACGCCTGCCGTGGATTCGGAAAGAGCATCTCGACCAGACCCATGCGTACTTTGAGCGGTACGGAAACAAGACGATTGTGATCGCTCGGTTCGCGCCGTTCGTGCGCACGTTCGCGCCGTTCGTGGCGGGGATCGGACGAATGAGTTATCGGCAGTTTGGCTTTTACAACATCGTCGGCGGCTGCGCGTGGGTGCTGGCGTGTACGATCGCGGGCGTGCTCTTCGGAAACATTCCGTGGGTGAAGGAACGCTTCTCGCTGGTCGTGATCGGCATCGTGGTCGTGTCGGTGCTTCCCATCGTTTGGGAGGCGGCGCGAAATCGACTTCAGAAATCGAAGCCGTGAGTTTTGCGAATCGTTCCCGATGGTTTCCGCCAAAAAAAAACTCTCCAGACGCGAATTCCCTGTTTCACTGCCGGCTAAGAATCTCTCAGAAAACTCAGGAAGAGTTGGCGGCAAAGCCTGAACCTGGAAATTCTCATCGTTAGTCTGTTGACTGTTGTTGTGCTGCCTTCATTCGACGATTCCCCAACTCGCACTTGCACCGATCAGGAGAAATTATGACCGCCTTTCTGCCTCAGCCCGCCCCCTGCTTGCCTCAGCAAGCCTCCATGCTGAGACGTCTCACGCGGAAGGTTCGCATTCTCTGGGATTAGCGATCGTACAAGTACGACTACTCGCATGTGTCGCCGCTGGCGGTCTTGAAGCATCTCCCAATTACCGATCAGTTCAGCTTCGAGTGGATGGGAATCGTTGGTAAGCGAGTGATCGATGCGTTGGAGAATCGCGCGGAATTGGAATTGGGAACGCGTACCGCCCAGAACCATGCTGACAAGCACAAGGTGATTCGCGAGCTGATAGAGATCGGTGAAGCCTCGGTTCTCACGCTCACACATCACATCTCCGAAGCGCTGCATTTTGATGGCAGATTCGGTGCGCCAGCGAATCACGCGAAGTCGCTGCAAGAATACGCCGATCTGTTTCGTGCCTTTGGTCTGCCGCCGATCGCCAAAGACTTCATGGACGACCGCGTCTTCGCCTCCATGCGCACTGCCGGCCCGAATCCAGTGATGCTTAAGCGACTGAAAACTCTCGACGAACGGATGAAGATCACGAACGAGATGTTTCGGATCGGTGCGCCGGGGGATTCCTTGAACGCGGCGCTCGCCGAAGGCCGGCTGTATCTGGCCGATTATGCGCCGTTGGACGGGGCCGAACTCGGCACGTACTCGAACGGGCAAAAGTACCTTTACGCGCCGCTGGCGTTGTTCGTGATCACGGGTGCCAAGAAAGAACTGCTGCCGGTCGCGATTCAATGCAAACAGAAGCCGGCGGCGGATAATCCGATCTTCACGCCCAACGATGGCTACAACTGGCTGATTGCCAAGACGATCGTCGAGACTGCCGACGGTAACATCCACGAGGCGTCGACGCATCTGGGCCGCACGCATCTGACGATGGAGGCGTTCGTCATCTCGTCCTACCGGCAGCTTCACGATAGTCATCCTTTGGCTCTGCTCCTTTGGCCGCACTTTGAAGGGACGCTGGCCATCAACAGCGCCGCCTGGAAGCATCTGATCGCCGACAAGGGAGGGGTCGATAAGCTCATGGGGGGCACGATCAACACCTCCCGAAAAGTGTGCGTGAACGGCGTGCAAAGCACTCGCGTGATGAACGATCTGCTGCCGCTGACGTTCGCTCAACGGGGAGTGGACGACCGCGAGGCATTTCCGATTTACCCGTATCGGGACGATACGCTGCTGTATTGGGACGCGATTCACGAATGGGTCAGCGCGTACTTGCGGCTGTACTATCTGAACGACGCGGAACTTCAGCGAGATCCGGAGCTGCAAGCCTGGGGTCGCGAACTGGCGGCCGACAACGGCGGGAGGATCAAGGGGCTGCCCAACAACGGCGCGATCCAACGGATCGAAGATTTGATTGAGGTCGTGACCTTCGTAGTCTACACGTGCAGCGTGCAGCATGCGGCGGTCAACTTCCCGCAGTACGACTGCATGAGCTACACGCCCAACATGCCGCTGGCCGGATACCGCCCGGCTCCCACCCTGAAGACCGGCGCGACCGAAGCCGATTTTCTGGCGATGTTGCCGACGCTCGACATGGCCGATCTGCAGATGGACTTGGGATACCTGCTAGGGACGATGCATTACACGGAACTCGGCCAGTACCACCGGCAGCAGTTTCACGACCAGCGTGTGACGGCTCCGCTGCAACAGTTTCAAAAACGGTTGGCAGACATCGGTCAGAAGATCAACGAACGCAATCTGACGCGCCGGCCGTACGAGACGCTCACTCCCAGCGGCGTTCCTCAGAGCATTAACGTTTGATGTCTTCTGACTTCATTTTTTAACACTTCATTTTTCGCCAGCCGATTTTGGATTCGGGAAGAGCTGGCGGAAAATGAAGGGCGACAATTCGAGGCGAAGCGATTAAGCACAAACGGACCGAAATAGGACACTCTCGGTTCCGCTAGGTCATTATGAGAGTGGTCCGGTTCATCCCATCCTGTTGCTCTTCCTGTCGGGAGAAGGCCTTTTCTCCGATCGACTCCTGTGATGAGGGGGCGTCATAGGCGAAATCCAGCGAGTTCGTGATTACTATCGCCCACGTCATGACTTGTTTTCGTGCAGCCGCTTAACTCACGATCGTCGATGGAAGTCGCGATGACATCGCCACTACGGAATGATTCTTTGAACCCACTTGATCGACAGCGACTCGACTTCGCCAAGGACGCGTTTCTGAAGTCGATGCAAGGGGGACGGCAGCCGCGGATCGAAGACTTCTTGCCGTTTGTTTCCGACGAATTGCAAGCCGCGCTACTGCCAGAATTGTTGCTCGTGGAGTTCGGCGTTCGTCGCGACGCGGGGGATTCCGTTTCGCCCGCCGAGTACGTGGCTCGATTTCCCGAACACTCGGAATTGATCTCGAAGCTGGTTGAGAAATCTGCGTCGTCAGTAGGCCCTTCCGGTTCCGCGCCGAAAGCCGAAACAGCTCGCGAGGGCCAGACACTGGTGGTGGGAGGCAAACAAGAACGCTCGGAAACCGCGGAGCAGCCTCGCATTAGTGATCCCACCAAAGTGCCTGAGCAGTTCGGCCGCTACCGAATCGAGCGGGAACTGGGCCGGGGCGGCATGGGGGCGGTGTATCTCGCTCACGACGGGCAGTTGGATCGCAAGGTCGCGCTGAAGATTCCGTTTTTCCGCGACGATGATGATGTCGAATCCGTGCAGCGCTTCTATCGCGAGGCATGGGCAATGGCGACGGTGCAACAAGCGAACCTGTGTCCGGTCTACGACGTAGGACGATTCGAGCAGTGGCACTTTCTGACGATGGCTTTCATCGACGGGCAGCCGCTCTCCAAAAAGCTGAAAGAGGCGGGTGGGCTGACCCTGTTGCAAGCGGTCACTCTGTTGAAAAGGTCGCGCTGGCGGTGCAGAAGGCTCACGAGTCGGGCATCGTGCATCGCGATCTCAATCCGGCCAACATCATGCTGACCAGTGATCTTGAGCCGATCATCATGGACTTCGGACTGGCCCGACGTCAGATCGCCGGTGAGGTCGAGCTGACTCAAACCGGAGCGGTCTTCGGCAGCCCGGCGTACATGGCTCCGGAACAAGTCGAGGCGCGGCATCACGAAATCGGCCCCGCGACCGACGTGTATGCGTTGGGCATCATCCTTTACGTCATGGTCACGGGGCATCGGCCATTTGAAGGATCGGCTGCTTCGATCTTTGGACAAATCGTGTCGCGCACTCCCGCCCCGCCATCGAGTTTGCGTCGCGATCTTCCCGCCGAAATCGATGAGATTTGTCTGAAGGCCATCGCGAAAGCGCCGGCGGAACGGCACGCCTCCGCCGCGGACTTTGCCGAAGAGCTGGCGCGATTTCTGGGCCGAGCCGGCGACCTGTCGCCAACCATGAGCTTTCGCGTCGATCTCGATTCGGAATCAGCGAGTTTCGACTCGGAGTCCGAACAGAAAGGGAGCGCGGTCTCTCTCAGTCGGACCCGTCGCGATGCCGAATTGCGGTTGGTCACGGTCGCGATCTTCAATTACGAGGCTGAGGACAGTTCCCTCTCGTACACTTCGGCGACCTCGCATTCAGAGCTGCTGCACGAACAAGCTCAGTCCTTTGCGTCGTTCGTCAGCGAACAGGTCGCCAAGTTGGGTGGCGTCACCGTGCTGGGTTCGGGCCAGGAAGTCATCACTTGCTTTGGATTTCCGCAAGCCTTCGACGATGCCGCACAGCGAGCGGTGCGTGTGGCTTTACAGGTCATGCGTGAATTCGCCGCGCCCGATCAAAGAAACAAAAACTTGCCTTCGGCCAAACAGGCGTGGGTCACGATTCACTCCGGCGAGGCGGTGGCCGAAGTGGTCGGGGATGGCATCGCAGCGGCGATCTCGTTGGTCGGCGATGCTCGCAACATGGCCGTGCGGCTGAACACAGTCGTCGAACCGGGATCAATCGTCCTCAGTACGGCGGCGCATCAGCGAGTGGCTTTGTACTTTGAATGCGAGTCGCTGGGCTCACAGCGTGTTCGCGGCATGTCTCAGCCGGCCGAACTTTTTAAAGTCATCAAGGAAGCGGCCTCGCGAAATCGAGTCGATCTGGTTGATCCCGGTAACCTGACACCGTTGGTGGGTCGTGACACGGAATTGACGATCCTCAAAGATCGTTGGGAGCAGGCACTCGATGAACTCGGCCAGATCGTACTGCTGATCGGCGACGCGGGGCTGGGCAAGTCGCGGCTGATTCGCGAACTACGCGAGCATGTCATTCGCGAGGACTCAGAAGGGGCCGCCGTCATCGAGCTACGTTGCTCGCAGTATCATCAGGGGTCCAGCTTCTTCCCGATCGTGGAGTACTTCTCGCGACTGCTGGATTTTGAAGGCCACTCCGCCTCCAAGCGGCTCGAAACCGTCGTGCGTTATCTGCGCGACTTGAAACTCGAATCGGCCGAGAACGTCGCGCTATTCTGCGGGATGCTCAGCGTGCCGACCGATGCCCGCTTTCCGGTGCCTGCGTTGTCGCCACAGAAGCTGAAAGAACAGACGGAAGAGTTGCTGTTGCAGTGGCTGAAGCACTTGGTCGCTGTCAGCCCGGTGCTCTTCATTGTCGAGGACTTGCACTGGCTCGATCCCTCGACGTTGGAGTTGCTCGAAAAGTACGTCTCGGCGTTTGAGAGCGGACGCGTGCTGAGCCTGCTGACGTTCCGCCCAGAGTTCGAGACTCCGTGGAAGAGCAAGCCGCACCAAACGCAAATCGCACTGAGCCGTCTGACCAAGCGGCAAATCGGCGAGATGATGCGGAAGCGGACGCAGCGTCGCGACATCCCCGAAGCGATTCTGCAACAAGTCATCGATCGGACGGACGGCGTCCCGCTGTTCATCGAAGAATTCACCGTCGTCATCGTCGAGTCGGGAATCTTGGATCGAACGGATGCCGGAGCCGACGCTGCGTCGCTGTTGAATGTCATTCCGGCGACATTGCACGATTTGCTGCTGGCTCGTCTCGATCGCATGGCGGCCGATCGCGAAGTCATTACAGCTTGCCGCGACCATCGGCCGCGAATTCAGCTTCGAGCTGCTGGCCGCGTCCTGCACGCTGCCCGCAGCCGGTCTGCAACAGGAACTCGACAAGCTGGCCAAAGCGGAGATCCTCTTTCACAAGGGGCAAGCGACCGAAGCGAGCTACATCTTCAAACATGCGCTGCTGCAAGACGCCGCGTATCGATCGATGCTCACCAAGAAGCGGCAAGCGTGTCATCAACGCATTGGCGAAGTGTTGGAAGCAAACTTCCCAGATATCGCCAACTCGCAGCCAGCCTTGCTGGCGCAACACTTCACCGAGGCGGGCATCACCGACAGGGCGATCCAGTACTGGCTGAAGGCCGGACAAAAGTCGCAGGAGCAATCGGCCAACGTCGCCGCGCTGCAGCAATTCGAGCGCGGACTCGCGCTGACGATGACGCTGCCCGCGTCGCCACAGCGTGACATGTTGGAACTGAGCTTGAAGCTGCCGATCAGCGGCGTGCTGATGGCGCTGCAAGGCTATGCTGCTCCGGAAGTCGAACCGGTGCAGAATCGGTGCATCGAGATTTGCCGGCATCTGGGCGAGGGGGCTCCGTTGTTTCCGGTGCTGTGCGCGAACTGGGAGTGGCTCTTCATTCGCGGCCGGTTTACCGACTGCTACCAGCGCTGTCCCGAAGTCATCGCTCTGGCCGAGGCGGCTCAGGGACCGGGGATGATGGCCGAAGCGTATTGGGCTTCGAACTGCACGTCGTTTTACGCAGGAGACTTCCCGACCGCCTGCAAGCATGCCGAGATCGGCACGCGGCATCATCATCGCGAAGCCAGTATCGAATTCGCGAAAATCACGCAGCAAAACAGTGGTCCGTTGAACCTCGCGTATCACGGCATGGCGCTCTGGCAGTTAGGTTATGCCGATCAAGCCTTCGCTCGGCTGCAAGAGGCTCTCGAAATGGCGGTCGACCTCAAGCACATCTTCACGCTGCAGATGACCGAATGGAAAGTCGGACAAACGTATGAGTTCGCCGGTCTGGGCGATAAGGCCATCGAATACGGCGAACGCTGCCGACGGATCGCCGACGAGCAAGGCTTCGCGTTCTGGGTAGCGCTCGGAACGGGCTGCAAGGGAGTCGGTCTCAAACATCTCGGCCGTTTTCATGAAGCGATCGACGCGCTGCAAGCCGCTCTCACGCAGTTGGAAGCCACCGGCTCGTTCATCCTCTTTCCGAAGTACCGGTGTCATCTCGCGGACGCACTGTGGCAAGCCGGCCAACGTGACGCGGCGGTCAAGCAGCTCGACGCCGCGTTCGCCGATCAAAGTGGCGGCGAGTACTTCATGCACGCCGAGTTGCTCCGCACTCGTGGCGACTTCGCCTTCGATCGCGGCGAACTGGATCAAGCCGAGTCTTCGTACCGCGATGCACTGGCGGTCGCGATTCGCCAAGGAGCGAAGATGCACGAACTGCGGACCATGCTGCAACTCTGCCGAATCTGGCAGCAGCGCGGTCAGCTCGCCGAGATCCGTCAGCATTTGGAACCGCTCTACAACTGGTTCACCGAAGGCTTCGACATGCCCGACCTGAAAGCGGCCAAGGCACTCCTCGCAGGGCTTTAAGGAACGGGAGAGCAAAAGTTTTCCCGAAGTCCCGTTAGCACGACGCGCCAGCGAGTGATTCCGATGACGACCACGACCACGATCACGACCACTCGCTGGCGCGTCGTGCTGTTTCCCAGTTTGGTTCGCGAACTATTTGATCTCCCGTTCCTCGGAGCCAAACGGCCGCCACAAGCAGACCAGTCATCACTGCCGCGACCAACGACGTGACGGCTTCACCGTGACGGGAATCATCGAGACACGAAGTGATTCGTCGACGTTGGCCTCCGCGCAACATCCCCGCTGCGACTCACCGCTGAGTTTGAAAAATCATTTGTTTCGGGATTGCCAGAATCCTCGCCCGACGGGCTATCGCCGCTGGCGAAAGTTGCCGCGGTCCTGATTATCACGCTTCGCTTCAGTCGCCAGCAGTTGGCCGATTTCTCCGTGCCAACCAGACATGTGACCTTTCGGGTCACGACAGTCTCAGGAACACAACATGCCTTCGACTTCTGACTCAGCGCCCATGAGTCAACAAGATCAGTTCCGAATCGATACCGCGAAGGATGCGAATCCGTCTGTCAAAGCCGAGACATCGGACCTCGGCGCGACGCTTCTGATGGGCAACGAGCAGAAAAGTCACAAGCCTGCGAAACGCCTTAGTGCGGCCAAGTCCGTACCCGCACAATTCGGACGATATCGCATCGAACGAGAACTCGGACGGGGCGGTATGGGAGCCGTTTATCTAGCACACGATGGGCAATTGGATCGCAAGGTCGCGCTCAAGATTCCTTTCTTTGAAGAGGACGACGATGTGGAAATCGTCGAGCGTCTCTATCGCGAAGCTCGCGCGATGGCGACCTTGCAACACCCCAACCTGTGTCAGGTTTATGACGTCGGCCAGTTCGAGCGGTGGCACTTCTTCACGATGTCTTACATCGACGGCCAGCCGTTGTCTCAAAGACTGAAAGCGTCGGGCTCGCTCCCACTCTTCCAAGCGGTGGCGCTGGCATGAACGGTGGCCACGGCCGTGCAGAAGGCGCATGAGAAGGGGATCGTGCATCGCGATCTCTAGCCGGCCAATATCATGCTGACCAGCGAGCTTGAACCGATCATCATGGACTTCGGCTTGGCTCGCTGGAGGAAAGAAGGGGAAGCGGAACTGACACAGGAGGGGGCGGTCATGGGGAGCCCCGCCTACATGGCTCCCGAACAAATCCAAGCGCGGCATGACGAAATTGGACCCGCGACCGACGTGTATGCCCTGGGCGTGATTCTGTATCAGATGGTGACGGGACAACGGCCGTTTGAAGGCCTGATCACTTCGCTTTACGGGCAAATCGTGTCGCGCGAGCCCGACCCGCCATCGAAACTGCGTCGCGAATTGCCACGCGAAATTGATGCCGTCTGCCTGAAGGCCCTCTCGAAATCCCCTTCGCAACGACACGCTTCGGCCACGAAGTTCGCTGAAGAATTGACGAACATCCTCGCCAAATTCAGCGATCTGTCGCAGACGGTCCAGCGACGTCCGGGCCAGGATTTCGCGACCCGTTCGGAGCCCGATAGCGACGCATCGGCCTTCTGCCGCTCGCTCCGCGACGCCGAATTGCGGCAGGTCACGGTGGCGATCTTCGACTATGACATCCAGGAAAACTGCAACGCCGAAAACACGTCGTCAGTCTCGGAGTTGTTGCACAATCAGTCGCTGTCGTTCGCGTCGTTCGTCAGCGAACAGATCGCGCGACTCGGTGGCACCACGGTCGTCAGTTCGGGACAGGCGGTGATTGAGTGCTTTGGTTTTCCGCAAGCGTTTGAAGACGCGCCTCAACGGGCGGTGCGTGTGGCTCTGCAAGTCATGCGAGAACTCGCGGCCGGCGGAACAAACCACACCGACTTGCCATCGGCAAGCCAGGCGTGGGTCGTTGTCCATTCGGGAGAAGCCGTCGCCGAGCAACTCGGTGGTTCGCAAGATTTCAGGGTCTCTTTGGTCGGCGATGCGCGCAACACCGCCACTCGACTGAACACGATTGCCATGCCGGGGACCATTTCGATCAGTGCGACGACGCACCAGCGAGTCGCGTTGTATTTCGACTGCGAGTCGCTGGGGACTCAGAACGTGCGCGGCATCCTGCAGCCCGTCGAAATGTTCAAGGTCGTTAAGGAAGCCGCGTCACGGAATCGGGTCGAGCTCGTCGATCCGGGCAATCTGACACCGCTGGTTGGCCGCGACACGGAACTCAGCGTGCTGAAGGATCGCTGGGAGCAGGCTCAGGAAGAGCTGGGGCAGATTGTGCTGTTAATCGGCGACGCCGGACTAGGAAAGTCTCGGCTGATCCGCGAACTGCGTGAGCATGTCCTGCGCGATGACGCGGAACGAGTGGCGGTTATTGAGCTGCGTTGTTCGCAGTATCACCAAGGGACCAGCTATTTCCCGATCGTGGAGTTCTTCTCGCGGTTGCTCGACCTGGAAAACCTCTCGGCCACCGAGCGGCTGGAATCCTTGGTAAGGTATCTGCGCGAACTGAAACTCGAATCGCCCGAGAATGTCGCGCTGCTCGGCGGAATCCTGAGCGTGCCGACCGACGCCCGTTTTCCAGCGCTGGCGTTGTCGCCACAAAAGCTGAAAGAGGTGACCGAAGAATTGTTGTTGGCCTGGCTCAGGAACCTGGCGGAGGTCAGCCCCGCGCTCTTCATCGTCGAAGACTTGCACTGGATCGATGCCTCAACCTTGGAACTGCTCGAAAAGCATGTCTCGCAATTTGAAAGCGGCCGCATGTTGAGCGTGCTGACTTTTCGCCCGGAGTTCGAGACGCCGTGGAAGAGCAAGCCGCATCAAACTCAGATCGCGTTGAATCGCCTGACCAAGCGACAGGTCGGTGAGATGATGCGCAAGCGCACGCACCGTCGCGAAATTCCCGAAGCGATTCTGCAACAAGTCATCGAGCGCACTGACGGCATCCCGCTGTTCATCGAAGATTTCACCGCCGTCATCGTCGAGTCGGGCATCCTGGATCGCGCTGATGCAGGGACTGATACCGCGACGTTGCTGAATGTCATCCCGGCAACGTTGCAGGATCTGCTGCTGTCGCGGCTCGATCGGATGGCTGCTGATCGCAAAGTCATCCAGATTGCCGCGACGATCGGTCGCGAGTTCGGATTCCGTCTGCTGGCCGCGGCTTGCTCGTTGCCTGAAGACCAACTGCAACTCGAACTCGACAAGCTGGTCAAAGCCGAAATCCTGTTTCAAAAAGGACAAGGGACGGCGGCAGGTTACATCTTCAAACACGCGCTGTTGCAGGACGCTGCGTATCGTTCGATGCTCACGAAGAAACGCCAAACGTGTCATCTCCGCATCGCCGAAGTGCTCGAACAACAATTCCCGAAGACCGCGGAGGCGCAACCCGAGTTGCTCGCGCACCACTTGACCGAGGCGGGGGCGACACGACGCGCTGTTGATTATTGGCTGAAGGCGGGACAGAAGGCTCAAGCCGGATTTGCGAATCTCGGTGCGATCGAACATTTTCGCAAAGGACTCCAGGCGGTTGCGGCTCTCCCCGAATCTCCCGAGCGCGACGGCTGCGAACTCGGCCTGCAAGGACCGCTGGCGACGGTGTTGCTCGCGGCGCGAGGTTACGCGCATGACGAGCCGGGGCAAGTCCTGGAACGCGCACGCGAACTGGCGATCCGGCTCAACAATGTGGGTGCGCTGTTCTTCATCTCGTGGGGCATGTGGGCTCGCAGCCTGATCCTCGATCAATTGGATGCGTCCGTCACATTGGGCCAGCAGTTGCTCGACTTGGCCGAGCAAACCGGCGACCCGGGGTTACTGATGGAGGCTCATTACGCACCGATTTGTTCCCAGGTCCATCGCGGCAACTTCGCGGAGTCGTGGAAGCACTTTGAGCTGGCTCGGCCGTACGAGGATCTCGATCGCTGCAAAGCCTTGGCTCCACATACCGGACAAAACTCGGCCATCACGCATCGCGTCTGTGCGGCCCATGCGCGCTGGGCCTTGGGTTATCCAGACCAGGCACGCCAACTCACTCGCGAGGCGGTCCGGATCGCCGAGGGACTCAACGATCCGTTTTCGCTGGTCCACGGCACGAATCACGCCTCATGGGTGATTGGCTTTTGCGGCGACGCGGCCGAGATGGAGCCTCTCGTGCAACGGACTCTGAAAATTACCGTCGAGCAGTCCTTTGTGTTTTGGGCCGCCACAGGCCGCGTGGCGCAGTCGCACTTGTGGAATCTCCAGGGCCGCTACAAGGAATCGATCGAAAACTGCCGATTAGGCATGCAAGCGTTTCGCGCCACCGGTGCCGAACTCCACATGTGCTACGGCCAGGTAAGTCTCACGGAAGCGCATCTGCAATTGCTAGACTTCGATCAAGCGCTCGTTGAAGCCGAGACCGGCTTACGCATCTCGCGCGAGCACAATGAACTCTACTTGGAAGCAGAGCTACTCCGCCTGCGCGGAGAAATCCTCGCTGGCCGACCTGCTGCCGATGCGGCCGCCGCCGAAGAATGCTTCCGCGAGGCCATCGACTTAGCCCGTCGCCGCAACTCGAAGTCTTGGGAATTGAAAGCACTCACCAGCCTTTGCCGTTTCAAAAACCGCAACCAGCGAGACGACAAATCTGTGCGCGAGTTGCAACAGTGCTATCAATGGTTCACCGAAGGCTTCGACACCACGGATCTGGTCGCCGCGAAGATACTCCTGGAACAACTGGCGTAGAGCAGGCGGCTCGCCTGCTGGAATCATCCCTGAAGAGCCACAGGCGAGCCGCCTGTGCTACGACGAAAAGGAACCCCGATGAAAACTTGGTCTCTGTGTTGTTGGTTGTTGAGCATCGTTAGCACCGCATTGGCCTTGCCCTCGCTCAGCTTTGGCGACGACGTCATCTACCTCGACCAAGGTTTGAAGGACGCGGACCGGCAGAACTACTACTACCGGCCGCAAGGCTCTCAAGTCCTGCCGCATCGCTGGTTTCTCGCACTCGAACAGGCACACTCGCAGAAGCTGTTTCGCGACGATGATTTTCTTGAGTCGTATGGCTTCCTGCGAAACCCGGTCAACAAGTCGAATCCCGATGGATTCCCCGTCGGCTTCGCGAACGGCCGCGCGCCGGATGGCGTCATTTGAACCGGTCTGACCTGCGCGGCTTGCCATACCGCGCAGGTTCATAGCAAAGAGAAACGCATCCGCATCGACGGCGGACCAAACCTCGTCGATCTGACCGGCTGGCAACAGGCGCTGACCGACGCGCTCCGATTCACGTTGGCACAGCCGGAGAAATTTGATCGCTTCGCCAAGCGAGTGCTCGCCAACCAATACTCGGAGAAGTCCGCGGCTGAGCTCAAAACGCAGCTCAGTCAGTACGCGATCGCGATGACCGACTGGGCCGCGCGGAACCGATCTGCGAACCCAACAGGGCCGGGATGCTTCGACGCGCTCAACACGCTGATGAATGCCACCAACGCCACCTCAGCCGGCAACAAGGACAACTATCGCGTCCCCAACATGCCGGTCAGTTATCCCGCGATCTGGCTGACACAACAGGAAGATCGAGTCCTTTGGAACGGCGCGGTTCACAACATGGCGATGCGTCGCGTTGGCGAAGTCATCGGAGTGTTCGGAAGGACGAAAGTCACACCCGTGGCGAACGGTCTCAAATTCGAAACCACTGCGGATTTGAAAGAACTCGACAAGATGTACGACACGCTCATGGACCTCCAACCTCCAAAATGGCCAGAGTCCATCTTCGCAGCCATCGACCGTGCCAAGGCCGACAAAGGTGCCAAGATCTTCGAGCGGGAAAGCTGCGCCAAATGTCACTCGAACCGTCCGCCCTATCCACAAACCGAACCGAACATATACGGAAAGCAATTCATCAAAGTCACTCTCGTACCGTTCCAGGAAGTCGGCACCGATCCGACCTACGCCGTCTACTTTGTCGAGCGTACCGCGAGCACGGGCATTCTCGCGCCGATGTTTAAGGGAAGCGCCTACGAGGGTAAATCGGACGTTCCTGCCGCCGTCATGTTCCTTGGCTTGCTGGCCAACTTCACAATGTCAGGTCTTCAAGAACTCAAGCCCACGCCGGACGAACTCGTATCGATGCTGGGGCATCGCGAGATGCCGACATTGCCTAAGAATGACACCGAGGTGAATGAACTGGTGAAGAGCCTGCTCGTCTACCGCGCCGCCCCGTTGGCCGGCATCTGGGCAACGGCTCCGTACCTGCATAACGGCTCGATCGCCAGCCTGCACGATCTGCGGCTGCCGCCGGAGAAGCGGGCGAAGACATTCCAAACCGGCAATCGCCAATTCGATCCCGCTCGCGTTGGCTATCAGACGGCTCCCGCCGAAGGGAGCACCAAGTTCGACACGTCGGTGCCAGGCCAATCCAACGCCGGACATCTCTACGGCACCAAGATCACCGACGACGAACGCGCGGCGTTGCTGGAGTACCTCAAGACGCTGTGAGCAACTCGTAGGACGGGCACTCTTGCCCGTCTGATAGACGAAAAGCCGACGGGCAGGAGTGCCCGTCCTACGCCCGGCGGCGAAGCCGCGCTCGTAGGCCCATTGGCATGCGCACGCCGAAGAAGAATTTCTGGTCCGCGTCATACGGCTGCCCTTGGCCGCACTCAACGTCCCAGCGGCGAAGCAACGTGGCCAGCACCAGCTTCATGTAAAAGATCGAGTACTCAGCTCCCAGACAGATGCGAGGGCCGCGGCCTTCGGGGAAAAAGTATTCGCTCCCCAACGGGTTCGCTTCCGCAACGCCCCCTCCCCAACGATCGGGCAAGAAGTCCAGCGGACGGTCCCAATGCGGACCCGATCGTTGCAGCAGCCAATTCACCAACCAGATGCTGGTATTCGGCGGCAACAAACATCCTCCGACTTCCGTCGCCGCGGTTGGCAGCACGCGCCGGCCGAACATCGGCACCGCCGGTAGCAATCGCATGGCTTCTCGCAACGCATAATCCAGCGGCTTGCAGTCATTCAATGCTTCCAGATCGCAGTCGTCATCCAGCTGAAGAACGGCCGCTTTCAGTTTCTGTGATTCGTTGGGATGCTGAGTCAGCAGATACAGCGTAGAGACAATCGTGCTGGGGACGGAGAAGCAGCCGCCGTAAAACACGTTGCCCATCTCTGCCGATAACTCATCCGGCGGCAATAGCGTGTTCTGACGCATTGCCATCGACAGCAGATCGAACGAGGCGGGCCTCGGACTCGCCACTGCCGCGTCATAGCGGTCTCGCAAAACTCTCAGGAATCGCTTGCGAGTCTCCTGGCCACGCGAATTGAGATCGGGACTCGGCCGACGAGGCGTCAACATGCGTTTGCTTCCCTGTGACGCCAGCGACATGAAGTCGGCATAGGCGGCATCGGAGAGTTCACTGCCCATGGTCGCGACAGAAAAGCAGTCGAACGTGATCCGCTGCAATTCGTTTTGAAGCGGCACGGCCTCACGATCCGTAACAGACGCCATCCGCTCGCCCCAGCGTCGCAAGACGCTTCTCAGCGCCGGCATCTGAGCTCGCCGCCATTCGCCGATCCAAGGCTGAGTCAGCGGACTCTGCGTTCGGGTTCGCGTCCACTCGGCACCGTTGTTGATGTTTGGGCTGGACCGAGTCAGCACTGGGATGAGCGCCCCGCACGGCTCGTCCTTGTAGAAATCCTTCGTCCGAGTGCAGAGCACCTCGGTAATCAGCCGCGCATCATTCAGCACAATCGCCGGCTGGTTGAGCATCCACATGACGCTCATGCTGCCAAAACGCTCGCCGTAACTGGCCATGACCTCCCACGGCCGGGTGGACTTGCCAAGAAAGTCCAGCAGATTGCCAATCGGAAAGAGGGGCTTTGGTCCGGGCAGACCGGCAAACGGTGCGACGGTTCTCGCGAAGATTTTCTCAAAAAGCATGGAAAACACTTTCCTTCGCCCCGTTCTGCCGGGGAACGCGGGGCTTCAAGGCCGGAGGAATGATGCGTAGACGCGACGAAATTACGTCCAGTGATTGTGTAAAGAACGGAGAGTCAATTTGCGATTCGCCGCGCGCTTATCCAGAGCAAGCGGTTTTGTCGCGCCGTATCCGTTGTGACGGCGTAACAAAAACCAGCACGACGCGCGAGCGAGTGGTGATTCTGGAAAACCACTCGCTCGCGCGTCGTGCTGATGCGTCGACAACAATTTCCCCGTTTCAGATATCAGACTGCTCGGCGCGGCTCTTACCGGGCGATCGACCTGAACCATTTTTTGATCGCCAACAGCAGCAACCCCAGCAGAGTGAATGCGACTGCAATCTGGGTCGTTGGCAGGCCCGACAAACCTTCTTCATCGAGCACGCGCAGACTCGGAGCCGACGCGCCGACAGCCACCCAGACCAGGTTCACCGGCAAAATGCCGAGCTGACTGACCCACCAAAACGTGCGTGCACGGATCGGCGTCAGTCCCATCGCCGGGTTGAGAACAAAGAACGGAATCACCGGCACTAGACGCAGCGAGAACAAGTAAAACGCACCGTCCCGTTCCAACGATTGATTGATTCGTGTCAGCCGTCCTCCGAATCGATGCCGCACAACGTCGCGCAACAGATACCGCGAGAGCCAAAACGCCACGGTGGCACCGGCCGTCGACGCAAAGCTGACCAGCACCACCGCTCGCCAAAACGGAAAGTACCAACCGCAAACCACCGTCAACGCCGTAGACAACGGCAGCGACAACGCTGTCACCGCCACAAACACGCCAAACACACTGGCGAAGACCAGCATCGGCTGTTCGTCGTGGAGTTTCCGCAGCGAGTCCTCGTACTGCACGAGATGCGTCAGGCTCAACTCGTTGCGATAGACCGTGGCCAGGGCAGCGATTGCCACCGCCAACAGGACGGCCACGCTCAAGCGCCAACGATCCGCTCGATCGTCTGAACTCTTTGATGTGTCGTGCGTGGATGTCATGGGCTGATGATTCAACAGACTCACTGCGTAGAGTCTTTGTCCAAAACATGCATGTTTTTTGCAGGCATGTTTGAGGGAATTGAAAATTGAGGATTGGAAATTGGAGATTGAAAACTGTGGATGTCGCTTCCTCTCATTTTCCAATTCTCAAGTTTCAATGCTCGACTCGTCAGACATTTGATTACGGGCCACGCCCACTTTAGGGAGATATGACGATTAGCCTTTGGCCCACCATTCGGCCAGCCGGTCTTTGCTGTGCTCGTAGCCGATCCGGGCCGCATCATCCACCTTTTTGAAGTCGGCGACGAAAATGTCATCGACCGGCGGTTGCAGGTAAATGTCCGCCAGCCGGCTCTCGATCAGCTTCTGCCGGCCGTAGACGCTTCCCAATTCGGAGGCGCGCTGCATGATCGAGACGATGTTTGGCAGCTCGACCTTGGGGCCGATTCGTGTGAGCTTCTTCCACAGCAACCACCAGCCCGATGGACTCTGAAGTTCCGTGACTTCCACTTTCAAGTCTTGAGGCGGAACCACATCGACCGCGATCACTTTTGAAGAGCCGATCCGTTCGCGCATCACGTCCATCGGCAAGTTGTCCAGCAGGCAGCCGTCAAACAACAAGCAGCCGTCACGAATCTGCGGAGCGGTCAGGCCCGGCAACGTGCCACTGGCACGCACGGCCCACCACAGGGCGTCGGTGTCAAAGACCTCGATGTTGGCTTTCGTCAGATTGCTCGCGACGCAGAAATACGGAACCCACAGGTCTTCAATGGCCAAGTCTCCGAACCAGCCTTGCAAGCGTTGATCGAAGCGACGCCCACGGGCAAACGAGACCACCGGCGGAGTCAGATCGAACAGCACACCTTTCAACTGCGATTTGATGGCTCGAATCGTGTCGTCGAAGCGTGCGGGATCGAACGCATAGGCGGCCGAGACCAAGCTCCCCATGCTGACGCCGCCGATCATGTCGATCGGGATATTCAGTTCTTGCATGGCATGAATGCAGCCGACGTGAGCGAACCCGCGCGCTCCGCCGCCGCTCAAGGCCAAGCCGACTTCTCGATTCGACACATACCGCGCGATGCGTTGGTAGTCGCTGTCGCTGCTGCGGCGCAAGTGAAAATGTCGTGCGCCCGTCTGCCGATCGGAACCAACCGTTTCCAAATGGAGGGCCTTCAGCCAGCGTTTGGTATTCGAGGGCCGCACGGTGTCATCGTCGTGCAAGAGCATCAAGGCGCGGCGGCGGCGGGTCTGATGGAGCTTCTCCTGATCGTGAATCTCCTGCGCGACGGCCGTCCCCGGCGAGGCATGTTTGGGCTCCGCGACATAGATGATCTCATCCGTACTGCGGATGCAGCGCTTCGTCCAATTCGTCACCGTTGGATCGGCTTGAAACAGAATGACCTTGTAGCGCTGCTCCTGCTGGCTGAGCCACGAGCGCAGACGCAGATCATTCGGCTCGTCCCCTCTTGCCTGAGCGATTCCCGGCACGCTCATTAGTCCTTCTACTTCGCGACTGGTCAGCAGCAAACAAGGCTCCATGCCAGGCCCGCTGCTGGAGTGCATTTCGCAAAGCGCCACAAACAAGCGCTGGGCAAACTCGTCCATCGGAGCGTCATTGCTGGCCGGAGCCAACAGAATGTTCGAACTGAGAAAGTTGGATTTCGTTCCCTGGCTGACTCGCTGCAAACGCCCGATCAACAACTTCATGAGGTGCCGCATCAGTTGCGGATAGCGAGTGGTGAAGTCGTCGTATTTTTCTTTCGAGAATTGCACCAGTTCCGAATCCCGCGACGCGATAATCGTTGCCGAACGAGGCTGACCGGTGCAGACCCCCATTTCACCAATCGATTCCCCCTGCGACACCTCCGCCACCTGCCGTGAAATTCCGTGGGCATCTTGAATGACGACCTGTAAGCGACCACTGATCACGATATAGAAGCTGTCCGACACGTCCCCCTGACGACAAAGCACCTGTCCGCGCGGCAGACACAGCCAGGTCATCTTTTGCTCCAGATCGCGGACCATCGCTTTATCGAGTTCCCCAAACAGCTTCGGCAACACCCCCACCATCTGGTCGCGAAACAATCGCGGCATGATCGTCTTTGTAAGCTCCTCGACGATCCGTCGATCCTGGGCCATTAACTGGTCAAACGCTGGCTTCGGAAATCGGACGAGACCGCTGGGAAGTGACGCGGTGACTGTCGCGGTCCGTTTCCCTCCCGTGAGGATCTGCATTTCTCCAATCGTCGAGGGGGGAGCCAGCCGCGAGACAACCAGTCGATCATTGGTTGGGGCGCCATCCAGGTTCTCCTGTTCCTTCGTGACTTCGAGCCACCCTTCGGCGACGACATAGAGCGCGTCGACCATGTCCCCTTCACGAAACAGATCCTCGCCGTCCTCGAGAGCGACCCACTCCAATTGATCCTTGATTGCATCCAATGCCGCTCGATCCACGTCGCGAAACAGCGAGGTCTCGGCGACCAACCGGACCAGCTCCTCCGGCGAAGCGGCACTCAATGTCGATTCCATTGACGAATAACTCCCAGCAGGTTCAAACCAGGGTCGGGTGTTCGGTTCTTCGGAATTGGCGAGATTGAGCTGGTTCGCGAATCACGCTACGTCCCGCCAATTTCGAAGAACCGAACACCCGACTCCTCTGCCACACGTTTCACTACAATCCGCCGACAACTCATTCGATCATGAGCACGCCACGATGACAACCATCACTACCGACGCTTGGGTTTTGCCTTCGACCGCGCGACAGCCAGGACGCGGAGCGTTGATCCGAGAGGAATTCTGCTTCCAAGACATCACCGCGCAGGAAGTCATGGCAAAGCCGATCTACGGCTGCCTGGAAGGGAACATGCTCCATGCGATCGAGCGCGATCCAGTCGACATCTGCGCGTTGCGAGGCGAGGACTCGGTCGTCATCGGCAATGCCGGCGTCGTCCGCGTCGAACGGATTGGTGCGGAAGTGGACCTCGTTCGCGAGGGAGATCTGTGCCTCGTCTTCGGCAACGCGGTGTGGGACGAGCAGGGATACCCGATCAAAATCATGGCCTATGACGCTCCCGGCACGATGGGCGTGCTGCCCAAGACGATGAAGCTCAATCAGCGGCAACTGATTCCGATTCCGGCCGACAGCGCATTCACGTTGCAGCAGTGGGCCGCCTTCTCGCTGCGCTACATTTCTGCCTGGGCCAACTGGCGAGTCGCTTATGCCTGCTGGCAATCGCAAATGCTCGGCGTGGCTCCAGAGGAGACCATCGTTTGTGCCTGGGGAGGCGGCGTCAGCTTCGCGCAACTCGCCTTGGCTCGGAAGCTTGGTTGTCCGGTGATCATGATTTGCTCGAACGCAGATCGCTTCGATCTGCTCCGCCAATCCGGAATCGAACCGATCGACCGCAGTCATTTCAACGCGGACCGACTCGAAGAGGGCGTGCTGGCCGCGATTGCTGAACGCACCGGCGGGCGAGGGGTCTCGATCTTCATCGACAACATCGGCGGTTCGGCACATCGGATTACGCTCAAGGCGCTCGCCCGCCAAGGAGTCGTCGCCACCTGTGGTTGGAAAGCTGGGATGCGCACGTCGATCGCGCGAGCGATTGAATGCCAACAGCGACACATTCATGTCCACACGCACTACGCACGCTACTCCGAAGGACTCGACGCGGTACGATTCGCCGCCGAACAGAACTGGATGCCGCCGCATGAAGATCGCGTCTGGAGTTGGGAGGACATTCCCGCGTTGATCGACGAGTATGCGCGCGGCAACGTCGCCAGTTACTTTCCGATCTTTGCCGTCAACGCCTGACAATTCAGACAATCAACCGACATGAGTAACAACACGTCTCGCCCTCGCATGCAGTCAATCGGAATCTACATTCCGGCGCGGCGTGAATCGAATTGGGAGAAAGCAGAGCAGTTGGGCTTTGCCCGCGATTTTCTGGAGCACAAACTCGGTGTCGTCTAGCGGTCGATCAAGGAACCGGGCGAATCGAACTCCGACCTTTGCGTACGTGCGTTCGACGATCTGCGACAAAGAACGAACCTGCCGATTGAGCAAATCCAGCTTTTGGTCGTGGTCACTCAGCACCCGGAATTCAAAGTGCCGCACGCGGCCGCGATCGTTCACAACCGGTTGGGACTGGCGAAGCACTGCATGACGTTCGATGTCTCGCACGGCTGCGCCGGCTTCACGCATGGAGTGACAATCGTCACCGGCGTGATGGAGTCCGCCCGGTTGGATCATGCCGTGTTGATGACCTGCGATCCGTATTCGGACAAAGTCGATCCGCAAGACAAGGACACCGCCCTGCTCTTCGGCGACGCAGCGACCGCAACGTACTTCACGCGCACCGGCCCCGGTTATGAGTTGATCGACTCAAACTTCGGCACGCTCCCGGAGAGTTATCGTTGCCTGCTGTTTCGCAATTGCCTGGAAATGGATGGCGGCGCAGTCTTCAAGCACGCGGTTCAGGAAGCGCCGCCGAGTCTTTCGGAATTGCTGCAACGAAACGGCCTCACGGCGAGCGACGTCGACCTGTTCCTGTTGCACCAAGGCTCGAAGTATCTGGTCGAGTACGTCGCCCGCAAAATGCGCGTGCCGGCCGAGAAGGCTCCGTTCGAAGCGGCCGATTATGGCAACACCGTTTCGTCGTCGATCTCGCTGATGCTCCAAAAACATCTCGAGGACGGAATACTGGATCGCATCGCGCTGAGCGGATTCGGCGTCGGATTCACCTGGGGCAACAACCTACTTCAACGAACAAGGCCCGGCACATGATTACGACCAAAGACATCGTTCAGCTCATGAAAGAGACGGGGATCGCGCGCGGCAAAGCCGACACGCTGGTCGCCGATCAGTCGCTCGACCTGCAAGACATCGACTCGTACGACCGGATGTCGTTGCTCACGGAATTGGAAGAGAAATACAACGTCGAACTGCCGAACGATGTCGCCCGCCAATTGAAGACGCTCAACGACGTCGTGACTTACCTCAATGGAATTCGGCCAATAGACCAATGACTAGGTCGGCCACCGGCCGTACCAATCGAATTCCAGGCGAGCGGGGCGGCGTCAGCCCCCCGGTGTATTCCGCCAACCCGGGGGGGGGCTGATGCCGCCCCGCTCGCCAAAACACTTTTATAAAAGAACCGCACGTGCCCACCAATCCATTCGTCGGAGCTTGGAAGCTGCTGAGTTCGGAAATGCGTAAGTCCACGGGCGAGGTGCTGTACCCGTTGGGACCGGATTGCGCCGGAAGCATCCTATTCGATGCGACGGGTGTTCTGTCCGCGCAACTGATGCGCCCCGATCGCCCGAAGTTTTCCAGCGGTGACATCGTGCGTGGCACGGATGACGAGATTCGCGCCGCGTATCAAGGCTTTGTCTCATTCTGGGCGAAGTACCAATTCGACGAATCCAAGCGCGAGCTAACCTACGTCATCGAAGGCAGCCTGTTTCCCAATAGGGTCGGCCACACGAATCTGCGCTTCTACGAATTTGAAGGAAACAAACTCACCTTCCGCACGCCCCCATTCCTAATGGCCGGCACGGAACTCGTCGGCGTGCTGATCTGGGAGCGGGTTGGTTAGAGGCCAGTTGAAAACCTCGTGTAGGGTGGGACAAGCTCGCTTCGAGCGCCGGCCCACCATCTTCACTCGCTGTGTTTTCTGGTGGGCCGGCGCGTCGAAGCGACGCTGGTCCCACCCTACGTCTCAACCCGGGCCATCAATCCTTCGCCATCTTCGCCCGTTTCAGACAGTCGGCCAATTCATCGACCACGACTCCCGCGCCGGGGCCGCGCAACATGCCGTAGTGCGTGCCGGGAATCCAATGCACCTCGACGCCGTCGCGCGCTGTCTTTCGCCAAAACCAACCAACCGGACACAGGCTGACCAGACTGCTCTGCGACAAACGCGCGCGAAAGTGCGTGATGCGGCCCGGATACGGCGCGACGAGATGCTCGCGAGTCACGGTCGTGTGCGTGCGCAGTCCTTCGTCCAGCACCGTGTGAAACATCCGGCGAATCAGCCGCGAACGCACGTTGCGAATCAGTCCGATCAAGTGCGTGTGCAGGCAGACGCGATAGTTGATCGCGTAGAACCAATCGAGCCAGAACGGGACGTGCGACGGGGGATCGAAGATCACCAGCAGTCCGATTTCGTCCCCCTGCCGCAACAGTTCGCGAGCCAGTTCCACCACGATGATCCCGCCGGCGGAATAGCCGCTGAGAAAATACGGCCCCGTCGGCTGCACTTTCTTGATCTCGGCGATGTAGGCCGAGACCAGCCGATAGATCGACATCTGACGAATCGTCTTCACCTGCTTCGCACTGGCCGGCTGCAAGCCGTAAACCGGCTGATCCGCGCCGAGCGCGTTCGCGATATCTTGAAACGCCAGCAGGTCACCGTAACCGGCGGGCACAAAGAACAGCGGCGTCTGATCGCCTCCTTGCTGCAACGGCACGAGATGCACGCGCGGCACATCGAGCTCCAAGTTGTGCAGCTTGCTGCCGGGAACTTCCTGGAATCCGTGCGGCGGCTCTTTGTCCGAGTAGAGATAGGCAACAATCTCCTCGACCGACCGCCGCATCCGCAGCGGGTTCAGCGACAGCTCCATGCCGAGGTGATGGCCTAGCTGAGTCCGCAGTTCGATCGCCATCAGCGAGTCCAACCCCAACTCCGACAGCGGCTGCTTCGGGTCAATCGACTCCACCGGCATCCGCATGACCCGCGCGGCGTGACTGCGCACCAGTTCGATCAACTCCGGCTGCGCCACTGGCAAGTGGTCGGGAGTCGCAACCATTCTTGGCAAAGAAGCCGTACCGCGACCGTTAGGGAGCGGCTGATCCGTTTGGCGATCGGGGCCGCTCCCTAACGGTCGCGGTACGGCGACTGTGCCAGCACGTTTTGTCGATTCCGTCGCGCCAGACTGCGCCAGATACAACGTGTGATTCGAGTCATCCCGATGCGTCGCGTCATTCAGACACGCTACCTTCTCAAATCCCGTTTCCCCGAGCACCTGACACCAGCGATCGCGGCGCATCAGCGGATAGTCGGGCCGCAGATCGGTGTCCTCGAAACTCCACCAACCGTCGATCAACGTGAAGACCATGTCCCCCCACAGCGGCGGGTTCGCTCCTTCCAGCAGCAGCAACCATCCCCCTGGCTGCAGAAGCTGGCGAACGTTGGACAGCGTTTCGCGTAACCGCGGCGTCGCATGCAGCACGTTGGCCGCGACGATCAGATCGAACGACCCCGCATCGACATCTTGCTCGCTGAGCGATCCGCTGACATCGAACAAACGAGTGCTCAGAAACGGAAAGTCGCGAAACCGCTCTTCGGCCGCGCGTAGAAACAGTGGAGACAAATCGGTGAAGACGTACTCAGAACGCTCGGCCGGAAGCCGCGACAGCAAGTGCATCGTCAGGCCACCGGTCCCCGCGCCAACTTCCAACACGCGGATCGCCCGATCTGCCGGAAGCGCCGCGATCATCTCGCGCACGACTTCACCAGCCAGCCGGTTGTACCCGGCCAACATTCGAGCCTCGCTGTAGAACTGCGCCGCCTTCTCGGTCGAGCCATCTGGGAACAGAAACGTCAGCGGATCAACGTCGCCACACCAGATCGCCGCCAGTGCTTGCCCCGCGCGACGTACCAAGTCGCATTCGGGATAGCGATGTCCGCGTTCGATCTCGTCGAGCAAGTCGCTCGCCAAACCATTTGGTTCGGGAAGCGCCACGCGCCAGCCGTGGGGCACGTTCTCAACACGCCCAACGGCTGGCGTCACATCCAGCCAACCACGCTCAACCAACCGCCCCATCACACGAGCCACTTTGGGACGATTCTTCTTCGGAATTCGCGCATCGATCTCTGCTGGCGAAATCTCCAAGCCGACTTTCCAGTCAAAGCCCAATTGCTTGAACGCGGCAATCACAAACCGAATCGCGACGCCGTCGAGTTGCCGCGTCATGTCACGCGACTCGTCCTCCAGGCCAACGCGCAAATGCTCTACGCGTGCGGCAATCTGATCCGGATCTGGAAGACTTGGCGAGCGGGGCGGCGTCAGCCCCCCGGTGGCTGACTTGAGCGGTATGGCGCTAGCCACCGGTAATCTGCGATCGACGATTTCCGATGAATTACCGGCGGCTAGCGCCGTGCCGCTCACAAAGTGTGTGCAATTGGGCGTCAGCCCCCCGGTGGTTGGTGCAACGACGAATGACCGGGGGGCTGACGCCGCCCCGCTCGCCTGAACCGCTCGCGGAAATCGTTGTCGTTGGAACGTGTACGTCGGCAGTTCGACGCGAGTGCGGGCGAACGGCGCGTGAAAGCCACGCCAGTCGATCTCCGCGCCGCGCACATACAACTCGCCAAGACTGTGCAGCATCGTGTCGCTGTCGCCCCGTCCTTTCGACAACGACGGCAGCCACCGGTTGCGACGATCTTTCACGCAGCCCATCCCCATCGCCAACAAGTTCGGATTGGGACCGATCTCCAGAAACGTGTGGCAGCCGGTGGCGGCCAGTGCGTTGATGCCGTCCGCGAACTGCACCGGCGATCGGACGTGACGGACCCAATACTCGCCGCAGCTCATCTCGGCTTCCGCGAGTCGCCCGGTGACGTTCGAGATGATTGTCACCTTGGGCGGCGCAAAGTCCAGTCGTGCGGCAGCCTCGCGGAATGCCGGCAGGATCGGGTCCATCAAGGCCGAGTGCCCCGCGTTCGATGTGTTGAGCGGCTCGGCATCGACGCCATTCGCGCGTAGTTTCGCCGTCACCTGCCGGACAGCTTCTCGCTCGCCAGAGATCACGATCGTGTCCGGACCGTTGATGGCGGCGATCGAGATCTTTCCCTCGAACGGCTGAATCGCTGCGGCTACTTGTGATTCGGTCGCCATCACGACCGCCATCTCGCCGGTCTGCGGCAACGCTTGAATCAACTGGCCGCGAGTCATCACCAACTCCAGGCCGGCCTCCAAGCGGAACACTCCGGCCGCACAGGCCGCCGCATATTCGCCAACGCTGTGGCCGAGCACGGCGGATGGTTCAATGCCCCACGACTTCCACAATTCAACGAGTGCAAACTGCAACGCAAACAGCGCGGGCTGCGTGTAGATCGTTTGATCGAGCATCTGGGCAGCGGTCGTTGTTTCGCCAAACAGCAGCTCTGTCAGCGGCCGCTCTAAACGGTCACGCAGAATCTCCGCGCAGCGGTCGATCGCCGCACGAAAAACCGGCTGAGTGGAGTACAGCTCACGCCCCATGCCGGCGTACTGTGAACCTTGGCCGGTGAAGAGGAATGCCAGATTCGATCGGTCAGCGGTTTCATGCCTGGTGCTGATTCCGCCGATGACCTCTGTCGGATCGCTGCCGGTGTGGAACGCTCGCAGCTTCGTTCGCAGTTCATCACACGACGCGGCAACGACCGCAATTCGCCGTTTGAAATGACCGCGCGTCGTCGCTGCGGAAAAACAGAGATCTGCGAGCGACAGTTCCGGGTGAGCGGCGATGAAGTCGTCGTATTTTTTGGCGAGCGTTTTCAGAGATTCGTCGGATGCGGCGGAGAGCGTGAAGAGCAGTGTGGCACGACGCTCCGCGTCGTGATTCACGACGCGGAGCGTCGTGCCACACTGCAACACATCGGCTGCTTGCACGATCAAATGCGCGTTCGTGCCACTGAAGCCAAAGGCGCTCACGGCCGCGAGCCTCGGCTGTGAACCGTAGGACGGGCACTCTTGCCCGTCGCCCGGATCAGGACGGGCAAGAGTGCCCGTCCTACTGGAATCCGGCCACGGCATCGTCGTCGTCGGCACGGCTAACGGTAGATTGTTCCAAGCGAAGTGCGAATTCGGCTTGTCGAAATTCAAACTCCGCGCGATGTGGCCATGCCGCAACATCAGCACCACTTTAATCAACCCGGCAATCCCAGCCGCCGCTTCCAAGTGACCGATGTTGGTTTTCACCGAGCCGACATACAGCCGGTTCCCCGCCGTTCGCCCGTCACCGTAGGCGCGATGCAGCGCCGTCAATTCGATCGGATCACCCAACTCTGTGCCGGTTCCGTGCGCTTCCACGTAGTCGATCGCTCGGCCATCGAGCTTTGCTTTGTGCAACGCTTTGCGGATCAGCCACTCCTGAGCTTGTCCGTTCGGAGCGGTCAGTCCGTTGCTCGCGCCGTCATGATTGATCGCCGCCCCGCGAATGCACGCCAGGATCGGATCACCGTCGCGCCGAGCATCGGCCATTCGCTTGAGCACAACGATGCCGCAGCCCTCGCCGCGGACGTATCCATCGGCGGCCGCGTCGAACGTCTTGCAGCGGCCGTCGGGAGCGAGTGCGTGTAACCGGCACAGCGCGATCGTTGTCGCGGGGGACAACATCAAATTCACGCCACCCGCCATCGCCAAATGGCACTCGCCCGATTGCAGCGACTGACACGCCTGATAGACCGCCACCAGCGACGACGAGCAAGCCGTGTCGATCTGTAGAACCGGCCCATGCAGACCGAGCACATAGGCGATCCGCCCGGCCGCAATGCTCCGCGCGGTTCCGAGTGTTCGGTAAGCATTTAGCTCGGCCAACCCATTGCCGTTGTGTGACCAAGTCGCGTGATCGTCGGAACTCATGCCAATGAAGACGCCAGCTTCGCTGCCTCGCAAACTGGTCGGCGCGACTCCGGCCTGTTCGAGCGACTCCCAGACGACCTCCAACAATAGCCGCTGTTGCGGATCGAGTTCTTCGGCTTCTCGCGGAGTGATCCCAAAGAAACCGGCGTCGAATTCATCGACCGATTCGATGAAGCCTCCATGCCGCACATACATCTTGCCGGGCGCGTCGGCGTTGCGGTCGAAGTAGTCCTCGACGTTCCAACGCTCACGGGGAATCTCACCGATCGCGTTGCCGCCTTGTTCGAGCAATTGCCAGAACGCCTCAGGTGAATTGGCACCGGGGAATCGACAGCCCATGCCGATGATGGCGATGTCGTCCGAGTGTGGCACGGCGCTCTGATCCCGCGATTCATTGGCGAGCAGGGCGGCGTCAGCCTCCCGGTGACTTCGCGATGTCAAAGAAGACCGGGGGGCTGACGCCGCCCCGCTCGCCTGGACGTCGATCAGATGCTCGGTCAACGCTTTGATGTTCGGATACGTCCAAAACACCGTTGCGGGAACAGGGCGGCCGAGCCAGGTTTCCAAGTCGAGCGCCAGTTCGACCGCTTTCACCGAGTCGAGACCGAGATCCGCAAACGAGCGTGACGCATCAACCTCATCGTTGCCGAACGAGGCCGCAAGCCTGGACCGGATTGTGGACTGCGAGCGACTCACCGGAATGGGGGCGGGAGTCTGGCGGCCAAGCTCATCGAGTTCGCCGTTCAAGAAGGCTGCCTTCATTGCACGACGCTGAATCTTGCCGCTGGTTGTCTTGAGCGCACCTCCCGGCTTGAGCAGCACCACTTCATGCAATCGCAGGTCATGCTCGTTGAAGACGGCGGCGCGGATCGCGCTGAGCACTTCCTCAACATTCGCTTCGCGCAGCTGCTTACCTTGTACCTCTTGAACAACGACCAATTCTTCGGCACCGTCCACGTCGACGGAAAACGCCGCTCCGTGGCCGGATCGCAGTGCCGGATGGCTGCGTTCGACCGTCAGCTCGATGTCCTGTGGATAGTGATTGTCTCCGCGAATGATGATCAGATCCTTGAGCCGGCCTGCGATGAATAGCTCGCCGTCTCGCAGGCAACCCAAGTCTCCAGTTCGCAAAAACGGCCCGTCGTTGGAATCTGCCAGGCGTACCTGAAAGGTCTGCTTGGTTTCCTCCGGTCGATTCCAATACCCCTTGGCCACGCAGGGACCGGCGACCCAAACTTCTCCGACTTCGCCTGCGACGCATCGCTGCAACGTCTCCGCCTTCACGATCTCTACCTGCATCTCGTCGAGCACTCGGCCGCAGGAGACAGGATTTGAGATTTGCGAGTTGAGATTTGCGATTTCCAATCGTGTGTGTGAGACCATCAACGTCGCTTCCGCCAGACCGTAGGCAGGCGCGAGCGCTGACTCGCGCAGGCCGCAGTCTTTGAAGGCGTCGTAGAAAGCCTGCTGAGTCTCAGAACGAATTGGCTCGGCGGCGTTGGCAGCGACTTGCCAGCAGGAAAGATCGAGTGTCTTCCGTTGGACTGGCGTGATCTTCTGCACGCACAAGTCGTAGGCGAAATTCGGAGCCTGACTGTGCGTGACACGATACCGCGAGATCGCTTCCAGC
The DNA here is from genome assembly GCA_005778115.1 of Planctomyces sp. Taxonomy (GTDB): domain Bacteria; phylum Planctomycetota; class Planctomycetia; order Planctomycetales; family Planctomycetaceae; genus SXKJ01. The sequence continues at coordinate 17,264 of SXKJ01000364.1, read as the reverse complement.
CAGCGAATCGGCCGCTTGATGAACGACAACGGGGACATGAAATAACACGGCACGCCGACGAACAACGGCAGAAGCAATCCTTCGATCAAGCCGTAGTCATGGTGATACGGCATCCAACCGGCGACGACGCTGCTAGCGGAATAGCTCGCGGCCGTTGCCAGTAACCGGCATTGATTAAGCACGTTGCCGTGGCTGACCATGACTCCTTTGGGGGTCGAGGTTGATCCGGACGTGTATTGCAGGAAGGCGACGTCGTCAGGTGTTGGTTCCACGTGGGGCAGTTTTTCAACCAGCCCGTTTGGGACTGGCAGGTTGGAAACCTGACCCACGACGAGGCGATCGGTTGCCAACCAGAGCAGGCTCGCCAGTTCGGCATCAAAGTGCTGATGCAACGTCGCGTGCAGCTCGCCGGTTGTCAGGACCAGTGCGGCCTGTGAGTCAGCGATGACCGACTTCAAACGGGGTAACGTTCGCATCATCCGCGCCGCATCCGGCGGCGGCAGTGGCACGGGGATCACACCGGCTTGCAGGCAGCCAAAGAAGGCGATCAGAAACTCGATGCCCTGAGGATAGAGCAACAACGCTCGTGAACCACGCTCGGCGGATTCGCTCAGACGCACCGCGACGGCTTGCCCTGCGCGATGCAACTCGCCATAGGTCAAACTCGGTCCTGCGCGCTGCCCGTCGATCAGGAATTGATACGCGAGTTGATCCGGCAAACGTTCCGCGCGGCGGCGCAGCAATTCCACAAGCGATCGGCAATCGCTAACAAGCTCGTGGGGATCAGTAGGCGCTGGGGGCATGGAAGAGCGCTGTTAAGAAACGAAGGTCCGGCACTAATCGCGATTTCGCCTACCCTATCCCGGAGTTCGCCAACAAAATACTTCATTTCGATTTCGCGGAGTTTCAAGGCGAAATCGCGTTGGCCCGGCTGATGAATCGCAATGGACCAGGCAGGTCTTAGAGTCAGCCATAAGTTCGCAAACTTCCCATCATGGAGCGGACCAGGCGGCCGTGGACAATTTTGTCCAGCAGCACAGCGTCCCAGCCGCACCGTGCCTCCAAGCGGCATAGCACCAAAACAAAAACTTCCGAAGTCTCGAAGACTTCGGAAGTTTTAAGTTGTTGCCGTGTCGAGTCGTGCAAATCCCCGCATGCCACGGAGACAAGCTCCGATGGGGCGGTTGATTGCGCGTTAGTACTTCACGCTGACACCGGCGATCAGCGAATGCGCGGAAATCTCATTGGAAATGACACCCGGTCCCAATGGTCCCGTGACCTTGTTGTTGACCAGGTACACATACGCCGCATGAAGACTGACTTGTTGCGTAAACTTGTACGTGCCACCGAACGTGTAGTTTTGGTCCTGGATCAACGGGGAAATCAGATTGGTTGCGACCGCTCCGGATTCGATCGGGTTTTGGTTGAAGTTATAGCCCATTCGTGCGGCCAGATTTTCGGTGACCTGATATTGAACGCCGACTGCTCCAGCAAAGACGCTGCGCCAGCCTAGTTCCCGGTAACCATCGGTGTGTTCATAGTCGAAGTAACGACCGTCGATGGCGAAGGTCCAGTTCGGCATCCCGGTGTAAGACAGACCGAGCGAAACAATCGTGGGATAATCGAGATTAAAGGTGACTCGGCCCCCCGCCGTCTGGAAGTCGAGCGTCTCGATCCACTGCTTGCTCTTAAACGTCGCCCCGGCGTTGATGCCATATTCGCTTTGGTAGTAGGCCCCCACTTGGAAACCTCCGCCCCAGTGCATGCGGTTTCCCTGAGCGGCCGTGGTAGCACCAGTAACGGGTGGACCGAGCGGATCCAGAATCACGGTTTCGGTGGTGATCGTCGGTGCTAAACCGATCGAAAGGCGATCGGTCAGTTGATACGACAGCGTTGGAGCAATTTGCAGAATTTCGGCGGATCCAAAAGCGGGACCGACGCCAGCAAACGGACCGACATTCGAGAGCACGGGATTCGCCGCATCAAAGGGCATGTTGTTCTTGAATCCGGCGACACCGTAGATGCCCAGGCCAATGGTCATGGGAGTGCCATCCAGGTGATGCACCCAGCCAATGCTGGGAACCGCGGCCCAGCCCGGATCACTGTTTGTTGAACCTGCGTTGAGACCACCAAGGTTGGATGACAGCGTGATACTGGCTGACAACAACTCGGTTCCGAATTCAATTTCATTGCATTGCAGCGCACTGATCGAGCCTGGATTCCAGTGCAACGATCCGATGGCGTCCAAGGGAGCGGCCGTGCCGGCACCACCAAAGGACCGATTGACGGGACCAACTCCGGTCAGGGCGATGCCCTGCGCTTGGAGCTGACTCGATGGCGCGAGGGCGGCCAGGATCAGCACCGTGCAGACAAAGAGGCGAGTAAAAACTTTTTCGAGCATGGTTATTTCTCTTAGAGAAGAGGAAAGGATCCTGAGGGTCGATGGGAATACTCTCGGTCCAACGATGGTGCCGCTTTTTCATCGACCGGTCGGGCGGGATAATCGGTATGAGCCTTGCCCCAGGCGCAAAGAACAATCGTGTTGTTTGATGCAATACCTGAAGAATTGCTACAAACGTAAAATTCCAGCGTGTGAACGGGCTCAATTGGCTCATTGATCCAGCATGGTTTGGGACAGCGGACTTGACCGATGGAACCGTGACCGAGCGTATTGTCGTACTGCTCCGCACAACCTCAGGGATTGGCAGAATTACCGAGCGGGTGACTCGGCTTTCCGTGTTTTGTTGATTCTTTGGCCAGATTTGAGCGCAGTGTACGCACTAAGTCTTGGAGTGCCTTTCGTGGAACGACTTGTGATCTCTGTTTTCCACCGTCGCCTGCCCTGCCTGCAATTCCCTGTGCAGGAGGGGTTCAGCGACGTCGCCTCCAGCGTGGAGAAGGATTGATGCCGCAGTTGCTGTGCCATCACGGCCACCGATTCGACGTTGCGACTCCGAGCGATCAACGGGTGGTCTGCCCGTTGTGTGGATCAGTCACAACTCCGAAGGCCGAATTGCACACGCCGGCTCCTGGGCCGCTCGACCGGACCTTCGCCTCCCGCGAACCGGCACCCGCCGAAGCACCTCACAGCTCAGCCCTGGCCCATCTTTCGGGGCAGACAATCATCACAGAGACGCCGAAGCCATTCGCTCCCACGATGGAGATGCCCGCGTCGGTCGAAGAGCCACGTGTTTTCGCTCCGACAATGGACCTGCCACCGCCGGTCGAAGAGCCACGCGTGTTCGCTCCGACAATGAACATACCGCCGCCGGTCGAGGAGCCGAAGGTGTTTGCTCCCGCGGTGGACCTGCCGGCTCCTGCGGAAGCGTCGCCGTTATCGACCATGGCGAACGTCGGGAATCGAACGCTCATCGTGGAAGCGGCCGAACTTGAAGCGGCCGAAGCTGAGCAGAGCCTTGATGCGTCGCCAGCAACTCGCGACGCGCAGCCATCTCCTCCAACTTCCGGCACAGAGGACAAGCCGTCTCCACCGACGGACGTCGTTCCGCGTTCGGCTCCGACGATCAGTTCGGGAGGCGTGACCGGGACCCTTCAAAAGTCGTTCTCGGGGATTCGAACGACTTCCGCGATGCAGACGGAAGTCGAAGTCACCGAACCGCCGAACCTGCCCGGATACCGGGTGGTCAGTGAACTGGGCCGCGGCGGCATGGGTATTGTCTATCGAGTTTACGACGAGAGGTTGGATCGAGAGGTCGCACTCAAGACATTGCAGCGGATCAGCCCGGTCGGCTTGCAGCGATTCAAGCAGGAGTTTCGTTCGCTGGCGGATGTCTCGCACCCGAATCTCGCGGGACCCTACGACTTGCTCTCCGATGGCAAGACGTGGTGCTTCACGATGGAGATCCTCGATGCGGTGGACTTCCTCGAATACGTCTGGTCGGAATTCGAGAAGCTCAATCGGGGCAAGGAACGGAAGCTGATTGCCGATGCCTCGAATAGCGAGCCACGGCTTTCACCAGCGATCTTGCAGCGTTTGAAGGACGGCTTGAAACAGCTCGCGTTGGGTTTGCACACGCTGCACGAAGCGGGCTTGTTGCATCGCGACATCAAGCCCTCCAACGTCCTGGTCACCAGGGAAGGTCGAGTCGTCCTGGTGGACTTCGGGTTGGCAGCGCAGATCGAAGGGGATGGGCGTCCGCAGGGGATTCAAGGGACTCCCGATTACATGGCTCCGGAACAAGCCGCCGGCCGGCCGGTGACGCCCCCCAGCGATTGGTACGCGGTCGGAGTCATGCTGTATGAGCTGCTCACCGGACGAATGCCAATCGAGGGCAAAGCCCTGCAAGTCATTTTCAAAAAGCAGAAGGAGACCCCCAAAGAGCCGCGAGACCTGGAGCCCACGGCCCCTCAAGAACTCAACGACCTGTGCGTCGCGTTACTGCAACGAGACGCCGCAAAGCGTCCGACCGTGTTCGACATCCTGCGTCTCATCGGTGCGGAGGACGCGATTGAGACGTTGCGTAGCCCATCCGTAAAGCGCACCGGGCAAGTCGTCGAACTGGTTGGTCGAGGACGGCATCTCGCGGCGCTGCACGACGCATTTGCCCAAGTCAAAGGGGGCTCCACTCGCAGCATGTTTGTGCACGGCAAGTCCGGCATGGGCAAGAGCGTTTTGATCCATACGTTTCTGGACGAGATCAAAACTCAGAAACAGGCAGTCGTTCTGACGGGCCGCTGCTACGAACAAGAATCGGTCCCGTTCAAAGCACTCGACAGCTTGATTGATTCGCTGGCCAGCCACCTCGAAAGGCTCCCGGTCGAGGTTCTCCGTGAGGCCGTGCCGGAAGATAGTCTGCCGCTGGTGCGACTGTTTCCCGTCCTGGGCCAACTGCCCGGTGCCACCGATGCTGGCAAGCCCTCGATCGACAATGTGGATCAGCAGGAACTCCGCCAGCGAGCCATGAATGCTCTGCGCGATCTCTTGAAGTGGCTCGGCGCACGGCAGCCAGTTGTGCTTTACATCGACGACTTGCAGTGGGGCGACGAAGACAGTGCGGAGTTGCTGGGCGATCTGATGCGGCCACCGGAATCCCCGCGAGTCTTGTTGCTGGGCTCCTACCGCAGCGAGTACGTTGGAACCAGCCTGTGTCTGAAGGCGTTGGATACGGCCTACACCACCGGCCAGGCGCATCCGCATCGACAGGAACTTGCCGTTGAAGCGTTGGAGGAACACGACGCGACTCACCTGGCGCTGTTGCTGCTCAAACGGGACGACCTGGATTCCATCAAATTCGCGGCCAAGATCGCGCAGGAATCAGGCGGCTGGCCATTCTTTGTGTGGGAATTGGTGCAGCACGTTCAAGAGGCTCCGGAAGCGGCCGACCAGGCTTTGGAGCTCGATGAAGTCATTTGGACTCGCGTGAATCGCTTGCCCGCGGAGACGCGCCGGCTGTTGGAACTCATCGCCGTCGCGGGTCGCCCGATCGTCTCGGCCGAAGCTTACCGAGCATTGGCGGTCGGAGCCAAAGGGCAGAACCTGCTCGTGCAATTGCGGACTCGCAACTTCATTCGCGCCACCGAAGCCGAGGATGAATCGACCATCGTCGAAAGCTATCACGATCGCATCCGCGAATCGGTCGTGAAGCATTTGGAAGATGAGACGAAGCAGGGCTACAACCTGAGCCTCGCGGAAACGATTTTGCAGCTCAGTGGCATCTCCATCGTAGGCGTGCTCGCACATCTGACGAAGGCCACACCCTTTGCCGAACCGACGGAGTTCTTCCGTCTGGAACGTCAGCAATGGCGGCGTGTCTTTGATCTGACGCACTACCTCGCCGCCGCCGGTGACAACGCCCGGGCGCTCCCGTTGGCCGTGATCGCCGCCGAGCAAGCGCGGCAGCAGAACGCTCTCGAAGTAGCCGAGCAGCAGTATCGGATCGCACTGCGTGGAGCGAGTGCCGTGGCCCCGGCGATCCGGTTCCGCATCCTGGAAGGACTGGGAGATGTCCTGGTTCTGCGAGCCAAGTACGTCGAGGCGCGCGAGCACTTTGCGGTCGCTCAAGCCTTGACCCAAGACAAGTTGGCCAGCGCGCGGCTGAGCTGGAAATTGGGAACCGCGTCGTTCAAAAAAGGAGACATGGGGGACTCACTGACCTACCTCGAAAAGGCGATCGCGGAAATTGATAACCGCCCTCCCTCCGTCCTGACCGTAGTTCCCCGGCTCGTCAAAGAGGCGGTCACTCAAATCCTGCACACGAAGTATCCCGCGCGGTTCGTGGGGCGAAACGACCCGAAGTCTCCGCAGGGGCAAATGGATCTGTTTCGGGCCCGCATCTATGACAACCTGACGCTCACCTATTGGTTCACGCGGGGCATGAAGTTCGTCCTCTGGTCTCACCTGCGCCAGATGAACTTGGCTGAGAAGTATCCGCCGTCTCAGGAACTGGGTCGGACCTATGCCTTCCACGCGATCGCCATGACAGGACTACCCCTGGCGAAACGCGGCATCAAATACGCCGAACGTGCCTACGAGATCGCGTTCAACAACGGAGACCTGTGGGGCCAGGGAAAGGCACGCAGCTTCCACACGTTCTCGTGCATCGTGCTGGGGACTTTCCAGGAAGGGATCCGAACCGGAGCGGAAGCGGTTCGCTTGCTCGAAGGAGCCGGCGACGTTTGGGAAGCGAACATGGCCCGCATGATCCGGAGCGTGCCGATGTATCACGCCGGAGATCTCAAGGGCGCGTATCGCGAAGCCAAGAAAGCCTACGAGATTGGAATCGAAACCGGTGACTACTCGGCCGCGTGCATCTCGTTGCTGTTCTGGATGCCCGCCGCTCCGCACTTGGTTCTACCGGGGGCGATCAAGACGGAAATGGAACGAGATCGTGTCGATCCCTTGGCGATCACTTCAACATTCTTCACACGCGGACTGGAACTATTGCTCTGCGAAGACAAGCCGCAAGAAGCCGCGGAGATGCTTCAGAAGATGTTGAACGAGGCCAATCGCCGCGAGTTCCGCGACTGCTGCCTGTTCGCCGCCAAGACATGGAAAGTGACCGCACTGCGAACAGTCGCCGAGCGAGCCGCCGAGGGCTCCGATCGCAACCGGGCTCTTCGCAACGCGAAACGGGCGCTGAGCGGCGCGCTAAGTATCACCAAGAGCTATCGCGCTTGCCGTCCACATGCCCTGCGAGAAGCCGGCATTCTCGCGACGCTGGAAGGGAACGAGATCCAAGCAAAGCAGTTCTTTGAAGAGAGTCCGCAAGTCGCTCAGCAGCACAAGGCCCTCTACGATATCGCCAAGACACAATTGGCTCGCGGAGAAGCCGGAATCAAGTTCGGCTGGCCCGATGCGGAAGAGCAAATCTGGCAGGCGCGAGCCCAGGTGGCTGAGATCGAGAACGTCGAAGGCAACTAGCTCGACTGCCCACCATGACTCGTGGTGCCCCATTGCGGGGAGGCGAACACGCCCGATCGGTTGCAATGCTGCCTTGTCTGTTCCCAGATCGGCCATCTTACATTCGTTGGTTGAAGTGATAGACTGCCCGCCGCCGAAACCAAGGCCAGTGAAACTCTTGGACATGACGGAGAGAGAATCATGCTGACGATCGTTGGACACCGGCAGAATGGCTTTTGCGACCGGCTTGATCGCAGGAGTTTCTTGCAAATCGGCAGCCTCGCCCTGGGTGGCGCGACTCTCTCGCTGCCACAACTCTTACGAGCCGAACAAGCCGCCGCCACGACTGGCCAACAGCCGACTCGTCACAAAGCAGTCATCAATATTTTTTTGTCCGGCGGTCCTCCGCACCAGGACTTGGTGGATTTGAAACCGGACGCTCCGTCCGAGATTCGTGGCGAATTCCTGCCAGTCGCGACCAACGTCCCCGGCATCCAGATTTGCGAGTTACTCCCGAAGCTCGCCGCAATGACCGACAAGCTGGCGATCATTCGCTCGCTGGTTGGATCAGATGGACGGCACGCCGCGTTTCAATGTCAGACAGGCCGTCGTTTCGCCAATCAAATCGCCGGCGGCTGGCCGTCGATGGGATCGTTCGTCTCGAAGCTGCAAGGTGCCGTCGATCCCGCTGTGCCGCCGTTTGTCGGCCTCGCACCGAAGATGATTACCTCGACTTGGGCCGATCCTGGTCAACCGGGATTCCTCGGCCCCAGTCACGCCCCGTTCCTGCCGAACGCTGAAGGCAAGAAGGACATGGTCCTCAACGGCGTCGATACCGATCGCTTCGGGACTCGCAAGTCGTTGCTGAAGAACTTCGACACGCTGCGACGGGACGTCGATGCCAGTGGAATGCTCAAAGGCATGGACAAGTTCACCGAGCAAGCCTTTGGCATTCTGACCTCCAGCAAGTTGGCCGAAGCCATTGATCTCGAACGTGAAGACCCGAAGCTGCGCGACCGTTATGGCCGAGGCAGCGACAAGCCTGCCGGCTACGGCGATGCCGGCCCATTGAACAACGACTATCTCCTGCTGGCTCGCCGCTTGGTCGAAGCCGGAGCCCGCGTCGTCACGCTCGCCTATGGCCGCTGGGACTGGCACGGCATGCCTCACGGCACAAACTTCTCAAACGCACGCGAGCACTTCCCAATGCTCGACATCGGACTCTCCGCGTTGATCGAAGACCTCGAACGCCGCGATTTGCTCGACACAACGACGGTCCTCGTCTGGGGCGAATTCGGACGCACTCCGAAAATCAATCCGAATGGTGGCCGAGATCACTGGCCCGAAGTCGCTTGCGCCATGCTCGCCGGCGGTGGACTCCGTACCGGCCAAGTCATCGGCTCGACCAATCGCAACGCCGAGCACGCTAAAGATCGCCCCGTCTCGTTCCAAGAAGTCTTCGCGACTCTGTATCACTCGCTGGGCATCGACGTGAACACCGCGACGATCAACGACCTCGCCGGCCGTCCGCAGTACGTCATTGACGGAGTGCTGCCAATTCGGGAACTGGTTTAGCTATGAGCATCGATTACGAAACGATCGCGGGAGAGAAAGTCGCCGTGCCAACCGAGCGGCAGCGGCACCGCTTCTCGCTCGAAGAATACATGCAGATGATCGAGTTCGGCATTCTCGGCGAGAATGACCGCGTCGAACTGATTCGTGGAGAGTTGGTGACGAAAATGCCCATCGGCGACGCTCATGCCTCGTGTGTGGACCGGCTCATCAAGTTTTTTCATCGATTGTTGAATGATGCGATCGTGGTTCGCTGCCAGAACCCGGTTGTTGTTTTAGGCAGCCGCCCTGAGCCGGATGTCGTCATCACCGCCGCAGTCGATCACGGATACTCTGCGTGCGCTCCTCAGCCAGAAGAAATCCTGTTGCTGATCGAGGTCGCGGATTCGTCACTGTCGACCGATCGCACGGACAAGTTGTCGCTCTATGCCGAAGCGGGAGTGCGTGAGTATTGGATCGCCGACGTCAATCAAAAGTGCGTCGAAGTCTGTCGTGGACCGCGCCCGGATGGATCGTACTCGGAACGTCGAGTCTTCAATCTCGGCGAGACTTTGACCGTGGTGGCACTGCCCGAAATCTCGCTGCCGGTCGATCAGGTCTTTCCCGCTCGCCGCGACCGTTGATGGCGACTCATGATGCCGCCCATCGATGAATCCGCGTACCTCATTTCGGCCCGGCCGGCGGATATGGACCATCTTTGGGCGCAGGGCTGGCGTCACTTCGGCCCGGCGTTCTTTCGTTATTCGCACACGTTGTCGGGGGCCGAACTGCGGCATGTGATGCCATTGCGAATGAACCTGGATCGCTTTTCTTTGTCGAAGAGCCAACGTCGAGTGTGCCGCAAGATCGCTGACTTACGGCTGCAAATCACTCCGACAGTCATCGATGCTGAGCGAGAAGACTTGTTCGATCTGCATAAGCAGCGATTCACCGAAAACATTCCCGAGACGCTGGAGGTTTTCCTTGGCCCGTTGCCCAACCGGATTCCTTGCGCCAACTTGGAGGTTGCGCTCTACGACGATTCGCAATTGATCGCCGCGAGCTATCTCGATCTCGGTGCTCGCTCAGTCTCCAGCGTTTATGGTTTCTTTCATCCCGATCACGCTTGGCGAAGCCCGGGGATTGCCACCATGTTGCTGGAGATCGAGTACGCTCAGCAACACGGCTACCGCTACTACTATCCGGGTTACGCTTTCCGCGAGCCGTCGCACTACGACTACAAGAAACAATTCACCGCGCTGGAAACCTACGACTGGTCGGGCCGCTGGATACCCTTCCAACGATCACACAAATCTTGAGCAGCCTCCGCCCACGTCGGGAACTTGAATTCAAATCCCGATGCCAGCAGCCGACTGGGGATGACTCGGCGACTCTTCAACACCAGTTCGCTTTCCGATCGCATCAGAAACGTGCCGACTTCCAGCATCCACTCGGTCGCCGGCAACCCGATGCGCATGCCCCAGGCGTTTTGCAGTTGGCGCATGAACTCAACGTTTGGTAGCGGGTTCGGTGCCGCCAAGTTGACGGGGCCAGAGAGGTCATGCTCGATCAGCCAATAGATCGCTCGCACGAAGTCGCAGTCGTGAATCCACGAAACAAACTGCTGACCGTCGCCATGCTTGCCTCCCAAGCTCCAACGCACCAGGCGGAGCAAATAGTCGAAGGCCCCGCCACGATCAGGACTCATCGTGATGGCAGAACGCAGCAGCACGAGGCGAGTCTTCGGCGTCACCGCTTCGAGAGCGGCTTGTTCCCACGACTTCGCCACATCGATGCTGAATCGCCAAGTCTCCGGTGAGTTCGGTTCGTTGCCGCCGATGATGCCGGTCGCCTCGTCGTTCGGAGCGTCGTAGCGATGCGCGTAGATCGTGGCGGTGCTCGCTTGCAACCAGACTCGCGGAGGAAGCGCCGCTTCGGCAATCGCTTGGCCGACGGCTCGAGTGGACTTTACGCGAGACTCCTTGATCTCTCTTCGGTTCCGCGCTCCGTAGCGGCAATTGACGCTGCGACCCGCCAGATTGATGACCACGTCCGCGCCATCGAGTTCGCTCGCCCAGCGCCCCATCGTTTCTCCATTCCACTCAACGTAGCGGATGCTGCCAGCATCCGTTCGCCCCGACACTGGACGTGTCGGGTACAGCCTTCTGCCAAGTACCACGACTCCATGACCATCCGCGACAAACGCGCGAGCCAACACCGTCCCAACCTGACCGCTACCACCGGGAATCACGATCTTCATGTGGCAAGCCTTCCAACAATCTGTTTGATAGAGTCCGGCCGTCTGAACCGCGAACGGTGGCGATTCATAACTTTTGAATTTGCAGACAGCCGTCCGGCCGAGAGCCGATGGCCGTTATCCTTTTTCCGAAACAACAAAGTGTGATAACGGCTGTCGGCTCTCGGCCATTGGCCGGAATTGAAGGGGACATCTTGAAACTCAATAAACTCTGCCTCGTGTTGTTGGTCGTGTTCCTGTCCGGCAGCCGAGCCGTTCGCGGCGAGGATGCCATCAAGCATTCGTTCTTCATTGCCGGACCGACGTTCACCGGCATCATTGACGAAGATGGGGGCGAGGCATGGGACTCAGGTCGAAAGGCGGCTCGTGATGGCTTTGTTTTGCCAAACGGCAATGTGCTCATCGCCTGGAGCGATGAAGTCAAAGAATTCACTCGCAACAAGCAGGTCGTGTTTCGATTCGCACGTTCGGCAGAGGCGAAAGAGATCGGCACGGTCGAGCGACTCGACAACGGCCGTACGCTGATCACCGAGTTGGGGCCGAAGCCGCGACTGCTCGAAGTCGATGCCGCCGGGAAGATCGTGCTGGAATTCCCGCTGAAGCCCGAAACCGACAACGCGCACATGCAGACTCGGATGGCTCGCAAGTTGTCGAGCGGCAATTACCTCGTACCGCACCTGCTGGCATTCAAGGTCAAGGAGTACTCGCCGACCGGCGAGGTGCTCAAAGAATTTCCGACCGACGCGGACGATCTCGGCGGACGCAAGGCAGAGAACTGGCCCTTCACGGCGATCCGATTGGCCAACGGCAACACGCTCGTGAACCTAACGCACGGCAACAAGACCGTCGAGATGGACGCAACCGGCAAGGTCGTTTGGCGAGTCGGCAACGAAGACTTCCCAAACGAGAAACCCTTCGCCGATCCCTGCGGCGGCCAGCGGCTCCCGAACGGAAATACGGTCATCGCCAGCTACGGTTCACGCGGCGTCATCAAAGTGTTCGAGGTCACTCCCGATAAGAAAATGGTTTGGACCTACACCGGCAAGCACAACGCTCACGAGATCCAAGTACTGACAACCAACGGCAAGCCGATCGAAGGGAAGCCGTTGAAGTAGGTCAGCCTTTCCAGGCTGACCCGCAGCGGATTCGGGGACGTTCAACCGTTCGAGGCTGTGAGTTTTTGATTCGTAGGTTGGGACCAACGACGTACTCGTCGCGCCGGCCCACCATTTTCGCTTGGGAACAAATTGGTGGGCCGGCGCTGTGAGTACTCAGCTTGTCCCACCCTACAAAAGTCACAGCCGTTCGGGTCAGGCTGGAAAGCCTGACCTACTTCAAGTGCTTGTCAAAGTACGCGAACAGCGCAGCTTCGGCTTTCTCCGCATCGGTCCCTTTGAAGCCGTGGCCGGCTCCTTCGAGAGTGAGTAGTTCGGCCTCAACCGTTGCGGCCTGGAGCTTGTCGATCAGCCACTCGGCTTGCTCGTGAGCGACATACTTGTCCTCGGTGCCGTGAATACAGAGTGTCGGGGCGGCGTTGGGCGTGACCCAATACAGCGGGCTGCCCTGAATGTGCAAAGCTTTGTGAGTACTCAGGTCACCGCCGAACCACAGCGGCAAAACCTCGTGAGCATCCACGCTCTTGCCATACGACTTCGTGAAGTCGCTTGGCCCATAGACGTTGACGACGCACGTCACGCGGCTCGATTGATTGGCGTTGCCCCCCTGCCCTTCAAACTGCGGCACACCAGCCGTCACGCCCAAGAACTGCGCGAGATGTCCGCCCGCCGAACCACCAGTCACGCCGAGCTTGTCCGGGTTGATTTTGTATTTCGCGGCGTTCGCTCGCAGCCAACGGACAGCGGACTTCGTGTCGTGGACCGCCGCTGGGAACTTGTGCTTCGGAGCCAGCCGATACGTCATCGTCGCCGCGACATAGCCTCGCTCGGCCAGCTTCACGCAGAGCGCGTCGTAGGACTCACGCTTTCCCGCTCGGAAACCGCCGCCGTGAATGCACAGCACGGTCGGAAACGGACCCTCGCCCGACTTCGGCCGAGCCAAATTGAGTTGCAAATGCGTGTCGTCGGGGTTCGAGTATTCGATCGCTTCCTCCCACACGACCGAGTCCGACACCGGCGGCGCGGCGAGAAGCAAGTTACCAATCAAAACGACCGCGAATGCAAAGAACAGGGACTTCATGGTGACTCCTGATTCTGACTGGCCGTAAGCTGTTCGCCAAAAGCTGATGGCTCTCGGCTTTCGGCCGGACATGTGAAATTGGTGTTCGTAGCGGCCGAGAATGGTATCCTGTCGCGCCGACGATTCCACTCGTCTCAAAATGGGAACCGACATGCGAGTTTGCTTGGCCTTGTTGACGCTGATGAGCACGCTCACTTCAGCAATCGCGGACGAACGCGCGCCGACGATTAGCGATGTGATCGGCGAACTCCGTTTCAAAGACATTCGCGGCCTCCAACGCTCGCTGGCGGACTTGGGGAAGAAGCGAGCCTACGTGTTCGTCTTCACGACCACGCAATGTCCGTTGGTCAAGCGGACGTTTCCGAAACTGATCGAACTCGATGACAAGTACGGACCACAAGACGTGCAGATCGTCGCGGTCAATGTCGGAGCGGATGACACGATTCGGGACATGGCCGCACAGGCGATCGAGTACGACGCCTCGTTCCCGTTCGTTAAGGACACCGATCTCTCCTGCGCGAAGCGGTTGGGAGTTCAACGGACTCCGGAAGTCGCGGTGTTGGATACCAACTTGAAACTCGTGTATCGCGGCCGAGTCGATGATCAATTGCGGCTCGGCGGCGCGAGGCCGGAGCCGACGCGACGTGATCTTGAAGAAGCGTTGCGAGAGTTGCTCGCCGGCCAGGCGGTTTCGGTGTCGACGACGACCGTCGATGGCTGCTTGATAACGTCGCCCGAACCGCTCGCGGCCAATGGGCCTGCTCCGACGTTTCACAAAGAGGTCGCACCGATCTTGAATCGCCGCTGCGTGAATTGTCATCGCCCCGGCACAGCCGCTCCGTTTTCATTGCTCGATCATAAGGACGCGGCGGCCAATGCGGAGATGATTGCCGAAGTCGTCAGCGATCAACGCATGCCGCCGTGGTTCGCGAATCCCAAGCACGGCAAGTTTCAAAACGATCCGTCGCTGACTCTCGAGGAGCGCGACACGCTGGTCCGTTGGGTCCGCACCGGCCGAGCAGTCGGCGATCCGAAAGATGCTCCGCCGTCACCGAAGTTCAACGATTCCAAGTGGCGCATCGGCGAACCAGATCTTGTTGTCTCCATGTTGCTGGAGGAATCGATTCCCGCGACCGGTTATGTCCCGTATCGGCATTTACTGTTGCCGCATATCTTCCTGGCAGACACTTGGCTGGAGGCGGTGGAGATCCGGCCCGACAACCCGGCCGTCGTGCATCACTGCAACATGGCCTACGTCACCGCTCAGGGAGCCGGCATCGAGACGTTCATCACCGGCTATGTGCCGGGAGGCCAGCCGCTCGATCTCGGGCGGTTCGATAACGGAGTGGCGTATTTCGTTCCGAAGCTCGCGGGGCTTGGTTTGCAAATCCACTTCACGACAACCGGCAAACCAGAGAAGTGCCGTATCTCCGTCGGCCTGCGTTTCCCTAAACGCGTCGTCGAGAAACGGCTGCATCATTTCTTGCTCGACCCGCACCGCATTCAAATCCCTCCCGGCCACGGAGCCTATGAGGTGCGCTCCAGCCGCACGCTCAAGCACGACACAACATTGCTCGGCTTATTCACTCACATGCACCTGCGCGGCAAAGACATGACCTTCTTCGCCTACGCACCCAATCAGCCGCGCGAAACGCTGTTGCAAATCCCGAACTACAATTTCGGCTGGCAACTCGGCTACGAAATCGAACCGGGCACCAAGCGACTCCCCAAAGGGACGAAGGTCGAAGCAATCGCGCATTTCGATAACTCGCCATTCAACCCGTACAACCCCGACCCGAAGCGAACGGTCCCCTACGGCCAGCAGTCCTACGACGAGATGTTCAACGGCTACGTTTTCTATGTCGTCGATGACGAGATGCTGAATGTCGCGGTCGATCCGAAGACGGGACAGGTGAAGCCGTAGGATGGCCGCCCTCGGCTGGCCGTCTTTAAGAACGAATCCATGCAGGGCGTCCGAGGGCGGCCAACCTACAGCGAGTCCCACAACTCTTTGAACTTCTGCGAGAACAACCTCACGGCAATTTCTGGCACTTCGATCTGTGGATGCCACATCTTCTCCCACTCCAGGCTGTACCAACCGGAGTAGCCGTCGGCCAGCAGCCGTTGCAGGCACTCGCGAGCCGGGAATTCGCCGCCGCCAAAGAGTGCATAGTCCGCGTGCTGATGCCCCGTGTTCGTCGCATGCGCCACTCGCGCCGCCTCTGCGATCTGAGCGGCAACTTCGGCGGAGACCGCTTGTTGAAGTTCTGCCGGACGAGTCACCGAGTCCTTCCAGTGGGTGTGCCGAGTCAACTTCTTCAACGAGGCCCAAGTGTCGGCGATCGACTCGTCATGAAATCGCCACGGGTGGTGAGTGTCCCACAGCACGCCGACCGACGGGCAGGTGACTCGATTCATCAGCGCGACCATCTTGTCGCTGCGACAGAAGTCGCCGTGAGTCTCAATCAAGATGTCCACGCCGACCGTGCGGGCGTATTCGCCAAGCAATTGCAGGCCGCTGGCGATCCAGTCGAACTGCGGAGCTTCGTCTTCGTTGGGCCGAATCATGTCGCCGAACACGCGCACGAAACTCGCTCCCAATTCGCGAGCGAGATCGCAGTACGCTTGGCCCGCCGCGAGCTGTGCCGCTCGAACAGATCGGTCGGTCTCTTCAAAGCGAACTGACGAGGACAAGCCGCAAACTCGGAAGCCCGCATCGGCAAGCTGTCGCTTTCGTGACGCCAACTCCGGAGCACGAAACTCCGGTCGCTTCAGCAGGTCGGTCTCACGTTCGATCAGACGAATCTCAACGCCGTCGTAGCCGTACTCAACACCTCGCGCAACGATCTCGTCAAAACTCCAATCGGGGCAACCCAAGGTCGAGAACGCCAAGAGCGGCTGGCCTCGATGGGAAGTGCTTGCAGACATGGTTGCTGGCCTTTCTGGCAATCGCTAGAAGTTCGCGCGAAGAGAGTTTGGACCGCTAATCGACGCTAATTGACGCTAATCCTAAACCAACTTCCGTCCCTTGTTTGGTGTCTTGATTAGCGAAGATTAGCGGTCCCCCCAACGAAATCGTAGAAACTTTGACCGGCCGATTTCCGGCCACAACTTGCCGAGGAGATTTCCTGAAATGACTGCTCCGATTCGTGTCGCTGTGACGGGTGCCGCTGGCCAGATTGGTTACGCCATGATTTTCCGCATCGCGTCGGGCGAGGTCTTCGGACCGAACCAGCCGGTGATCCTGCATCTGGTTGAAGTGCCCCCCGTTCTGCCCGCTTTGACCGGCGTTCAGATGGAACTGGATGACTGCGCGTTCTCGACACTGGCCGGAGTCGTCAAAGCCGACAGCGATCACCTGGAGGACGGCTTCCGCGACTGCAACTTCGTGATCTGCGTCGGCAGCGTGCCGCGCAAGGATGGCATGGAACGCTCGGACTTGATCCGCATCAACGGCCCGATCTTCACGAAGACCGGACAAGCCATTCAGAACGCCACCGCGAAGGATGTGCGAGTGCTCGTCGTCGGCAACCCCTGCAACACGAACTGTCTGATCGCGATGATGAACGCTCCGAAAGTGCCG
Source organism: Planctomyces sp. (assembly GCA_005778115.1). Taxonomy (GTDB): domain Bacteria; phylum Planctomycetota; class Planctomycetia; order Planctomycetales; family Planctomycetaceae; genus SXKJ01. Next base: position 317 of record SXKJ01000364.1, on the reverse strand, counting down.
CGCGATCGTTGGTACGCGATGACGATGCTCGACCAGAATCGCGCTCAAAGCCAGTTGGCCCAGAAGGCGGGCGTGGGCGTGGGCTCGGTCAAAGGCTGCAACATCTGGGGGAACCACTCCGCCACGCAGTTCCCAGACTTCTATCACGCCCGCATCAACGGCCAAGCGGCCACTTCGGTCATCAAGGACGAGGCGTGGTTGAAGACCACCTTCATCGACACCGTGCAAAAGCGCGGAGCGGCCGTCATCAAAGCTCGCGGAGCCTCTTCCGCCGCCAGCGCCGCGAACGCCGCGCTCGACAGCGTGAAGTGCATCGT